>UQOQ01000004.1:0-93879 GCA_900542715.1 uncultured Collinsella sp.
GGACTTGCAGCGACGGACCTCGGGACGCTCTTACACCACGTCTGCGCGCGCCACCCGGCTCCAAGGGGTCGTGGACAAAAAGGGGCAAATATGAGTACTGTTACCATTTTAGTAGCAGGCAAAACCACCCAAAATGACGTCCGAGCGACCCCTACAACCCCCTAAAGCAGCCAACCTGACTGGTTTAAGACATATTGGAGCCAATTTTAATGAACATACTATCGGCTATGTCCATTATCTTCTTGGATGTAAATGCTATTCACTTAGCAACAGTACTCATATTTGGCATTTTTTGTCCACTGCCATATAACTAATGCCCTATATCGGGCAAAAAACAGGCCGCAGTCCATCGCTGCGGCCTGTTCGGAAGCAAAAGTGGGCGTTAAGCGCTGTAGCCCATCGCCTGCAGGACAAACATGACGACCGTGAGCACCGTAATCACGCCGATAGTCGCCCACGTGAGCACGTTCCATACGCGGCCGTTGCGGTTGGCGCCCATAATGTGACGGTCGGCGGCGATAACCACCTGGAACACCAGAACCACGGGCAGTAGCACGCCATTGATGACCTGCGAGGTCATCATAATCTGGAACAGATCGACGCCGGGCATAAGCACCAGCACGGCAGAGATACCGATGATGGCCGTAATGATGCCGCGATAGACCGGGGCCTCGTCCCAGCTGCGGTCGGCACCGCGCTCCCAGCCAAATGCCTCGCAGATAGCGCTCGACGTAACGCCCGGCAGCACGCAGGCAGCCAAGAAACTCGCCGCGACCAGGCCCGAGGCAAACAGTACCGTAGACCACTGACCCGCAATAGGCTCCAGCGCGCGGGCAGCATCGGCAGCATCGCTAATCTGAATACCCGCCGGGAACAACACCGTGCCGGTCGTGATGATAATAAAGCCGGCAATAACATCGGCGGCAAGCGAGCCGCTCACGGTATCAATACGCTGCAGCACGATGTCGTCCTCGCCCGCGTTCTTATCGACCACGTTGTTCTGCGCCAAGAAAATCATCCACGGCGCGATAGTGGTACCGATCGTTGCGACCACGAGCGACACGTAGCTGGGGTCATTTTGAATGTTGGGCACGACCAGGTCGACCGCGACCTCACCCCAGTTGGGGCCAGCCATAAACGCGGCGACGATATAGGTCACGAACACGCAGCTCACCAGCAGCAGAATCTTCTCGATGCGCTGGAAACTACCCGACATGGTAAGCATCCACACCAGCAGCGCCACCAACGGCACCGAGATGCTCGCCGGCACGCCAAAGAGAGCAAGGCCGCTGGCGATGCCCGCAAACTCCGAAATGGTCACAGCCGTGTTGGCGATCAACAGCGCCGCCATGGCCAACACGCTCTTGCGCACGCCAAAGCGCTCGCGAATGAGCGATGCCAGGCCCTTGCCCGTGACGCAGCCGCAGCGCGCCGCGGTCTCCTGCGTCACGATGAGCAGCACAGTCATGACGGGAAGCATCCAGAGCATTTTGTAGCCATAGCTGGCGCCCGCGCTGGAATACGTTGCAATGCCGCCGGCGTCATTGCCCGAAAGCGCCGCCAGCAGACCGGGGCCCATAGCGCCAAAGATGGCCGCGATGGTCAGCTTTTGCTTGGTGCCCGACTTTTGCTTGGTATTTTGCACGCGACCACCTAACCCATGACTGACATGGCGAGCAGCACCGCGGCGATGCAATACGCCACACACGAGATCATGACGGCAATGACGTTCATGGCGGTGCCCGACGTGTTGAGGTCATGCTCGTCACGCCAGAACAGCACCATCAGGTAAATCACGGCACTCATGTTGCCAACCAGGCAAATGACGGCAGCGATATTAAAGCAGCCGGTAAAGAGCTGTTCCTCAAACATAGGGGCATCGGGGAACGCGGCGGTACGCACCAATTGCGCGCACAGATAGGTCACGAGCGACAGGATCAGGCCCATACCGGTGCTCTGGAAGAAGAATCCCAGGTAGGGCTTAGGCTCGTCGTCGTGGCCGTCGTATTCCAGGAAGTAGTTCTTGACGAACGACACCATGCGCGAGGCCGCCAGCAGCACGAGCGGCATGGCGCACATGGGGAACACCACCAGATGCGCGGAGCCGAGCGCCGTTCCCAGCACGGTCGCCATGATGCACGACGCGATGCCCCATACAACAACCCAGTACTGGCGATGCACGAACCAGCTGAGCACGTTCGTCGAGTCGTCCGACGCGCTATCGCCCGAGCCGACACCGGCGATCTGCAGGTCCTCCTGATGCTCCTCGGCGATAACGTCCATGGCGTCGTCGAAGGTCACGATACCAAGGATATGACGGTTCTCGTCGCAGACAGGGATGGCAACCAGGTCGTACTTGGTCATCTCGTCCGTCACGTCTTCCTGGTCCTCGTCGGGCGACACATAGACCAGGTCGCGATAGGCGAGCTGACCCAGCGTGGCGTCGCGGTCGGCTACGATCAGCGTGCGCAGCGAAAGCACGCCGGTCAGCATGCCACTCGGATCCTCGGTATAGACGTAATAGACGCTCTCGAAGTCCTCGTCGAGCTCGCGAATCGCCTCGATGGCGTCACCGACCGTTGCCGTAGCGGGCAGGGAGACAAACTCCGAGGTCATGATGCGGCCGGCGGTGTTGTCCTCATACCCCAGCAGGTTACGAATCGCCTTCTCCTCCTTGACGCCCATCAGGCGCAGGAGTTTCTCGGCCTTCTCGTAATCAAGCTCGTCGATCAGGTCGGCAGCGTCGTCCGGGTCCATCATGGCCAGCATCGACGATGCGTCGGTGTCGGACAGGCCCTCGAGCATCTCGGTCATAAGCTCGTCGTCATCGAACTCCGAGATGGCCTCGGCGGCCTGGGCAGTATCGAGCTGCGCAAACACCTGCGCACGCAGGCGCGGGTCGAGCTGCTCGATGATGTCAGCGATGTCGGCAGGGTGCAGCTCGCCGAGCGTCTTGTGCGACACCGAGAGTTGAATGTTCTTGGTCGAGCGGTCGAGCAGGTCCATGTAGGACCAGGCGATAATGTCCTCGCTGAGCGGCTTGCCCAGGTGCTTCATAAAGCCCTCGACGACGTGCTCGAGCGCGGGGCTGATTGCACGCAGCAGACCGCGGGCGCCGACCTCGGCACCCAGCAGGCGCAGCTGATTTTCGCCCGACATGGAAAACTTGATGTCGTTGACGCGCACGACCTTCATGCCCTGCGTGTCGACGATCTGCTTATTGAGAACGTCGCGCGCCAGCAGGAGCTCGGTCGGCTGCAGGTACGAGAAGCGAATATTGGTGGCAGACGTATTGAGATACACGCCCGTCTCGTCGATGCGGTCGACCCATTTGCGCCAGCTGATCATGAACGGCGTCTTGCCGGGACCGCGGAACGCGAGCGACGTCACGTGCGGAAAAACTTCGCCGGTTGCAATGCCAAAATCGTTGACCACGCCGAGCTTTTCGCCGTCGACGTCCAAGACTGGCAATTTGAGCATCTCACTCAGATAATTCAATGGTGCTCCCCATCATTATTCCTCCGGACGCGGCCGCGCGTGCGGCGTCCGGGGGCTTCTGGATATGTATACGCATGCGCGGGCGGCACGCCGCTCGACGCTTACACCCCGTGCATGCGCAAAAAGCACCTGCATGGGGTCATCGACTGTATGGTCGAGGTTTGGATTTCACCTGTAACCTTTCTCTTGACCCTCATTAACCGCAGTAACTATAGCATCAGCATCGCCCTGCGGCATCGAATTTATGCGCTGCACATTGCAGGCATACCAAACGCTGACGTATCCGTGACATAGCCATTGGGGACGTTCTTAAACGACTACCCAATGACTACTCTGTGGTGTCATCGTCCTCGGCAAGTTGGGGGAACACGGCGTCCTTGGGCATGGTGACCTTCGTCAGCGAGGTGAGCTTTTTGCTCAGCGACGTGTCCGTCTTGACCAGGTCGCTGAGCGTCACGATCTTGTAGCCGTCGGCGACAAGGCCGTCGATGATCTGCGGCAGCGCCTCGAGCGTCTGCTCGGCGCATTCGTCCCTATCGGTGAGCAGCACGATATTGCCCGGCGTCACCGAATCGAGCACCGTTGAGACCTGCTCGTCGGCACCGTTGAGCAGCCAGTCGCCCGAGTCAATATTCCACGAGACCACGGCGGAGACCAGGTCCATCGCATCAATCCAGTTTTGCTCGTCAAAGGCAGCGTAGGGAGCACGCAGCAGCATCGTCTTCACGCCGGTCGCCGACTTAATCGCATCGGTGCCTTTCGTGATCTGTTCGCGTACCGTCTCACGGTCCTGACCCTTGAGCGAATCGTCGCTGTAGCTGTTGGATCCGATCTCGCACCCGGCATCGACAATCGCCTTGGCCGTGGCAGGCGAGGCCTCGGCCGCATCGCCCGAAAGGAAGAACGTCGCGGTAACGCCCTTTTCCTTGAGCACCTGCAAGATCTGTTTGGTGGCGCCGCTCGGACCCTCGTCAAACGTCAGCGCCACGTACTTTTTGTTGCCCTTGGGCGCCACGCTGGCGCACGCAACGACGCAATCGGTGGCGGGCACAACCTCGCCGCGGTCCTGCGTCTTTTCCGACTGCTCACCAACCCACACCTCGGAGCGGCCCTGGACACCCCATGTCTGCACATACTCGATAGCGCCCGTGCCCTCGACCTTGAGCTTGGGCTCGATAACCGTAGCCTGAACCTCGTGCTTCTCGTAGGTGTTACGGCCATCCTTGACCGTCACCTTCTCGCCGCCCTCAAGTTCGCGGCTATCCCATTTGCCCTGTTTTATGCGCTTGCCGTCCACCTTAACCGACAGCTTTTCGCCGCCATGGCGCTTGAGCACGCTGTCATCGACGGCCAGCAGGTCGCCTGCGTCGTAGGTATCGGTCAACTCCTGGTCGTCGATGAGATTCTGCAGCGTAGAGCCCACGCGCACCGCGGTCTTTTGCCCGTTGAGTTCCACGTCCACGCTGCGGTTGACGTAGCCCACGACGGCAGCGATAAACAGCACGAGCGCACAGCCCACGGCAATGAGCGCATAGGGCAGACGGGACGGTCGGCGCGGCGAGCGCCCGTTGCCGATGCGCGCGCTGCGGTCGCTAAACCCGCGGCTATGGTTGAGGTACATCGCGCCGGGCTTACGGCGGCGACGGCGCTGACCGCTGGGCAGCTGCCCCAGGTCGCGGCGCGCCGTCGGACGCGCACCCGAACGCCCGTTTAAGTTGGATCCGTTTTGGCGCATGTGCCCTCCCCCATAAACACAGCAAGCCGGAGCAACAGGTCTCCGGCTTGCCTCCCATCATTTGGTACGTCGCTATTTTGTAGCTTTTGACGAGCCTCCGCTCGCCTTTTGGTATTCGTCCTTAAAGGCCTTGAACATGCCGCGCGTCTTGCCGAGCTGCTTGCCCAGTGCGCGACTGCCTTTGTCCACGGCGACCGATCCCTTGTCGTCGAGCACCTTGGCGCCCTTTTTGACCTTGTCGCCCACCACGACGCTGGCCTCGGCGGCCTTGGCAGCCGCACCGCCCGAATACCCGAGCGACTTGACCTCGTCCGAGACGACCATCGCGCCGTTCTCGTAGCCGCGCAGCATCGTCGGCGGCACCTGCGTGTCACCAACCAAAACACTCGAAGCAGCACCGGCGGTCACATAGAATGCCTGCACGATGCCCGAGCGCGGCTTGAACTCAACGTCCGAGCAATAGCCCACGACGTCGCCCGATTCCGTGCGCACGTCCATACCGACCCAGATGATGCAATCGTCCAGGTTGATGTCGAGGCGCTTGGCGGCGGCGGCATCGTACGTGTCCTTGACGTCATCGACCGCAATGGCGCCCTCGTAGACACCAATGGCGTCGAGCGCTACGAATCGGTCGGGACGCTCGATCATGCCCGCGATATCGGACTGGCGGACCATAAAGCCGACCACGCGCGTACCGCCCGGGGTAAAGACCGGAAAGTGAATCTTTCCGAGCTTTTTGGGGCTGCGCGGCGTGCCGTCCTTTTTGGTGCGCTTGTCCTCGGTAGGCTTGCGATAGATCTTGGCGCCGACAAAATCCCCAGCGCGCATTATGCCTCGGTCGAGGGTTCCGCAGCCCCGGCATCAGCCTCGACGGCGTTCTCGACCACGACGTCGGCGGCAGGCGTCACGTTGCCACCCGAAATGGCGTCGTTGAGCTGCTCGCGCAGCTGGTCCATGCGCTCGCGGGCCAGGTCGACCTTGGCGCGCAGGTCGTCGGTCTTGGCGTCGACCATCGGGCCAAAGTCATTCACCGCAGCACGGGCCTCCTCGGCGCCGTGCTCGTAGGTGTCGCGCATATTGTCCCAGGCGTCGTTGGCGATATCGGCAGCCATGGCGCGGGTTTCGGCGCCCGAGCGCGGGGCCAGAGCAACGCCGATAATAGCGCCAGCAGCAGCACCAAAAAGTGCGCCGGAGACAAAGCTGAAAGTCTTACCCATGATCATTCCTCTCCTGCGGGCACGTCGGTGCCCACCGTTTGAATGCTGTCCATTATACCCGCAGCGCATCACTTGCCGCTCCGCTCATCTGCGTACGGCAAAGGCGCAGGTACGTGATGGTGATAAACGCGTAGGCCTACTCCTGAGGCATAGCCGGCATGGCCACCGTGGCACCCGGGTCCTCGCCGGCGCCGTCCACGAGCGGCAGGCCGCCCTCATGCGCAGGTCCCGCCGGAACCGTCGCCGCACCGCCAAAGACGGCAGCGGAGGCCTCGTGGTTCTCGGCAACCGCGCCCTCGGTATCAATCGCCACCTGGGGCTCGTCGTCAAAGTTGGGGACGCCCTGGGGCTCGGTGGAAACGGGCTCGGCGGTCGCATCGGCAACGGGCTCGGCGTCAACCGGCACATCGCCCTCGTCAGCGCCCTCGTCCTCGGCAGTATCTTCGCCGTTCGCAGCGGCGACGGCCTCGTGAGGATCCTTGCCCTCGGCCTCGGCGCGCATGCCCAGCACCAGGTTGCGTAGGCCCGCGACCGTGCCTTCCACGTCGGGGGCAGGCTGGTCGGCGTGCAGGTACGCCCAGTCCATCATAAAGGTGGCCGACGACAGCGCACCGATGGCCAGTGCGTCATCGGGGCACGAAAGCTCGACCTCAAAGACACGCTCGTCATGCTCGCTTACGCGCGTGCGGCCGCACGAGATGCTACCGGCAAGACCGGTCTCGTTCATGAGCTCAACCGTCACATGCTCCAGCAGGTGGCATAGCTCGGTCTGACCCATGCAGTCCTGGAACTCGCGGCCGGAATCGCCCAGGCACAGGTGCTTGGCAATCGCCGGCACCAGGTAGTACACGCGCGCCGTGGCCTCGATATCCTCCGAGGTCATGAGCGGCATGCCGGGGTTCACCAGCACGTGCGCGCAGATCTTGTCCTCGCTGACGGTGACCTTAAGGATGTTGAACAGGCCTGCCATAACTCTCCCCTACTCTTCCTTGTCCTACTCGTCGCCGTCGTGCGGATTCGCGGAACCCGCACCCGACGTCGTCGGCTCGTCTACCGAAGACTCGGAATCCTTCTTATCGGTTTCGGCCGGAGCGATCACGCGAATGAGCGAGATGCGCTGGCCACGCATCGACTGCACTTTAAACTTGTACCCCGCGACCTCAAACACCTCTCCGATGTCGGGCACCGAGTCGCAAAGCTCCAAAATCCAGCCGGCGATGGTCTCATAATCATCGCTTTCCTCGAGCGGCCAACCAAGCTCAATCGCGTCATCGCACGAAAAACGCCCATCGACGAGCCACTCGCGGCGCGAAAGGCGCGTGAGGTACTTGTTGTCGGGGTCGAACTCGTCCTCGATCTCGCCCACGATCTCCTCGACGATGTCCTCGATGGTGATGATGCCGGCCGTGCCGCCGTACTCGTCCACGACCACCACGATCTGGTCGTGCGAGGTCTGCATCTCGGACAGCAGCGGCAGGATGTCCTTGGTGTCGGGCACAAAGGTGGCGTCGCGCAAAAAGCCGGCGATGGGCTGGTCGCCCTTACCGTCGAGCGCGGGCTGGATCAGGTCCTTGATGTGCGCGATGCCCGCGACGTTGTCGGGGTCCTCGTGATAGACGGGGATGCGGCTGAAGCCGGTCTGGCGCATGGTGGACAACACGTCGGCGACCGTCTCGTCGTCCTCGCACATGGTGGTGTCCACGCGCGGCACCATGACCTCGCGGGCAACGGTGTCGCCCAGGTCGAAGATCTCGTGGATCATACGCTTTTCCTCGTCGAGCAGGTCGTCCTGCTCCGAGACCATGTACTTGATCTCTTCTTCCGAGACGTTCTGACGGTCGTCGGCACTCTTGATGCGCAGAATGCGGGCCAGGCCATCGGAGCAAGCGCCAGTCAGCCACACGAGCGGACGGGCGATCTTTTGGAAAAACGACAACGGTCCCACGACCTGCTTGGACACGCCCTCGGCATTGGCCAGGCCGATGCGCTTGGGGACGAGCTCGCCGATCACGATGGACACGAAGGCGACCGCGACGGTGATGATGACCGGCGCCAGGCCGCGCGCGATGGCGGAGAGCGGCGCGATGCCAAAGCTCATGAGCCACGTGGCGAGCGGGTCGGACAGGCTCGTCGAGGCAACGGCGGACGAGGCGAAGCCCACGAGCGTGATGGCGACCTGGATGGTGGCGAGCAGCTGGTCGGAGTCGGCAGCCAGCTTAATGGCACGCTCGGCGCGCTTGTCGCCTTCCTCGGCCTCATGCTCCAGCACGGCGCGCTTGGCCGTGGTGAGCGCCATCTCGGACATAGAGAAGTAGCCGTTGATGAGGGTCAAAACGAGGGTGGTGATAAGGGAGATGGTTATGTCCATCGGGAGTTTCTCGAACCTCCAAGATTCGGGACGTCGGATTAAAACGTTGATGGCGGATACGGCAATGGCGCCGGCGCCCAAACGAGGACGCGGGCGCGCAGGCGTGGTCGCTAGATTACGAAGAGAATCACCGCCATGAACTGGAAGATGCTACCGGCGAGCACCCACAGGTGGAACACGCTGTGCAGATAGCGCACGTTTTTGGCGATATAGAACGGCACGCCCACGGTATAGCACACGCCGCCGACGGCGAGCAGGGCAAGCGCCACGGGGTTCAGCAGCGCCACGAGTGCGGGCAGTTTAAAGACAACGAGCCAGCCCATCAGCAGATAGACCAGGCCGCTTACCCAGTGCGGCTGGCGCTCGCGCATAAAGCACTCGAGGGCAATGCCGATAATGGCGATGGCCCATACGGCGAAGAACAGCGCAGCGCCGCCGTCGTTTGCGAGCGTGATGAGGCAAAACGGCGTATAGCTGCCGGCTATGAGCAGGTAGATGCAGCTGTGGTCGATGATGCGGAACACGCGCTTGGCGCGCGCGGGTTGAATCGCATGGTAGAGCGTGGAGGCTAGGTACTCGAGGATGATGCTGACGCCATAGACAATTGCCGCGGCCATGTGGGCCGGGCCACCGCCGCGCAGTGCAGCGAATACGATCAGGAGCACCAGACCCGCAATACCCAGCAAGCAGCCGACACCATGGGTGACGGAGTTCATGATCTCCTCGCCCACCGTGTAGTGTGGAACGGCCGCGGTCTTGGGTCGCGGCTTAGAACTGTCGCTCGAATCGGACATGCCGGTTACATCCTCCAACGTAAAGAGTTCTCAACACTATATCAAAGCGTCTGGATGCGTGCGAAATTTGCACCATACGTGACCCTTTGTTTACCCATTCTTTGCCTGTTGACGCATCAACGGTGAACGTCCATAATGCGCTTGCATTAAATGTTGATGCATTAACATCTTATAGGAGAATACCGCATGGCTCAAAACGCACATTCCCATCGAAAGCTCAAGATAGCCGGCATCGTTGCACTGGTGGTTGTCATTGCGCTGCTCGGATTTGCCGGCAACTTTCTGTTTGACTTCGCGCTGAATCCCCGCGCGCCATACACCATGAAGATGATGCAGGACGGCAAGGACGACAAAGAAAGTGAGCAGCCGGATGCCGAGGGAACCGAGGCGCGGGCATGGTTTAAAGAGAACCGCGAGAGCAGCAGCCTCACCGCAGATGACGGAACCGAACTTGCCGCTTGGTATTTTGCCGCCCCAGAGAGCACGCACAATTACGCTATCTGCCTACACGGATACACCGACGAGCCCATCGGCATGGCCCGATACGTCAAACGATTCCACGACCGCGGCATGAACGTACTCGCACCCGCCGCCCGCGCCCACGAGCGCTCCGGCGGCGACTATATCGGCATGGGCTGGCCCGAGCGGCTCGATGTCGTTGCATGGATTGGGCGGATCGTTCAGGCTGACCCCGAGGCACGCATCCTGGTCTTTGGCGAGTCGATGGGTGCGGCAACCGCCATGGATGTCGCGGGGGAATCTCTGCCCGCAAACGTGAAATGCATTATCGAGGACTGTGGCTATACAAGCGTTTGGGACGAGTTTTCCCTGCAGCTCAAGGATGTATTTGGCCTGCCCAGTTTTCCCTTGCTCGATGTAGCAAACTTGGTGTGCAACGTGCGCGCGGGCTACGACTTTCATAAGGCGAGCAGTGTGGAGCAACTCAAACACGCGACGGTTCCCATGCTGTTTATCCACGGCGACCAGGACACCTTTGTGCCGTACGACATGCTCGACCAAAACTACGACGCGTGCGCCAGCAAGGTCAAGCAAAAGCTCACCATCCATGGCGCCACCCACGCCAAGAGTGCGCAAGTTAACCCCGAGCTCTACTGGAACACGGTCGACGACTTCCTCGACGAGTATTTTTAGGCAAATAGTACGGTTTACTGGTCTATCTGACCCCTAGCACTTCCGAAAATCCGCCCGCGAGCACAGCGCTCGCGGGCGGATTTTGCTTGAATTAAGCCACGAATGCGCTTGATATGTCCAATAGTTAGGTGCTACTTGACCTCGATGAGCTCGTACTTGCTCGTGCCCAGGCCGATCTTCTCGGCATGCGCGATGCACGCGCGCCAGTCGGTGTCGGGATGCGTGATGCAGAAGGGATCCTTGGCCTGCTCGCCCTCCAGATGCTCGTGATTATGCTCCATCTTGGCCGCGCTGTCGGTAAGCTCGGTGTTAGGCAGCGGCTCGGACGCCAGGACGGCGTCGGCGCAGGCCTGGTCGATGGCGACCGGGTCGAAGCTCGCGAACATGCCGATGTCGTTGACGATGGGCGTGTCATTCTCGGGATGGCAGTCGCAGTTGGGGCTGATGTCCACGGCGAGCGAGATGTGGAAGCTCGGGCGGCCGTCGACGATGGCCTTGGTGTACTCAGCGATCTTGTAGTTGAGTACGTCGGCCGCGGCATCATAGTCGGGCTTGATGCAGTCCTGGTTGCACGCCGCAATGCAGCGTCCGCAGCCCACGCAGCGATCGTGGTCGATAGCGGCAACGTGAACCGTACGGGTTTTGCCGTTGGCAAGCTCGCGCTCACGCGTACCGTCAAACGTGATGGCGCTGTGCGCGCATATCTTCTCGCAGGCACGGCAACCTACGCAGTTGGTGGTATCGACGCTCGGCTTGCCAGCGGCGTGCTGCTCCATCTTGCCGGCACGGCTACCGCCGCCCATACCCAGGTTCTTCATGGCACCGCCAAAGCCGGCCTGCTCATGGCCCTTAAAGTGGGTGAGGCTGATCACGATGTCGGCATCCATGAGCGCCTGACCGATCTTGGCCTCGCGCACGTACTCGCCACCCTCGACCGGGACGAGCGCCTCGTCGGTACCTTTGAGGCCGTCGGCGATGATGATCTGGCAGCCCGTGGCATACGGGGTAAAGCCGTTCTGGTAGGCGGTATCGATGTGCTCGAGCGCGTTTTTGCGGCTGCCCACATAGAGCGTGTTGCAGTCGGTGAGGAAGGGCTTGCCGCCCAGCTCCTTCACCACGTCGGCGACGGCGCGGGCGTAGTTTGGGCGCAAAAAGCTCAGGTTGCCCAGCTCGCCAAAGTGAATCTTGATGGCGACAAACTTGTTCTCGAAGTCGATCTGCTCAATGCCGGCGCGGCGAATGAGGCGCTTGAGTTTGTCGAGCTGGCTCTCGCGAGCATGCGTGCGCAGGTTGGTGAAGTACACCTTTGCCGGTGCTGCGGGTGCGGTTGCGGTCATAGATATATCCCCTCGGTCTATATGGCGTTACAGACATAGAGGATGGTACCCGGTGAAGTGGGGTTGAAGTCAAGCACGGCCACTCATTGGGGACAGACTTAAATGAGTGCTTGCCGCCCGGCCGGCGAATCGGCAAAGACTGTCCCCGATGACTACTCCTGCACCTTGAGGGCTTCGGCCAGGCTGACGCGCTTGATGGAGCGCGTGTGTAGCAGCGCCACGACCAGGTAGGTCGCAAAGCCGATGCCGACGCATGCAGCCATGGACCAAGCGGGCACGTAGATCTCGATATTGCCGTTGTAGGCGAGCAGCATCGAGCGGAAAATCGCGGTCAGCGAGCCAATGATCACGGGCAGGCTCAGCACGAGTGACACCGCCACGCACAGCGTGATCGAGCGGATGTACAGATGCGAGATCTCGCTATCGCGATAGCCAAAGACTTTCATGTAGCTGATCGAACGGGCGCTGTGGTCGATCACCGCCTTGGTCAGCAGGTACATAAACAGCAGGAAGATAAACACCGCGAGCCCGACCATCATGCCGATCATTTTGCTCATCATGCCGATAAACTGGTCGCCCACGGCGCGCATGTCGTCGGGCGTGGTGTCGCCGGCAAAGTAGCGCGCGTCGAGGTCGAGCTTCTCGTTGCTCACATAGCCGTTGAAGTAGGCGGCATCGTTGTCGAACAGCTCGTTAAAGTCATCGATGCTCATATAGATATTCATGTCCGACTTTGAGCCCCAGGAGCAGCCCTTGCCCGCGTACTCAAGGGAATAATCCCGAGCCTCGTACTTGTCGCGAAGCTCGACCTTCTGGCCCTCGCTCCAGCCAAACTTGTCGAGCAGGCCGCCGCCAAAGACGACGTGTCCGTCGCCGATGTTGAGGCCCTTCCAGTAGCGCGAATCGGGCGAGATGCCGTAGACGGAAATCGTCTCCTCGCCATTACCATCGCCGCGGTCGTATTGCAGCTGGTAGACGGCATATTTCTCGGCCTGCGCGATTGCGCCCGCGCCGTTGTCGGTCGAATTGACCGGGTGGATATCGTCGTTGTCAGTGTCGATCTTAGAGGCCTTGTCGATCAGGTCGATAGCCTCGTCGCGGTTGCAGCCGAGGGCATCGGCAAGGTCATCGAGGCGCGCATAAAGCGCATCTTTCTTGTCCTGGACCTTGGCGAGCGCGTCCTGCGCCGCGGCCAGGGTCTCGGCAGACGGAACGCTGGTCGCGGCATCGGCTGCCGCCTGCGCCGCATCGGCCGCGTCATCGAGCTCGTCGCTGGCATCCTGAGCGGCGGAGAGCAGCGCACCATCCACCGACTGCAAGCGCTCGAGCGCCGCCCACTGCCCGCGCTCCTCGGCAGTACCCTCAAGCTCTAGCGGAGCCTTGAGCGTGTACTGGTGCTCGGCGACCAGGCTTGTCTCGAGGTTGTCGGCGTAATGCGTCATCGTGGGCAGAATCGCCAGGCCAAAGAGCAGCAGCAGCGAGGCAAACGCAATGCCCACGAAGAGCGTGGCGAAGTTGCCCAGGTTGCGCAGGAAGATGCGCAGGCGAAAGCGCAAGACAAAGCCCATGCGCTCCGGCAGCTGCAGGCCGCGCTTGGTGCCCGATTTGCCGCTCGCCTCGTGACGAAGGAACTGCAACGGCGTCTTGCCCATCTTGCGAAGCAGGCCCACCAGCGTGATGAGGATGAGCGCGGCAGCGGGAACCACGGCGCACTTCACAAAAATCTCCCAGCTCCAGTACACCTGGAAGGGAGGCAGGCTGTACGAACCGTAATAGAGGCCGCGCATGGGCTCGGTAAAGAACGCGACGCCGAGCGCGGTGCCCAAAAGCGCCGCGAGCACGCCCACGATGGCGGGAAGTGCCAGGTAGTGCAGCACGATCTCGCGTCGACGATAGCCGCTGGCGAGCAGCGTGCCGATGATGGCGCTCTCCTCCTCGATGGTGGCGTCGGTAAGGACCACAAAGACAAACGCCATGATCACGATGATAATGTCGAGCAGCGTCATCCACATCATGGAGTCGCCGTCTACGTCGTCGCGCGCGTAGCCAATACCCTGGTTGGAATCGGCGTCGATCAGATCGTCCACGCGCGCATCGGCATCGGTCAGCGCCTCGACCATATCCTGCTCCGCATCGATGCGATCCGCGGTGGGGAGGTCGCGATCGGTAAAGGCAAAGGAGTAGGTGTAGGCAGGTGCACCACCGGCATCCTCGAGCGCGGCAAAGCCGGCGTCGGTGACCTCGGCCACGCCGTACGTGATGGTGTTCACCGTAAAGTCCGAATTGTCGAGGAACAGCGCCTGGCTATCGGGCTGGGTCATGATGCCGCAGATGGTGTAGGTGCGGCCCTCAAGCTCAACCTTATCGCCCACGGCGAGG
Organism: uncultured Collinsella sp.; assembly: GCA_900542715.1. Classification (GTDB taxonomy): domain Bacteria; phylum Actinomycetota; class Coriobacteriia; order Coriobacteriales; family Coriobacteriaceae; genus Collinsella. The sequence goes on from UQOQ01000004.1 coordinate 14,481, forward strand.
TCGTTGTTGGTGGCAAAAACTCGGTCGATAGCCACCTCATCGTCCGTCTTGGGCTGCTTGCCTTCGCAGTAGGACGCGATATCGACCTTGGTGCGGTGCGCATAGGTGCGCAACGTGCGCTTGGTGCCGTCGTCGCCGGCGGTCTTTTTGATGATGGCGTCGATGGAGAAATTCTTGTAGAGCGTGACGCCGCCGACGTCGTCGGCTGCATCCTCGGCTGCCTTGAGCTGGTCGTCGGTAGCCTCGAAGGAGGTGGTCACGCGGCCGTCCTCAATCGTGTACGCATCGCGCATGTCGTCGATAAGGCAACCGATGGAATGCGCCGCGAGCAAAAAGCCCGAGGTGAGAGCGATGCTCCCGCACATAAGCAAAAAGATGCCCAGGTACTTGCCGATATTGCGGCGCAGCTCGCGCGGGAGTCGCTTTGCGAGAGGTGTCATGGCATCGCCTACCAATCGAGCTCGGCGGCCGCAACGGGCGACTCGTTGAGCCCATCCTCGACGATGCGGCCGTCGCGCAGGCGCAGCACGCGGTTGGCCATGCGGGCGATGGCGGCGTTGTGGGTGACGATGATGATGGTGCAGCCGTAGGTGCGGTTAACATCCTCCATGAGCTGCAAGATTTCCTTGGATGTCTTGTAGTCAAGCGCGCCGGTGGGCTCGTCGCACAGCAGCAGGCCCGGGTTTTTGACGAGTGCGCGGCCGATGGCGCAACGCTGCTGTTGGCCGCCCGAGACCTGGCGCGGGAACTTGTTGCGGTGCTCGTAGAGGCCCAGCGAACGCAGCAGGTCGTCGACATTGAGCGGGTTTTTGGACAGGTGCGCCGTGACCTCGATGTTCTCCTTGATGGTGAGATCGGGCACCAGGTTGTAGAACTGGAAGACAAAACCCAGCTCACGGCGGCGATACTCGCCCAGATCGGTAGGTTTGAGCACCGTGAGGGCGCAGCCGTCCACCATGATGGAGCCACCGTCGGCATCCTCCAGGCCGCCGATCAGGTTGAGAAAGGTCGACTTGCCCGAGCCCGAGGGCCCCAGCATGACGCAGATCTCGCCGCGGTTGATGGACGTGTCGATGCCATCGAGTACCGTCAGGCGCGCATCACCGTCGCCGTAGTGTTTCCTGAGCCCGCTGACCTGGACATAGGCTTGCTTTGTCGACATGCTATCCCCCGTTGTTAGCCTTCTGCTACTTTTCTAGGGTAATAGTAAACCCAGGCGAACTATTTTTAAGCGACAGGCGCGATTTTTTCCAAACCAGTCATTGGGTACTCATTGGGGACAGACTTAAATGACTGAAACCACTCATTTAAGTCTGTCCCCAATGAATGCCGGGACTGTCCCCAAGTGCCGGCAGGAAAGGAACGTCCCCAAGTGCCGACATATTGGGACAGTCCTTGCCGGCACGACCGGCGGGCCGGCGAATCGACAAAGACTGTCTCCGATGACTAGCCGTTTAAGAACGTCCCCGATGACCAGGTAGCTAGGCGTGGGATTTGGCGCGGGTGAGGGCCAGGCCTACGGCGGCGATGGCGGCGGCGAAGAGCACCGTGACGCCCAGGTCGCAGGCGATGTCGCCCAACACGGTGGCCGTTAGATCCGAGGCAAGCGCCTTGCCGATCGCGTCGTTCACCCAAAACGTCGGCACAAAGTGCGCCACCGTCTGCACGGCCGAGCCCATGAGCGACAGCGGCATCCAGGCGCCGCCCAAAAACGTCATGAGCATGCCGAGTAAGTTGCCCACGCCGTTGATCAGCTCCTCGCGCGCGCCCAAGCTCGACAGGGTAAAGCCAACGGCCAGCGGCGTGCACGCCAGGGCAAGCGTCGCCGCCAGCGCCAGGCACACGCGACCCACACCGACCTCGGCGACCGCGCCGGCAAAGCCCACGACACCCACCATGCTCGACACGAACCAGATGCAGACGGTAAGCACCGCGGCAGCCGCGAACACAGCAAGCGAACGCTGGCGCTCGGAGACCGGGCCGGCCTCCATGCGGCGCACGCGCTCGGGCTCGTTCATACCCGAAAACACCAGTCCCACCGAAACGATGACCGATGAGATGATCGCGTACGCGCCAAAGTTGAAGTACGACTCGAGCGTGGCTGCGGCAGTCGAGTCAACCTTGACCTGCTCGATCTGGACCTCCGCGCGCTTTGCGGCGGCGTGCTCGGCGGCCCTTGCGACGTCACCGTTGGAGGCAGCGGGTTCAAGCGCCGCCGCAGCGCCCGCGAGCGAGATCCAGCGCGAGGCCTCGGCAGACGAGAGCGCCGCCGCCATGGTGCCGGAACCGTAGGTCACGTCGAGCTTGGGCAGGGCCTCCCCCGCACGGGCAGCTGCAACAAGATCGTCCTCAAACCCCTCCGGGATAAAGAACACGCAATCGGCACTGCCCTTGGCGCTGTTGCTCTTGGCGAGCGCGTCCGCAAGGTCGTACGCGTCGTCGCCGATGCCCGTGACCAGGTCAAAGCGTGAGCCCAGGTGCTTGGCAAGCGCCCGCGAAAGGTCGCTATTGTCGCGGTCGACCACGATCACGTTGGTGTCGTAGGGCTTGTACTCGGTAAGCTGCGACGAGTTCCAGCTCACCGAAGCCGCGATGAATACGCCCATGAGCGAGATGAACACCGTATAGATGAGCAGGTAGAACGGGTGCGCCAGCGCCATGCGAAGCGCGGTCTTAAAGGTGCTCATAGCGGCTCCTTCCAAAGATCAGCGTAGCGGCGGCGACAAACACCAGGGCCATGAGGACCAGCGCGCCGGCGCGAACAGCGAAGGGCCCCAGGTCCTCAAAGAAATACAGGCGATTGAACATGTCGCAGATGAGCTTGACGGGGTTGAGCCAGCACTCGACCGGACAAGCGCGGGCGACGTCGTCGGCAAGCGCCATCGCCGGCTCGCCGTAGAGGCCGGCGAACAAAGCGCACGTGGTGGCAAAGCCCGTGAGGATGCCCGACTTGGATGCCTTGCCGCCCTTAACGGGAAGCGTGCCCACAAAAAGCCCCAGGCCCGTGGCGGCAAGCGCGGATGCAGCCCCGCCCAGCAGGCACAACCCCTCGCGCCCGCCAAAGTCGACGCCCACGACCAGGCGCACGTAGCCGATCGCAACCGCCATCGATGCAAAGGAAACCAGCCACGAGCCGACAAAAATGCCGGCCAGCGACGCCGTCTTGGAAAGACCGCCCACGCAGCGGCGCGCGCCAAGGCCCGACAGATTAGGCTGCAAATCGACGACGCTCAAGGCGGCAAACTCGGCAGACATCATCGCGACCAGGCCAAAAAGCGCGTAATAGTAGATGACCGTGCCATCGGGCGTGGCACGAGTCAGGCTCACGCGGCGGGTTCCGCCCTCGAGCGACAGAGCGCGCGCAACCGCCTCCGGATCGGCGAGCGCCGCCGGATCATCTTGAGCAATCTGGGCCATGAGCTCGGCATTTTGCGTATACGAGCTTGCTACCGTCTCCAGAATGCTGCGGTCGGTGAGTACCGACGACGCACGCGAGCCGTCATAGCTCGAAAGCAACGTGAGTTTGGGCGTGCCCGCGTCGTCGACCGTATAGATGCCCGCGACCTCGCCGGCCTTGAGTGCCTTGCGCGCGGCAGCCAAGTCTTCGTACTCGCTCACATCGAGCAGCTGGTCGTCGCCCTCCCTGGCAAGCGAGGTCGCCACGTCCTTAAAGGACGAAGCGCCCCAGGCTTCGTCAGCGACAACGGCTACCGGCACCGGGTCGATCTTGCCGTCAGAGCTGAGGTTCGCAAACATAAACATGAACATCGTGGAAAGCGCGATAGGAAAGACCGCGCCCCAGACCCATGTGCTCGGCCGGCGCAGCAGCGTCTTGACCGTGATGATAATGGTGTTGAACATGGCTGCCCCCTAGTCGCGCAGCTCGCGGCCGGTGATCTCGAGGAACACGTCGTTGAGGGTCGGCGGTTCGGAATAGATGCGGCCGAGCGGCACGTCATGCGAGCGCAGCGCATCGAGAATGTCCGTCAGGTTGTGCGGGCTCGCTTCGCACGAAAACGTGAGCTGTCCCGCCGTTGCCGAAAGGTCCAGAACGTGCGGCAGGCTTGCGACGGCACCGAGCGCCGCACTCGGAACCTCGCCGACCTCGATTACAATCTTCTCGCCCATCTGAATCATGCGCTTGAGCTCGTCGTTGGTGCCCTGCGCCAGCACGCGGCCGCCGTCCATGATCATGATGCGGCTGCAGATCTGCTCGACCTCCTCCATGTAATGGCTGGTATACACCACCGTAGCGCCCTCGTCGCGCAGGCGGCAGATGCCCTCCAGGATGGCGTTGCGGCTCTGGGGGTCGACCGCCACCGTGGGCTCGTCAAAGAAGATGAGCTCGGGCTTGTGTGCGATGCCGCAGGCAATGTTGAGGCGGCGCGCCAGTCCGCCCGAAAGCTTGCCGGGACGAAACTTGGTAAAGTCGCCCAGCCCGACAAAGTCGATCGCCTCGTCCACCAGCGCGCGGCGGCGCTTGCGGTCGTTAACGTAGAGGCTGCAGAAATAGTCGATGTTCTCGCGCACCGTGAGCTCGTCAAACACCGCCACCTGCTGCGGCACCACGCCGATGCGGCGCTTGAGGTCGTAGCGGGCGGGCGTCATGGGCTCGCCGAACAGCTCGATGGTGCCTTTGTCGTAGGCGAGCAGCTGCAGGATACAGTTGATGGACGTGGTCTTGCCCGAGCCGTTGGGGCCCAGCAGGCCAAAGATCTCGCCGGGGGCGATGCTCAGGTTAAAGTGGTCGAGCGCAATAAGATCGTCATAGCGCTTGACGAGGTTTTCGACATGGACGATGTCTGTCATGAGGCGGCCCTTCTGTTGGTCGTGGCCCGGTACGATTGCATCATCGCAGGAGCGGGCGGCGCGCACCAGTGAGCTTTGTCACGAGTGCGGGGCGGTCGCGTAGCCTGCTGACGCGACCGCCCCGCCGCGTGGGAGGAATGTCACGGTTGCTTTGAGTGGTGCCTCCCCCGTGCGCGGCATCGCGTACAATACCCGTATGAACAGGCTATTCGACAAATCGATCGTGCTGGCGTGCTGCATCGCAGCCGCCACGGGCCTTGCTGTGGATGCTCGCCTGGTCGCGGCGTTTTGCCTTGGCGTTGTCATCGCCGCACTGGCCGAGGTCGCGCAGGGAGAACGCGCCCGTCGCGCCAGCGAGGCCGGCAGCTACGCCTACGTCATCGCGGCTGTCTTCGTGCCGCCGTTTGTGCCGTTCGTACCTCTCGCCCTCTATGACATCGCGCGGCGCGTGCGCCGTGAACGCATCTGGCCCGCGCTGGCGATTGGCTCCGTGTTTGCCTGCGCACTTGCCACGGACCTTCGCTGCGGCGCGCTCACCACCCGAACGCTGTTGCTAACCGCCATCCTTTCGGTCGCCGCCACGTTGCTGTCGCTGCGCACCGCGCAGCTGGAGCGCGAACAGGAACGCATGCGTCGCACCCGCGACAAGCTGCAAGAGCGCGCCCTGGCACTCGAGGCACGCAACCGCGACCTCGCCGACCGCCAGGACTACGAAGTCGAGCTCGCGACGCTCGCCGAACGTGCCCGCATCGCGCGCGAAATCCACGATAACGTGGGCCACCAGCTCACGCGCGCTTCGCTTCAAACCGAAGCCCTGCGCGTGGTCCATGCCAACGAGCCCGGCGTTGCCGCCGATTTCGCCGACGTCAAATACACCGTTGACGAGGCGCTCCAGCTCGTGCGCGCCAGCGTCCACGCGCTCAACGACAATGCGACCAACCTCTCCGTGCAGCTCGAACGCATCGTTGAAGGCGCGCGCTCGGACAGCGGTCCGCAGATTGAGCTTGAGGTTTTGGCCGAGCATGCGCCCGCCAACGTCGCCAACTGCTTTGCGGCGGTGCTGCGCGAGGCGCTTTCCAACGCCATGCGCCACGCCCATGCCAAAACCATTACCGTGCGGTGCATGGAGCATCCGTCGTTTTACCAGCTCATCGTTACCGATGATGGCGCAGACGCGACCCCGGCGAGCAGCAGCAACGTCGCAGAAGGCATGGGGCTCGTCTCCATGCACGAGCGCGTCGAGGCGCTTGGCGGAACCTTCACCGCCGGCCTGCGCGCCGGCGCCCCCGGCTGGCGCGTGTTTGCCACCGTCCCCAAACAGCAAGGAGATGACGCCCGATGAGGCTCATAGTTGTCGACGACGACCGCTTGGTAGTCGATTCGCTCAAGATTATCCTGGGCGCCCAGCCGCAGATCGAAGTGGTGGGCACCGGAGCCGACGGCAACGACGCGGTGGCACTCTACGCCGAGCACGCGCCCGATATCGCGCTGCTCGACATTCAGATGCCGGGGCGCGACGGCCTTTCGGCGGCGGGCGAAATCCTTGAGCGCGACCCTTCGGCGCGCGTGGTGTTTCTGACGACATTCTCGGATGACGAGTACATTGTGTCGGCGCTCAAACTGGGCGCCCGCGGCTACTTGATTAAAACCGATGTCGCCGTCATTCCTCCGGCGTTGGCGCAAGTCATGGACGGCAAACGCGTGCTCGAGGGTAAGGCGATCGAAGATATCAACTTTGATGGGACGGGCGTCGATGCCGGCACGACCCGCCGGCCCGCGGCCTTCGCCAGCCTAACCGACCGCGAGTTCGAAGTCGCCGAGCTCATCGCCCGCGGCCTCGACAACAAGGAGATTGCCGCCACCGCCTATATGGGCGAAGGCACCGTACGCAACCACATCAGCTCGATCCTGGCAAAGATGGGCCTGCGCAACCGCACGCAGATCGCCATCGCCTACCTGCGAGGGTAGTTGCCCAACGAACGACCCGGCATAACAAAACGGCTGCTACCGATTTAATGCTATTTCAATACTATGCCGGTTTACTACGACGAATCGCCCACCTTCGACCATGGTAAATTGCGCGCTTGCAAAACCGCAGGTAGAACGCTTGCAATATTTAGAAAAATGCAGTCATGGTCGGGAATGCCGAATTCATCGTAGTAAACCGACATAGTTTTGTTCGCGACGGCCCTGCACGAGTGCCTCCGCAAGCCTCGCGGGACCAAAATGATCCTTTTCCTTCCGCCCGCGGAGATCGGCAGACGGCGCCCGCCACGAAATGGGCCCATCTACTACGTTTGACTCGATACCCCCGCCCATAACCGCTTTTCATGCAAAATCGCAGGCGTTCTACCTGCGGTTTTCATTTCACATTACTTGCCGTGGTCGAGGGTAGCGGCTTAAACGTAGTAGATGGGCCCATTTCGTGGCAGACGGGTCACGCGGCGGTACTCGCGAGGCCAAAAAGGTCCGTTTTCCTCCGTCCCCGAGGGATCAGGGGCTGGTACTGATATGGTGTCATTTCAAAACTGTGTCGGATTACGGGGCTAAAGTCGGAACCCTCATCCATACCTTCATTTTTTGAAAAACGGCAGGCTATCTACCTGCGGTTTTGTTTTTGCGATTTTCTATATGGTCGGAGGTTCGCCATCCAGCCCCGTAATCCGGCATGGTTTTGTTAGCGGCGGCCCAACCGCGCGTTCACGCGCGGGGCCGGTGGGGCAATTTTGCCCCACCGGCCCCGTTTTCGCGCTATTCCGGCTTGGTTTCTACCGTGGGAGTCTTATCCGCCGCAACCGGAGTACGGGCGGTGTCCATAGTCAGGCAGTGCTTGGGGCAGCTCTCGATGCACTCGCCGCACACCACGCACGCATACGGGTCGATCGACCACGTTGCGCCCTTGCGATCGACCGCAAGCGCGCCCGCCGGGCAGCGACGCGCACACATGCCGCAGCAGATGCACACGTCCATATCATTGACGATATGTCCGCGCAAGCGCTCGGGCGCCGTCAGCTCCTCCTGCGGGTAGCACACCGTTACCGGCTGCTTGACCATAGAACCCAAGGCCGTCTTGGCAAATGTCAGTAAACTCATGCCGCGCCTACCTTTCCGTGCAGCTGATGCAAGGGTCGATGGTCAGGATAATCATGGGCACGTTGGCAAGGAGCACGCCCTGCAGCGCATGCGTCAGACCCGCCAGGTTCTGCGACGTCGGCGTGCGCACGCGAAAACGGTCCAGATTCTTGGTGCCGTTGCCGCGCACATAGTAGTACGCCTCGCCGCGCGGCTGCTCAATCACAACCTCGCCGCGCGCGCCGTCGGCCGGCGTAAGTTTGGTGCGCCCACCGATACCATCGTGCGGAATCTTGCCCACAAGCTCCTTAATAATGTCCATGGCCTGCGTGACCTCGGCACAACGCACCTGACAGCGGGCATAGCAGTCGCCGTCGGTGGCAACGATGGGCTCAAATGCAGCCAGGTCCGCGTAGGCGCCGTCGCCGAACATGCGCACGTCGTAGTCCACGCCCGAGGCGCGACCAAACGGGCCGACCATCGAAAGCTCCAGCGCGTCCTTCTTGCTGATCACACCCACGCCGTGCAGGCGCTCGCCACAGCTGTCGTCGTCCAAAAACGTATGCACTAGGGCCTCGTAGTCGGGGCGCATGGCGTCGAGCGTTTGGACAATACCCGCCAGCTCAGAATCCTCAATATCGTGCTTAAGGCCGCCGATCTCGTTAATCGACAGAATCACGCGGCCGCCGCACGTGCTCTCAAAGATTTTGAGAATCTGCTCGCGCAGCGTCCACGAACGAAAGAACAGCGCCTCAAAGCCAAAGGCATCGGCAAGCAGGCCCAGCCACAACAGGTGTGAGTGGATGCGCGAAAGCTCGTGCAGAATGGTGCGGATATACTGCACGCGCCCGGGCACCTCGATATCGAGCATTCGCTCGCAGGCGCTGGCATAGCCGCAGCTGTGACCCACGGCGCAGATGCCACAGATGCGCTCGGCGATGTAGCCAAACTGGTGCATGTCACGCTTTTCGGTGAGCTTCTCGAGTCCGCGGTGCACAAAGCCGATCTGCGGAATTGCCTCGATAACGCGGTCGTCCTCGATCACCAGGTCCAGATGAAGCGGCTCGGGCAGCACCGGGTGCTGCGGGCCAAACGGAATAACGGAGCGATGTGCCATGGACCTTACGCCTCCTTTTTCTGCTTGTCGCGGGCGGCCTTGGCGGCAAGCGCCGCGCGGACCTTGGCCGCTTTCTCGGGATCCATGGCGGCGAGCTTTGCTTCCAGCTCGGCGGCTTTGAGCGCGGCCTTGGCAGCAGCCTCGTCATGCTGGGCATCGGAGCCGGCAGCCGCAGCGGGCTGGACGGCAGCAGCACTCGCAGCGCCCTCCCCTGCAGCAGCCGCAGCCGCGGCGGCCTTCTCGGCGGCGGCCTTGCGCGCCTTGGCCTCGGCGGCGGCACGGACCTTCATGGTTTTCTCGCGCGCGGCCTTCACCTCGGGCGTGATGACGCTCATGGGCTCGGCGGTCGAGACCTGGTAGAAAAAGCCCTTAAAGTCAATCTGCATGTCGGTGATGGCAAGCCCAAACAGGTCGTGCGCCTCGTTCTCAAACGGGAACACCGCGGGGTAATACGAGCTGATGGACGGAATCTCCTGGTACTGGTCGATGCCCTCGACCACCAGGTTCTCGATCGCATAGCTGCCGTCCTGCGCAATATGCTCCTGAGCAGCACGGACGTTGATAAACGTATAGACCAAGCGATACGAGCCGTCGTCGACGTTGCGCTCGGCATGCATTTGCACAAAGCGCGCGCCGACGCCCTTGAGCGCCTGGACATGCGACAGGAGCTTGTCGATCCCGACGGTGGTATAGATAGCCTTTTGCATTACTCGGCCTCCTTTGCAGCGGCGGGCGTCTCAGCAGGTGCGTCGCCAGCGGCGGGCGCAGCAGGCTTCCCGGCAGGCGCGTCACCGGCACCGTCAGTCCCGGCCCCCGCAGCCACAAACCCGTCCTCGCCCAGCTCAACGCCACCGTCCCAGGTAGCGGCACCGCCCACGGTGAGCGGATCGCCACCGGCGCGCAACACGGTCTCCTTCTGGTCCAGGATGCCGCACGCCTCCACGATGGCATCGATCACCGTCTCGGGGCGAATGGCGCACCCGGGCGCGTACACGTCCACGGGAATCGCGCGGTCCACGCCGCCGATCACGTTGTAGGCATCGCGGAACACGCCGCCCGAGCACGCGCAGATGCCGCAGGCCACCACGCACTTGGGCTCGAGCATCTGGTTGTAAATCTGGCGCACGACGGGCAAGTTCTGAGCGTTGACCGAGCCCGTCACCAAAAAGATGTCCGCATGCTTGGGGTTGCCGGTATTGACCACGCCAAAGCGCTCCGCATCGAACAGCGGCGTGAGCGAGGCCAGCACCTCGATATCGCATCCGTTGCAGCTCGAGCCGTCGTAATGAATAACCCACGGCGAGCGCGACATTTTATGATCCATGGATGCCACCTCCTAAATAAACACGTCGACGAGGATGGGCATAAGGTTGAGCAGGCCAAACACCAGCGCCACGCCCCATCCGAGCTTAAAGCAGCTGCGCCAGGTGCTACGGGCGAAGGTGTTGTCGATCAGCACCTCGACAAAGTACGTCGCGACCATCACGACCAGAGCGACCACCCAGCTCACCGGGTTGTCCCAGACAAAGAACATGCCCACCCACATCAAAAACAGCACGGTCTCGCACCAGTGCATAAGGGTCATCTTGGCCAGCGTGCCGCCGCTCATCTCGGTGGCGACGCCCTGGACGATCTCCTGATGCGCGTGATGCGAGTACGAAAGATCGAACGGCGACTTGCGCAGCTTGATGGTAAGCACCGCGAGCAGCGCGAGGAAAATGGGCGCGCTGTACACGATGATGGGGGCCGACTGCCCCGTCACGGCGATGGAGTCGAAGCTGTCAGTGGCAAGGTACAGGCCCACACTCATCAGCAGAACGGCGGGCTCGTAGCTCATGACCTGCAGCAGCTCGCGGTCGGCGCCGACCTGGGCAAACGGGCTTTGCGTCGAGGCGGACGCCAGCACCACAAAGATCGCGGCAAGCGTCACCATAAAGGCGCACAGCAGCGTGTTGGAACCCGACACAAAGATGCCGCCGCCCACCACGGTAAAGATGAGCGCGCACGCCATGTAGGTATCGTCCATGGTGTTTACGCTGGCGGGGGCCTTGCGCAGCAGCTTGGCAACGTCGTAGAAGGGTTGCAGCAGGCGCGGGCCCACGCGGCCCTGCATGCGGGCGGACAGCTTGCGGTCGATGCCGTCAATCAGGCCACCAACCAAAGGCGCCAGCAGGGCAAACGCCACGGTGCCTATGAAGATGCCCACGACGCCCGAACCTTCGAAATACTTACCGCGCAGCACCGAGGGCGCGCTCATGGCAAGTCTCTCGGGCCCAATCCACGCGCAGCACAGCAGCGCAAACAAGATAATGCTGCAGCACACGACGCTACCCGCGGGACCAATACGCTTCTCGCCAAGGGCGTCCTCCGAGTACCAATTGCGCTTTTCGGCCTTCACCTCGCGTCCCATCGAGCCGCGGAAATGACGGTAATTATCGGTTCCCACACCCGAAAGATATACGTTTACGTGCGGTTTGTTGCTCACGCGGAATGAAGTCAGCAGCACCACGGCGATAAACGCCACGATAACCACCATCAGATACATGGCGTCCTTGCCGATAACCTGCGGCACGCGGCCAAACACCATGGCCAAGTAAGGCGACACCAGACCGCTCGAGATAACCGGGAACGCCACGCAGCACAGAATCAGCAGCGCGGCGATGGTGTTGAGCGCCATCCATTCGGTCTTATGGACATTGACCTCAACGTTTTGGGCCGTGGGATCGACGCCCGAAAGCTTGGCAAGCCACTTGCCCCAGAAGTAAAACGTCGCGGCCGAGCCAAAGGCAAGCACCATGATCATGAGCACGTTGCCGGTCTGCGCAAACGCCACCAGGGCGCCCCACTTGGACACGAGCATGCCAAACGGCGCCACAAACATGCCCATAATGCCCAGCATCATCAGACGCGTCAGGTGCGGCATGCGGCTGAACATGCCGTCCATGTCCTCGATATTGCGGCTGCCGATATGATGCTCGGCCGTGCCCACGCACAGGAACAGCAGCGACTTGGCCACCGTGTGGAACAAGATCAGGAAGATGGCCGCCCATACGGCCTCGGGCGCGCCGACACCCAAGCAGGCACTGATGAGGCCCAAGTTGGAAATGGTGGAGTACGCGAGCACGCGTTTGGCGTTGCTCTGCGAGATGGCCATGAGTGCAGCGAGCAAAAACGTGATGGCACCCACACTCGTGACCATAAAGCCGGTCACGGGGTAGATGGCATAGAGTGGGCTCAGCTTGACCATCAGGAACACGCCGGCTTTGACCATGGTTGACGAGTGCAGCAGGGCGCTCGTGGGAGTGGGTGCAACCATGGCACCCAACAGCCAAGTGTGGAACGGCATCTGTGCGGCCTTGGTGAGCGCGGCGAGCGACAACAGGATGACCGGCATCACCAGCAGCGCGGACTGCGCGGTTCCGGTGCCGGAAAGCTCGATCATGCCCGAGATGGTCAGCGGCATGCCGTTAACGTGCAGGTACATGAGTCCGGCCAAAAACGCGATGCCGCCCAGCATGTTGAGGATGATTTGGGTAAAGGCGTTCTTGATGGCCTCGGGCGTACGCGTGTAGCCAATCATAAGGAACGAACACACGGTGGTGATTTCCCAGCCGCAGAACAGCCACTCAAGGTTGTCGCTCGTCACGATGACGAACATGGCCGAGAGGAACAGGAACATGAGCGCCAGGAACTGCGGGCGACGGTCGGGCGCGGTCTGCCCGCGCAGCGCGGCCTCGTGCTCGTCATGGGCCTGGAAGTCCTTCATGTAGCCCAGGGCATACAAGCAGATTAGACTGCCAACGATGCCGACGGCGAGGACCATGATCACGCTCATGTAGTCCAGGTAGAGTGGCGTTGCCGTGACGGCTTCGGCCGCGGTCAGCGTCATGGCTGCAAAGGCGAGCGAGCCCACCAGCTGGACTATGCCGAGCACCGTGGTGAGCGCGTTCCTATATTTGTACGCGTTGTACAGGATGACAGCGCACAGGATGACGTCGATAACGGAACTGATGATCGAGAGCACATGCGAGGTGCCGGGGGCAACCTCAAAGCTCTGCGGACCCGTGCCAAAAAACATGACGGCGACTACAACTGTCACCGCCATAATAATGCCGGAGCCTATGAGCCCCGCCGCATCGCGGGCGCGGTCACCGCGCGCGAGCAGCATGCCCAGCGCCGGTACCAGCGGAAACAGGGTAAGGAAATACAGTAGCGTCATACCATCACTCCCCCATGCTAAAACGCTGCAATTGTTTAACGTTATAGCTCAATTGAGGAGTAGCGGCGGCGGGTTTTCGGTCAACTGGGGAGTTTTAGGCGTACGGGGTAAGGGCACGCCCGCATTGGAGCAGAGGGGCGGCAAGAAAAATGCGCCCCTGTGGGCGCACCATCCCGTTCGCTATTCCGCTTTTTTAACGCGCGGCTTGCGACCGCGCGGCTTATCAACCAGCGCGGACTCACCGCTCTCGCGATACTGGCGGCACCAAGCCTTGACCGAAGACTCGCTGGGAATCTTGTGCTTGATCATGGCCTCGCGAACCGTTAAGCCGTTTTCCAAGCGGTCCTTGACCACGGCGAGCTTAACTTCGTACGAATAGGTGTGATGATGCGAACCGGCGTTGAGAACGGCGTCGGCACCGCCCACGGCATACGCGCGGGCCCACTGACGAGCCGTGGCCTGGGGAATGCCAAGCTCCGCGGCGAGGGCGCGATGACCGACCCCCTCTTGGAGGACCTCGACGGCGCGCTGCCTAACCTCGGGCGCATGCGTGCGAGTCCTAGTTGCTTCCGACATACCTGCCACTTCTTAGCCTTAACCGTTAATCTGCTTTCTTACGTGCAAGTTAGATAGTAGCATTTTACTGTTTGCTCAAAGCAGTTAATTAAAATAGACGCGGTGTTATCTGGGCATTTGGCACCAATTTACGACATTTCTTTATCGATTATTTACGCTGGTAGCTGACTCGCAGCCAATCGTCATTCGCTTGTCAACAAAATTGGCATCTCTTTATGTCCTTTGCTATAGCGGATATGATTATTAACCCCTCCCCCAATTATTTTGAGTAATCGGCAAGGCAGTAGACGTCCTTACTCCTCATGATTACCGCGCATTGCCATCCACCGGAGCAAAACAAAAAGGGCGGGGCCTGCTGCGCTTGCAGGCCCCGCACCGGTTGACACCCGACGGGACACAGCCGGGCGAGACGGATCCGTGCTACCGTCCCGCCTGGCCGCGATGTTCAGCTACAGCTCGTTGGCCGCATGATACGCCGTGCGAATGGCGCTCGCGATGTCGGCGGTGCGCTCGCCCGAGCAGTCGCCCACGCAGGTCACGGGCACCGTCACGCCATCCAGGTCAAACGCGTTGGCCTTGGAGCCCACGGCCATCACCACGTAATCGCAGGCGATCTTCACCGGCTCCTCGGCACCGTCCTCGGTGGTGTGCACGGCCTCCACGCCCTCGTCGGTAATGGCGGTCAGGCGGGTCTTAACGTGCTGTTCCACGTTGTGGGCGGCAAAGTCGCTCATGATCAGCGGCAGAATGGTCTCGGACTCGCCAGCGGCAATCTTGTCGAGCATCTCGACAATCGCCACCTCGCAGCCGTGCTGCAGCAGGTACTCGGCAGTCTCGGTACCCACCAGGCCACCGCCAATGACGGCGACGCGCCCGCTGAGCTCCACCTTGCCGGCCAGCACGTCCCAGCTCGAGACGACCTTCTCCGAGTCGGCGCCCGGAACGGGGATGACCACGTCATGCGCGCCCACGGCCACAATCGCGGCGTCGGCGGCGTTGAGGTCCGCGGGGCGAGCGGCATGGTTGAGCTCAACCTTCACGCCCAGGCCGGGCAGAATCTTCTCGTAGTACTCGACCGAGCGCATAATCTCATCCTTGCGCGGAGGCGCGGCCGCCAGCACAATCTGGCCGCCCAAGTGATCGCTCGCCTCATAGACGGTCACGTCGTAGCCGCGCTTGGCCGCCACGCGTGCGGCCTCCAGGCCGGCAATACCGCCGCCCACCACGGCGATCTTCTTGTCGCCCTCGCCCGGCTTAATAGCGATGGTCGCCTCGTCGCCGTTCTCGGCATTGAGCACGCACGAGATGTACTGGCGGTTTTGAATCGCATCGACGCAACCCTTGTTGCAGTTGAGGCACTCGCGGATGGGCTCACCCGTGGCGGCCTTGAGCGCAATGTCGGGGTCGCACATGAGCGAGCGGCCGTACGCGACGATGTCGGCCGAACCGTCTTCCAGGATCTTCTCGCCCGCCTCGACCGAGACAACGCGGCCGACGGTTGCCACCGGCACGGAGACCAGGGCCTTGACGCGCTCGGCCACGGGCAGCGTCCAGTTGTAGGGCATGGCGCCCATGGGCGGAATGGTGTCGCCCATGTTGCCGGTGTGGTTTGCCTGCGCAACCTGGATCATGTCGATGCCCGCGCCCTCGAGCAGCTTGGCAAACTCGCAGGCCTCGTCGGGCAGCAGGCCGCCCTTGCCGCGCGGCGTGCCGTCGGGGTTCTCCATGATCACTGGGAGCTTATACTCCACCATCAGCTGCGGCGCGGCCTCCTTAATGGCGGCGACGACCTCGAGCGCGTAGCGAACGCGGTTCTCGAACGAGCCACCGTACTCGTCGGTGCGCTGGTTGAGGATGGCCGAGCACAGCGAACCCACTAGGCGGTCGCCGTGGACCTCGATGGCGTCGATCCCGGCCTGCTGCGCGCGGGCGGCCGAGGCGGCGATAGCCTCCTTGATCTGGGTGAGCTGCTCTACGCTCGCCTCGTTCACAAAGTGCTGCATGTCGTGGTGCAGCTTGGCATATGCCTGCTTGCGGATCTCGTTGGACTCGGCCATCTTGGCGGCGAAGGTCTCCTCGTCGCCGGCGGCCTTGGCCTCCTGCGCGGCCTTGGCGGCGGCCATGGAGCCCATGACCATGCGGCCGACGCCGGGCACGTCGTACTCGGGGTGGAACAGCTGCAGCGCGACCTTGGCGCCGTGCTTGTGGACGGCGTCGGCCAGCGCCTTAAACGTGGGGATCTGGGCGTCGGTCGCCAGCTTGGGCGTGGGGCTCGCGGTCATAACGGGAGCGACGTCGCCAATGACGATGTAGCTCACGCCGCCACGGGCCAGGCGCTCGTAAAAAGCCAGGCTGCGCTCGCCAATGGAACCGTCGCGCTCCTCGTAGCCGGTGGTCAGCGGCGGGAACATAATGCGGTTCTTGAGCTCAAGGGGGCCAACCGTAATGGGCTGGAGCAACTTAGTGGCAGGTGCGGTCATGGACATTCCTCTCTTGTAGGCGCGGCGGCGATGTTGCCGCGTAGTTGTCTAAAGGATATGGCATGGGGGCACGGGGGCGCAATGTAAATCGGCGGACAGCAGGTGGCGGCAGGTGGATGGGGTGTGGCGGGGCGTCGGTTTGTCTCAATCTGTAACAGTTAGGCCCTATTTTGCCGAGCAACTGTTACAGATTGAGACAAACCAATCTAGCCTGCCGAAAGATCTAGATCTGTAACAGTTACTCAGTAAAAACCGTCCCTCGTGTTACAGATTTAGACAAACGAAGACCGTCCTGCCGAAACATCTCAATCTGTAACAACTACAGACCAAAACCGGACCCACCTGTTACAGATCGAGACATTCTCCAACAACAGCGCCACCCCGTTCGAGGAAACGACCGCCACACTCACCTTTTTAAACAACCTAATACTGCACAGCCTGCAATAATAATTTGGTCACGCGTCGACTACGGCGAAGACGCGGCAGAAGGGACACCCATGCAACCGAGTACCACCGATACGTCTACAGCAAAGCAAGCGCTGCTCGAGGCGCTCTTGAGCGACGCGGGGCTCAAGAGCCTCACGCAAACGGCCTCTGCCGCTATGGACAACCCGGTGCTCGTCGTCGATCCCGTGTACCGCTATGCCGCCCGCGGCGGCTTTGAGCTCGACGATGACGACGACTCCCCCTTTGCAGCCATCACCCGCGCCGAGCTCTCCGAAGGTGACATGCTGCAGGACGAAGCCGTGCGATACATCATCAAATGCGGCTTAGACGAGGAGATTGCCCGCTCGACAGGCCCGCTTACACGCTATAACGACATGTTCCGCCTCAACACCATGACCGATGCGATCAAGGTGCACGGCACGTGTCTGGGCCGGGCGATGATGATCGAACGCAATCACGCCTTTGGCGATAGCGATCGCGAGGTCTTTGAGTTCTTCGTCCGACTGCTCGCGCAAGAACTGCAGAAAGGCGGCTTTCTTTCGTTGGGCGGCCAGCAACAGGGGCCATATTTTCTCTCGCGCCTCCTGGACGACGAAATCCCCAACCCCATCACCTGCACACGCAAAATGCAGCTCGTCGGCTTTGCGCCGCTTCCCGCCCTCTACGTTGTATGCCTGCTCAAAAAAGATTCCCAGCTCGAGGCGCGCGAGGCGGAGAGCATCCGAGGACAATTGCAGCCGCTACTGCACCATAGCCTTATCACCATGTACGAAGGTGAGCTCGTGGCGCTGGTAAGCCGTCCGCCCTCCACGCAGCTACCCGCCAACGATGAGGCGATCCTTGCCCGCGTTGCTGCCACGAACAATTTGTTCATTGGCATCAGCAACGAGTTTTCCCAGGCAACCGATGTGCGTTCGCACCTCAATCAGGCACGCGCCGCCATTCGATACGGCTCGACCTTTACCAAAATCCTCGAAGACACCCATGTGTATCGCTATTGCGAATACACCTACATGGAAATGCTCGACATCTGCAACGACCACATCAACCTTATAAACTACTGCCATCCGGCAATCTGGGCACTTTGGAAGCATGACCAGTCGCACGATTCCGAGCTGGTCGAGACGCTCTTTGCCTTTATGCAGCACAGCTGTAACACGGTGCGCACCGCCGCGATCTTGTCGCTTCACAAAAACACGCTGCTCTATCGCATTAACCGCATAAAGGAAATCACCGGTAACGACTTGGCATCGGGAGAGGACCTCTTTTTGTTCCACCTCTCGATTCGCACCCTAATCTACCTTGGCTTTCTTGAGCCGAGGATTAAGCCCCGCACCAGCGCCGACCTGCACTGCCGCAAGTAGGCCGGGCGGGGCTTGGGCAAAACTAGTCGCGCTTAATCTCCAGCGTGGGGAACGTCATCTTGGCGTACTTTTCCATGAGCGGCTTTACTTCGTCCATATGGGCGAAGAACTCGTCGCGGGTCTTGTTGATCTCGTTGAGGTGCTCGGCGCGCGCGTGGTCGTCGTTGCGGTCGCGAATCAGGCCGTTCTCGGCAATCTTGAGCTTGGGGCGACCGGTGCGCTCGTCGGTTACGATATCGCCGCCGGCGCCGCAGACCGCACACTCCCAGGGAAACTCGACCCCATCCCAATGCTTGTCGCCGGGGTACACCAGGGAGCTGTGGCAGTTGGGACACACGCCGTCATCCGGATCGCCCAGCCAGCAGCGCTCGTCAACAGGCGTGCGAATGGCCTTGACGATGTTCTCGCCCATCTTGTGGGCGCGGGCGATCTGTCCGCCCCACTCCACGTCGTCTCCCCACACAAAAGCATTGCCCGGGCGGCCGTCGCGCTGCGCCATATAGCGATCGACAACAGTCATCGACATGGTAAACATAGTCGCCTGCAGGCTCTCCAGTGCCAGGGACTGCCAATCGTGCATGGAACCGCCGACGGAGATGAGGCCGGCAACGGTATGCGGATTCTCCTTTACGGCACCGATGGCAAGCAAGAACGAAAGCTCGTATGCCAAGAAGCGCTGGGCAAAGCGGGTGTACACCGAGCTGGGCGTAAGGTCGTAGGTCGGAACCGAGAAGATCACGCCCTGGCAGGTCTGCAGTTCGCGAATAATCGCATCTACATCGTCTTTGTTTTTAAGAACGCAGCCGTGATATTCCTTTTGCAGGCCGGCGCCCATCTTTCCCATCTGCATGGTGCAGCCCTCGCAACCGGTGCAGGGCAAGATGTTATAGTCGAACAAATTGATCAGCTCGACCTCGCCGCCAGCCTCGCGCACCGCGCAAAGGGCCTCTTTGGCCAAAGCCTCGCCGTTGCCACCGTGCCTGCCGGCACAAATCGCCATCACTTTAAACGACATGGTCGCTCCTCTCCAGAGCATTTTGGACACGGATTCTGCCCGTGTGTACTTCGCAAAAAGCGTACGGCAGACGTAAAACATGCGCACCGTCCAGGCAACCAAGGCCCGCTCGGTATTTGCGGAATACCTCGTGCAGATAAACAAAGGCCCCTCCCGCATGCCTACAAGGGACAAAACGGAAGGGGTCGGCGCTCTTATTTGCGCTTAAAGGGAATGGGTTTGGGCGGGCACTTGGGCTTGACGGCCCCAGCCGTGACGATCGCGCCGTTGTCGCAGATATCCAGGCAGGCACCGCACTGGGTGCAAGCCTTTTGGTCGATCACGTGGATGAACCGCGGCCTTCCCAGAATCGCGTCCTCCTCGCAAACGTCCGAATCGACACACTTGTTGCATGCCTGGCATTTGGAGGCGAGGATATGGAAGGTCAAGAATGCCTGGCATTCCCCGGCGGCACAGACCTTCTTGGTGGTGTGCTGCATAATCTCGCCCTCGAACAGGTCGAGGAACGACTGCACCGTGCGCGCCAGCACGCGACCCTGCTCGCACAGGCACTGCGCCTGCATCACGGGGCAAAGGTCACGAAGGAGCGCCAAGTCACCCGGCTTGCCCTTCTTGCGGCAGATATCGGCAAGAATCGTTGCAATCTGATGCGAGCCCTCGTAGCCAAAGACACAGCGTCCGCAGCTCTCGTGACGATAGAGCGTGCAAATGTCCAAAAGCGCCTTTGCCATGCAGTTTTTGGCGGTGTAGACGCGCACGTAGTCGCTGCATAGCTCAATCTTTGAGGTGTCATCGGGCCTCAGCAGCAGACCGCTGGGATAGCCAATCCCCACCGCTTTAGCGTCGTCGGCGCCCGCCGCGGCAACCAGGGATTCCGCACTCACGACACGGTCGACCTCAACGGGCTCCTCGGCCCCGTCAATCCACACCCAGCGCTTGCCTTCGGCGGCAAGTAACTCTGATCCGCTCAGGCAGCGGTCGGCGCCATCGCCCTCGCAGCAAGATGGGAGAGGCTTTTCGCCGTCGAGCATCTTGGCCGCGGCCGAACCGTTGGCATAGACAAAGCCCAGGCTCGGGTCGCACTCGATCACGCGGCAGGACTCGCCCAACGCATCCGCGAGCGCGGCAGAGACCTCATCGCCTGCCGGTACCAAAACCGCCTGGGCACCGGCCCCTGCAATTTTTTCCGCAGCGGCCGCCACGTCCTTCTTAAGGAGCCAGAGCGCGACGGGGGCCTGCTTATGCGCAGGCATAAAGTTGATGATCGTCATGGGTTATCGCTCCTTTCCTAGTATTCGTTCCACAGGCGCGGCGTACTGATCGTTAGGCGCAAATCGCACTGCAAGCAGCGGCTCGCCTCGCACGTAGCCTCATGGTCGGTATAGGGGCACTCAAACGTATCGAAGTTATCCTTACGCGTCTGGGCATCGACAAACTCGGGCTGCACGGCATCGTCGTAGAAGCCCTCGGGGACGCGGCCAATCCACTGCTCGGGAGCATCATGCTCGGTCAGCTCCTCGTCGATGTTGCCATCGCCACCCAAAGCGCGGTCGATGGCCGAGGCGCACGTGCGACCTGCAGCGATTGCCGCGATCACCGATTTGGTACCCGTCACGCAGTCGCCCGCCGACCAGATGCCTTCAACGCTCGTCTTGCCTTCGGTATCGGCCACGATATACGGGCCGTGCGTAAGCTCAAGGCCCATCTGGGCCGTGCCCTCGGGCTTTTGACCCACGGCAAAGATCACGCAGTCGGCATCGATGGTCTTCTCGCCGCCGTCGAGCAGTTCGGTGACGGCGCGGTGGTTCTCGTCAAAGTAGAACCGCTCGATCTTGTGGATCGTCATGGAACCGACCTTGCCCGAACCGTCCTCGGTCTCGTTAATGCTGGTAAAGGCATAGGCATCGTGCAGGACCACGCCTTCCTCGGCGGCCTCGGCACGCTCCTCGGGCGTCGAGGTCATCGCGTCTTGGGCCTCAAGGCAGGCGACATCGACCGAGGCGGCACCCAGACGCACGGCAGTGCGGGCGCAGTCGTACGCCACGTTGCCGCCGCCAAGCACCACGACGCGCTTGCCCGTCAGGTCCGGGGCGCTGCCCATACGGGCGGCCTTCAGAAAATCGGTGTTACGCAGCACGCCTTCGAGGTCGTGGCCGGGCATGGGAAGCACCGTTCCGTCATGCGTGCCCACCGCAACCAGCGCGGCATCGAAGCCCTGCTCCAAAAGCGCCTGGGGCTCGGCGATTCGCTCGCCACAGCGCAGCTCAATGCGCGGCTCGGCGTCATCACCCTGGGCAATCTCTAAAATCGTCGCAACCTCGGCATCGACCGTGGCATCGGGCAGGCGATACGCCGGAATGCCGTAGCGCATCTGGCCGCCGACCTTCTCGTTGGCCTCGAACACCACGACCTTGTGGCCCTTCTCGGCGCAATAGAGTGCGGCGGTCAAGCCGGCGGGACCGGCACCCACAACGGCGACGCTCTTGCCGCTCAGCGGCTCATGGCGCACGTTGGCCTTCCAGTCGCCCGCATCGCGCACGGCCGCGGCGCGCTTAAGACGGCAAACCGAAACCGGCGTGCCGTTGAGCTCGTTGCGCTTGCAGGCATCCTGGCAGCTATGGACGCAAATGTCGCCCAGGCTCTCGGGGAACGGGACCTTCTCGCGCACCACCGCGGCGGCTCGGGTGTACTCGCCGTTACGGATGTGACGCAGGTAGCGTGGGATATCCACGTGGGCGGGACAGCCCGAGCGACAGGGGACCACGTTGTCGGCATAGGACTTGTTCTCATCGAACATATCGAGCGTGTCGACGATCGAGCCCGTGGGACACACTTCGATACAGGCACCGCAAAAACGGCATCCGGCCTCTTGCAGACTCACGCTGCCGTCCGTACCAATGCGAATGCCGTCCTCGGTGCGCTGGTAGTCCAAGACGCCGGCGCCGCGCAGCTCGCGGCACGCGCGCACGCAGCGACCGCACCGAATGCAGCGGGTGAACATATGGGTGATCAGCGGGTTCGATTCGTCCGTGGCGACCGGACGGCTCTTGGTGCGCCAGCGCGCAGGCGAAACTCCCAGGTACTGATGCATAGACTGCAGCTCGCACTTGCCGTACTTGGGGCAGCCGGTGCAATCGGCGGGATGCGTGGCCAAGATAAGCTCCATTGCCAGCTTGCGCACGCGCTCGGCCTGCTCGCCTGTCGTGTTGACGACCATTCCCTCGGCAACCTGCGTCTTGCAGGCACACACCGGCTCATCTTGGCCTTCGATCTCGACCATGCACAGACGGCATCCGCCGACGGCCTCAAGATCGGGATGTTTACACAGATGCGGAATATAGATACCGGCATCGAGCGCGGCTTCCAGGACATTTTGCCCTTCGCGTGCCTCGACCTCGGCTCCATTAATCGTTAGCTTCATTCGTTCCCCTCAAAACGTCGCTCTTGTCCAGAAAGGCGCCCGGGATCAAAGCGATCCCGAGCGCCTCGCTTGTAGGGCAAATCCCCGCCCGCACCCAACGCGTGGGTGTCTGCAGGCGCGAACAGCTGCGGTGTTACGACCACTCCTCGTCGCCCGCATCCTCAAAGAGGGCTGCGGCGGCGTTTTCGCCGGCGATGCGACCCGAGTTAAGGCAGAAGCCCATGGTGTTACCCGGGATGCAGTAGTTATAGGAGTCGCCATAGATGGTGCAGGCGTCGGTGCCAACGCAGTACAGGCCGGGGATGACCTCATAGTCGTCGGTCATGACCTCCATCTTGTGGTTAATGAGCACGCCGCCCAGGGTGCCGTAGGCGCCACAGTACTGCTTGCAGCAATAGAAGGGGCCCTTCTCGAGCGGCTTCATAAACTCGCGCTCTTTCTCAAAGATGTCGTCCCAGCCGTTGTCGCACATCTCGTTGTACTCGTCGACGTTGGCGAGCAGACCCTCCACGTCGATACCCGCCTTCTCGGCAAGCTCCTCCAGCGTATCGGCCTGGCAGATTGCTGGATAGCCGGCCTCCAGGTCGCGGTTCCACTGCTCCTCAAAGCCGTCGTACAGGTCGTGCGGATGAACGTGGCTGACGATATCCGGACCATCCTTCTTCCAGTGCTTGAGCATACGGGAATCAAAGATGGCATAGGCGACCTTGCCGGGAAGATGGTTGATGGCGTTGCCGACAAAGGTGGTGTTGAAGATCTCGTCCTCCGGCATAAAGCGCTCGCCCAGGCGGTTGCACCAGTAGCACGGCTGACGGAATGCGCCCTCGACATAGAAGTGGTTCATGTTGTCGGGGATCTGATACATGAGCTCCATGGTCACCGGGGTGTGGCCGCCGCCGACCTCGTGGCACATGTTGATGCCGTCGCCGTCCATGCCCGGAATGGCAAACGAGAACAGGTCTTTACCCCACTCAAAGTCGAGCTTCTCCTTGATGAGCTTGGCGTTGTTGCCAAAACCGCCCGTGGCGACAATCGCGGACTTACACGAGATCTGGTACTCCTCGCCGTCCTTGTCCTTTGCGGTCACGCCGCAGATGGCGCCGTCCTCGCCCTTGATAAGGCCGGTGCCCGGGCACTCAAACATAAACTCGACACCCAGGTCCTGGGCACGCTCGGTCATGCGCTTGGTCATCGTGGTCGCCGCGCGAGGACCGGGCTCCGAGCCATCCTCGGGCTGCACGACATGCCAGGTGTACTCGCCGTCGGAATAGGCACGCGTGCGCTCGCGGGCGCGGAACGCCGGACGCACGGAGTTAAACACCACGCCCATATCCTGCAGCCATGCGATGGTATCGCCCGACTTAAAGTAGTAGTCGCGCACCAGGCGAGCATCGACCTGGTAATGGGTGTAGAACATATGGCGACGGAAGAGCTCGCCAGGCGTGACCTCGATCATCGAAGCCTTCTGAAGCGGAGAGCCAGCGGCGGCAGGCCCCATGCCCATGTTGGCGGCGCCACCGGTAATGGGGGCCTTCTCCAGGGCAATGACGCGAGCGCCTGCCTCGGCTGCAGCGACCGCTGCGGCAAGGCCACTCAGACCCGCGGCAACGACAACGACGTCGGTCTCTAACTGTTTCATGCGAATCCTCCTTTATAGGGCTCTTGGACGAACCCGGACTTCATGCGAATTGCATGCGTATCGACAGCCATACTTTCGCTCGAAAACAGACTCAAAGCCATGTGCAGGCGCACCGATGTTTGCCCATAGCGACCATGGGCTTTGTGCGGATGAACCATGCGTTTGGGCAACGCTTTCGAGCGCATGGCCCTGGCGCCACACGTACAGGGGGGGCGGTGTGCTTCACGGCGTCCGCCCCCCTGATAATCGAGTTTTTCTTATTTATGGTTCTGCTGCGCCCCGAGCACATCGAGCGGCGTAAGCGCCTGAATAGCGCGCTCTTTTCCAAAGATTGCCGAGCACACGAGCGTTCCCGACATAACCAGGCAAACCGCGAGCGCGATTCCAAAGGCCCAGAATGCGAAGAGGTGGCCAAAGTTGATCGGCTGCTGCAGCATAAACGTGAAGAACGACGTGGCAAGACCCATAAAGACGCAGGGCACATTGGAGCAGATCGAGACAAACCAAAACCGTCCCGGCAGAAAATCTCAATCTGTAACAGTTACTCGGCAAAATCCATCCCTCGTGTTACAGATTTAGACAAACCGTCCAGGCGGGGACTCAACATCTCAATCTGTAACACCTAGCCGCCCAAATCGGGTCTAGATGTTACAGATCGAGATTTTGTTTGAGAGGCTGAGAATTGGACCGAAAAACACGGTCCCGGAATAACAAAAAAGCTCGCCGGCTAGGCCGACGAGCTGCAAGTTCTTGGTCGCGGGGGCAGGATTTGAACCTACGACCTCCGGGTTATGAGCCCGGCGAGCTACCAGACTGCTCCACCCCGCAATGTCTGGGCGCCTCATGTGCGCAAGAAAGAATATTACGTGGGAGTTCGGTAAACGGCAAGGAAAATCTCGTAGAGCATAATTCCTTCATATTTAAACCTCTCAGCCCTTATCACCGTAAACGAATCACAGCCGAGCGCCGTCGATGGCACGTATACAATGGTGCGCGTCCTTTTATGCCGACACCGGGAGTAGACATGCTGCTCGCTATTGATATGGGAAACACGCAGACGGCCATGGGCCTGTTTGACGGAGACGAGCTGGTGCAGTCGTGGCGCATGCCCACCGACCGCTCCTATACCGCCGACGAGATCCACGTGCGCCTGATGGGCTTCTTTAAGATGTACGACCTTTCGCTCGATGCGGTCGATGCGATCGCCTTTGCCGGCGTGGTGCCGCAGCTCTCGCGCGAGTGGCACGCCGTGGCCGACCGCATCGCGGCGGACGTCATCGTCATCGGGCCGCAGACGGCCGCCGTGACCAAGCTGCGCGCGGCGCGCCCCCAGGCCGTAGGTGCCGACCGCGTCGCCAACGCCGTCGCAGCTGAGACTTTCTACGGCGCGCCGGCAATCGTGGTGGACTTTGGCACCGCGACCAATATCGACGTCATCGATGAGGACGGTTATTACATTGGTGGGGCGATCGCGCCGGGCATCCGCATCTCCATGGACGCGCTTGCCGCCCGAGCCGCCAAGCTCGCCAGCGTGCCGCTCGAGGCGCCCGAGCACGCCATCGGTCGCGACACCGAAGAGTGCATCAAGGTCGGCGCCGTGATGGGCGCCGCCGCCATGGCCGAGGGCCTGGTCACGCGCATGAAGCGCGAGCTGGGCCGCGAGGACGCCACCGTTATCGCCACGGGCGGTCTCGCCGGCATTGTCGCCGATTCGACCGATGCCTTCGACGTGGTCGACGGGCAACTCACCATCAAGGGCATCTGCGAAATCTACCGCCGCATGCAGGAGCTGGGATAGAGTAAACGCCAGGTCGCAGCAACCAGCCGCCAATCCTATTCCTCAAAATCGAAAATTTTTCAGTTTTGAGGAATAGGGTGCTGACAGCCCATTCCCCAGACAACAAGACCCTCCCCGGCACAGCCGAGGAGGGTCTTGTTGTCATCGTTATCTTTGAGCGTGGGCGCCCTGCGTTACAGACCGCGAATGCGTACGGCCTCGGGCGGAAACTCCTGCTCGCCGGCGTCGGTCTTAATGGTCGCGCGGCCCCAGATGTCCAGGCCCACAAACACGCCGACCGCGAGCGGCAGGCCGTTGGGCGACACCGCCGCGACCTGACGACCCAGCAGCGGCACCATATCGAAGTACTCGCCCAGCACCGGGGCCAGCGGACCGGCAGCGCCCTGTGGTGTGTTGGCGGCAACCGCCCAGGCGTCAACGCGAGCGAGCACCGCCGCGACTAGCGCCTCGACCAGCACCTCGTCGCCCATATCCACGCCGAGCTCGCCCAGTGCCGAACGCTCAATATCCACCGTCACCGCGGCAAACATGCCCGCGGCACCGGCACCGCCGTTGACGGCGACGCGCGCGAGCGACGTCTCAAACGCAGGCGCGCCGCACACGATGTCACTCGGCCACTGGATGCCCACCTTGCCGGCAAGCCCCAGGCCCGGCGTCGATGCCGTGCCCACAAGCGCGTCCATCATGCCCATCGCGGCCACAAACGGCAGGCCGTGGAAGGCATGCATGTTCACATCGGGGCGCACGACCAGCGAAAACGTCAGCGATGCATCGCCCGCGCTCCACGCGCACCAGCCCGCGGACATGCCCTCGCGGCCCGCGTCACGCGCCGCGTCGAGCTCGGTACCGGCGGCAACAGCATTCATCTCGATCATCTACATACGCCCCAATTCGCCCACGATATGGCCCACGCGGTCCTCGGGCTCCTTGACCTCGACGCCGTTGTAGCGGAAGAACCGCGCCGGGTCGTGCATCAGGTCCTCGAGCGGCACCAACACAAAGTCGCGCTCGCCGATCAGCGGATGCGGCAGGCGCAGCTTCTTGCCGCCATGGGTCTCGCCGTCCATCCACAGCAGGTCCAGGTCGATGGTGCGCGGGCCGTTTGCCTTGGCCTTTTTGGAACGGTCGCGGCCCAGTTCGGCCTCAATCTTCATGAGCTCGTCGAGCAGCACCAACGGCGCCAGCTCGGTCTTAATCTCGATGACGGCGTTGGCAAACGCGTCCTGGCGCGTCTCGTAGGCCGGCTCGCTCTCGTAGATCTTGGAGGAGTTGGACACGCAGGTGAGTGGAATCTCGGCGATCATGTCGCGTGCGGCGCGGATGTTGTCACAGCGATGCCCCAGGTTGGAGCCCACGGCCACAAACGCGCGGCGCGGCTGCGGCTTGGCAACCGCCCAGTAGCCGTTCAGGAACTGCGCAAAGCCCGCGGCGTCGTGCACGCGCACGATGTTGGCACCGGCCTGGATGGCGCCCAGGCACACGCCAAACGTAGCGGCATCGCGCTCGGCGGCCTCGGTCACGCCCGAGACGGCGCCCACAAAGCGCTTGCGCGATACGGCGCACATGAGCGGATAGCCCAGTGACGCCATCTTGGCAGTCTCGCGCTGGATGACGATGTCCTCGTTGGCCGTCTTGCCAAAGCCCGGACCGGGATCGATGCAGATGCGGTCGCGCGACACGCCGGCGTGGATGAGCGCGCGGGCCTGGTCGGACAGAAAGCCCATGACGCGGCGCATGATGGGCGCCGAATCGGGCAGGGTGAAGCGGCGGAGCTGCGAGGTGGGCACGTAGGCCTCCTCGCGGCGGGCGCTGCGGCGCATCATGGCCGCCAGGTGATCATTGGGCTCCGGAGCGGCCTCGGTGGCCTCGGGCGCGGGCGCGACGGTCTCGGCAGCAGCAGCCTGCTCGGCGGCCGGCGTCTCCTGCTCGCTTGCAGGCTCGGTCGCGGGCTCAGGTTCGCCAAACGGCAACGAGGGCTGCACCACGCCGCCCGGAAGCTTGGCCTCCGGCTTAGGCTCGCCCAGCAACTTGCCGCGACGGCGGCGAGCCGGCTTCTCGGCCTCACGCGCGGCCTCGGCAGCCGCCTCGCGCGCCTTCTCGGCAACAAACGCCGCGGCCGAGGTATCGAGCTGCACCGTCGCGTGCGTACGAGCGGGAGCGGCGACCTCGCCGGCATGCATCACAATGACGCCGCAGGTGCTCGTCTTAACAAACTCGACCATCTTGGAGTCGGTGAAGCCGGTCACGTCGTTGACGATCGAGGCGCCGCAGCGCACGGCCGCCTTAGCAACCGCCACGTGGCGCGTGTCGATCGAGACGATGGCGCCCTCTTTGGCCAGCGCGCGCACCACGGGCAGCACGCGGCGAGCCTCCTCATCGGGATTGACCGGGGTAAATCCGGGGCGCGTGGACTCGCCGCCCACGTCGATGATGTCGGCGCCGGCGTCGAGCATCGCCAGGCCGTACTCGATGGCGGCATCCGGGTCGAAGTGCTCCCCGCCATCGCTAAACGAATCGGGCGTCACGTTGAGGACGCCCATGATGCGCGGACGGTCAAAGCTGAGCTCATACTTTCCGCACCGCCATGTCTTGCTGTCGTTCGCCATGAACATCCTCCTAAAATGCCCACGCCGCCGAGCTTGGGGAGCTGGCGGCGGGGTCGCTTTGCACTCAGTCTTTCTATTGTATCCGCGTACACGGGCTAGAACGCAAACGCGGCCGCGATGTCGCAAGAAATCAGCAGGTCGGCATTTGCATCCTGATCGGTGGGGGCAAGGTTGCATATGGCCAGCGTATCGCCGGTAAAGTAACGCGTAAGGCCCGCCGCCGGATACACCACGAGCGAGGTCCCGCCCACAATGAGGGCATCGGCCGCGGCGATGGCGGCAACGGCACCGGTCAACACATGCTCGTCGAGCGGCTCTTCGTAGAGCACCACATCGGGCTTGATGCGACCACCGCACGCAGGGCACACGGGCACGCCCGCGGCGTCCTCATGCTCGCGCGAGCAAATCCACTCGGCGCTATAGACCGCGCCGCACGACTGGCAAATGTTGCGATGGACCGATCCGTGCAGCTCGAACACGCGCTGCGAGCCCGCCATCTGATGCAAGCCGTCGATGTTTTGCGTCACCACGGCATCAAGCTTGCCGGCGCGCTCCAGCTCGGCCAGCTTGGTGTGACAGCGGTTGGGCTTAGCGTTAAGCGCGATCATCTTGGTGCGGTAGAAGTCGAAGAACTCGGCCGGATGCGCCTCGTAAAAGCTATGCGACAGCATGGTCTCGGGCGGATAGGCAAACTGCTGGTGATACAGGCCGTCCACGCTGCGGAAATCGGGGATGCCGCTCGCCGTGGAAACACCAGCGCCGCCAAAGAAGACCACGCGCTTGTGGGTGTCAAACAGATCCGCCAGCGCGGCGGACGCCTGCCTGGGGTCCGATATTGCCTGCGTCATATGAGTCCTCCGTCCTTGTTGATCGGGCGGCGTCGGGCGATATCCCAGCATGCGACCTTTAAGTCAGCATGCGCGGAGCCCACCCCGCC
Organism: uncultured Collinsella sp.; assembly: GCA_900542715.1. Lineage (GTDB taxonomy): Bacteria > Actinomycetota > Coriobacteriia > Coriobacteriales > Coriobacteriaceae > Collinsella. Next base: position 43,981 of record UQOQ01000004.1, read on the forward strand.
CCTGTTGCGCTAATCTTAAGCCTGCCAACCCCGTCGAAAGGACACCATGCCTCAGACTTACACTTTCGCCTCGTGGAACGTCAACGGCCTGCGCGCCGTGCTCAAAAAGGACCCGAGCTTTATCCAGATCGCGCAAGAACTCGACGTCGATATCCTGGCGCTGCAAGAGACCAAGTTGCAAGAAGGCCAGGTCGATATTGACCTGCCCGGCTATCACCAAACCTGGAGCTACGCCGAGCGTAAAGGCTATTCGGGCACTGCGGTCTTTAGCCGCCAGAAACCGCTGCGCGTGCTGCACGCCGACGCACTGCTACCCTACGCCGGCGAGAACGAGGCGGCCGAGCTCGTCGCCCAAGCCGCAACCGAGGGCCGCGTCTGCGCGCTCGAGTTCGACAAGTTTTGGCTTGTGGATGTCTACACGCCTAACGCCCAAAATGAGCTCGCGCGCATCGATGTACGCATGGCTTGGGACGATGCCTATCGCGACTTTTTGAGCGCGCTTGAACGCGAGACCGGTAAGCCCGTCGTAACCTGCGGCGACTTTAACGTGGCGCACGAGGAGATCGACCTTAAGAACCCCAAATCCAACCGCGGCAACGCCGGCTTTTCGGACGAAGAGCGCGGCAAGTTTACCGAGCTGCTCAACGCCGGGTTTACCGATACCTGGCGCACGGCAAACCCCGACGTCGAGGGCGTCTACAGCTGGTGGAGCTATCGCTTTAATGCCCGCAAGAACAACGCAGGCTGGCGCATCGACTACTTCCTGGTAAGCGACACAATCGCCGACAACGTACGCGACACCGGCATCCGCGGCGACATCTATGGCAGCGACCACTGCCCCGTCACCCTTACGTTGGAGCTCTAACTCCAGCTGCCCCCGGAGACGAAGGAAAACGGATCATTTTGGGCCTCGTGAGGGTGTCCGCGTGACCCATCCGCCACGAAACACGCCCATCTACTACGTTTAAGGCACCACCCTCAACCACAGCGAACAACGCAAAAAGAAAACCGCAGGTAGAAAGCCTGCGGTTTTTCATAAAACGCGGTCATGGTCGGGGGTATCAAGCTAAACGTAGTAGACGGGCCAGTTTCGTGGCAAGCGCCGTCAACTGGTTCCCTGGGGACATCTGGGGACGGAAGAAAATGGATCAATTTGGCTCTCTGAGGGCCACGATGCCCGTCATATCAGCCGGCCATTCCAAAACTTTGCCGGTTTACGGGGCTGAATCGCGAACCCCTAACCATACGCAATTCCGAGATAATAAAACCGCAGGTGAACGGCTTGCTCTATTTCGAAAAAAGCCGGCATGGTCTGCCTGCGCCAATCTAGCCCCGTAAACCGGCATAGTTTTGAAATGGCACTTCGACAGTATTGATTCCGCCCCGGCGCAACCAGCCCTACAGCCCGTATTTCACGACGACACGGTTAATGCGACGGCACCAAGGCTTGTACAAGGCGGCCAAAAACACGCAGGTCGCAAGGCCGTGCGTAATATCGAACGGCACTGCCGTGGCAAGACGCGCCACGGCACCCGCCCAAGTAAGCGGCTGTACAAAACCAATGATGTCATACGCGTTGATCACGACGCCATACAGCAAGCCCGACGCAAAGCCATACGCCAACAGTGACGGCATTCGCACGGTTCCATCGGCGCGGTCAAACGCGCCCGCATGCGCCAGTGCGCCACCGATATAGCCCACCAAACCCCAGGCATACATCTGCCACGGCGTCCACATGCCCTGCCCAAAAAAGAAATTGCTGGTCAGCGCTGCCAACGCGCCAACCATAAAACCATTGCGGCGACCAAGCGTCGCCCCCGCGATAATGGCGATGGCGCTCACCGGTTTAAAGTCGGGAATGGGACCGAACAAGATGCGCCCCGCCGCGGCCAACGCCGCCAACACCAGCGTGGGCATAATCTGGCGCAGGCCCGGGCGCGAAGCCTCGTAACCCGCAAAGAACAGCGCAAGCACCAGCGCCACCACAACCAGCATGGCCAACGCTGCCTGCTCAACGCCCGCCAGCAACGCCGCAGCCATCACCGCAGGAACCGCCAGCAGCAGCGGGATTTCCATATGTTGCAAGACGCGTGACAACGGCAGCCCCCATCAAACGAATGTCCGTTTATGGTAGCACGGGCAAAATGAGGCCGACCAATCCCCCGGCCGGCCTTGGCTGCCAGTCGATCAGGCTTTCGCCACGCGACCGGTCTTGGCGCTATTCGCCCGTAACTTTAGCGGCAATGGCCGCGACAAAAGGATCAAACAGCAAGCCGCCCACAACGACAAAGGCCCATCCGCCCACCACGAGGCGAACCCAGCGCGAGAAAAACGGCACACCGTCGATAACGCCAACGCCTGACTGAAACGCGACTTCAAATAGCCCGATAATGCAGAAGAGCAGAGTAGCGCCCACAACGGTTCCGCAAATCCGTGCGCCCGGAGTGTTCCGATCAAAACCAAAAAACTCAACGCACGTCTCAATTGCTTTGCCAAAGAGCGGCAAAAAACCCACGAACTGTGCAATACCGATGGCCAGAATAAGCTGCCCCCAGAAACCAGTAAGTCCCTGAAAATCTAAGCCAGGCTTTCCCTCAACAATCGGCAGAAATGAACACATGAATAGAGGATTAACGATGCCGTTGAGAATGGTCACAGCGGTACTCTTTTTTAGTGTCAAGTAGACCAACTCCTTTTGCCCTTGTCGGCCAGGCCCAAAGGGCGGAAGCGAATATTACATAAGTGAATCGGGAGACGGCAGGAATGGCGACACCAGCGCCGTCGCGCCAAACAGAACAGCGCACCCAAAAAGCAGCGTTTCGTAGCTCTCGCCAATACAGAAGGAAAGGGCCACGGGAATCAAAAACGTAAGCCCCAGCGAAACGGTGCTCACCACGCCACCGGCGCTTCCTGCAAGCCCCTCGCGCACCTCGGGCAACATGTAGGGTAGCGACTGAACGACCGGACCGGCGACGGCAGTCGAAACGCCAATCGCAAACATGAGCCCGACAGAAGGCTGAGAGACAAAAGCCTCTCCGGCCCACATAAGGGCACTCCCCGCCATTGCGGCGATGGCCATAAACACGCGATAGTCGCCAAATTGCGCTCGCGCGTAGGGACCGGCCACGCTGCCGACAATCGACCCAAGCGTCACGAAAGAGGCAAGAAGCCCGGCGACCTGGGGTTCGGTTGAAACCTCAAGTGCCGAGACAAGATAACCAGAGTACGCCGTAGCCGATGCAAGGGCGACTCCAAGCAGTATCGCCACGAGCCAAACCATCGGCATCTTGATTACCGTCGCAAACGCACTTGCCGACGACGAAGCAGGCTCCGCACCCTGAACGCCAAGGCCATCTGCAGCCTGCAGAACATCTGCCGATGGCGCAACCAGCAGCCACAGCAATCCAAACACGGCAAATAAAACGGCAGCAAGGGCATATGCTCGTCCGGGCGTTGCAAAGAGAGGAGAGGTTGCAAGCGAGCAGGCGATTCCGCCCGACCCCGCAGCGTAGAACCATCCCATGGCCCTATCGGTTTCTCCGCCAAAAGCAGAACCAAGCACTTTTAGAACGATGGCATTCACGACGCATGGTGCCGCGCCCAGAAGCATGGTCGCCGTGAACAGCGTCGCAAACGATGCGCACTCCGCGCGAGCAGCCGCTGCAATTGCAGAAATCGCCGATGCGATGAATACGAGCACCTTCACGCCATATCGATCGGCGCAAACGCCGACAGGCATGCCGAATACAACGGCAGGAACAAACGGGGCAAACAGGACGGCTGAAAACTCGGCCGAGGTCAGATGCAGGTCCGACACAACCAGATGTGCCAATCCCGACACCTGATACTGCGCGTAGTTCGCAGCAAACACGATGCCGCACACCACAAACAGCAGGGCATATTTTTCGACCGTCCCTTTGCTCACGTTCATCACCCTATCTATGCTTCATCCTTGCGATAGACGACGCGTCCGTTAAAGATCGTCGTCTCGACTTCGAGATCGCGAAGCGCCATCGGGTTCATTTCAAACGGATTGCCCGACAGGATGACGATATCGGCAAGCTTGCCGGCGGCAAGGCTGCCCAAACGGCGCTCAAAGCCCTCGACATATGCTGAGCCGAGCGTGTGCGCTTGCAGCGTCTCGCCGAGCGTCAGGGCATTCTCGCGGAAGTATCCCTCCGCCGGGTGCCCGTCAAACTCGCTACGCGTCACCGCAGCATACACGGTATCGATAGGATCGATTGACATCACCGCAGGCCAGTCAGTACCAAGCCCTAAGTGGATTCCGCCATCGGCCTCTTCCCTATAGCGCCACATGTGGCTCATGCGCTCTTCGCCAAGAGACTCCTCGTACACGCCCTGCCCAAGGCCTCCGATGGGATGCTGCGGCTGAATCGCAGCATTAATGCCCAGGCGCTTCATGCGAGCAATATCCTCGAGCTTCAGGTTATCTGTATGCTCGATAGCAAAACGCGCCCCCTTGTTGCCGCACACCTCCTCGGCACGCTCGACGGCATCGATAATCATCGTGGCCGATGCGTCGCCGATAGCATGGATACGAACATCGAAGCCATTCTTGCTGGCCTCGAGCATCATGCGGTCAAGCGTCTCCTGGTTGCATGCTGGTTCGCCGCGAAAGTCCTTCCCCGTAGGAGCGTTAAGATACGGCTCATGCATGTAGGCCGTGTACGCCTCGGGACAGCCGTCCAAAATGTACTTGAGGCCTGCCATTCGGACGCGCTCGCCGTGATGACGCACACGCAGGGCCTGCGACTCTGACATCGGAGCGTCGAGCGCAGAATAGTAGCTAATACGCAGCGTACTCAGGTCCTCGCTCGCCAGACGGTCATAGATGTCGTACACGCCGGGCGTAGTCACGCCCAAAGGATACATATCACCAATCGAAGTTATGCCGAGCTTGTTGAACTTGCGCATCGACTTGAGCAACGACGCATCAAGGTCCGGCTTATTGAGCACAACATCGAGCAAGATGTTCGTCGCCTGGGGCTCGGACAGAAAGCCATTGGGCTCGCCGTTGTCAAAGTGGCGGATAAGGCCACCTTCAGGCGTCGGGGTATTGCGGTCGATACCGACCGCCCTGAGCGCGGCAGTATTGCACCACACCACGTGCATTGAAAAGTCCGAGAGCACGATTGGGCGGTCGATATCGAGCGCATCGAGGCTGCGGCAATCAGGGTCAGTCGGGTTTTCCCACGCGGGCGAATACCAACCCTGACCGTAAATCCACGGATTGTCAGGATGCTCGGCGGCAAACTTGGCAACAGCATCCACGCAAGCCCGCTCGCTCGGCAGAAACATCAGATCGCAACAGAAGTCTTCATCCTTCTGGATTGAGCCGAGCGCAAAGTGCATGTGCGAATCGTTGAATCCGGGCATGACCAGTTTGTTGCCGGCGTCAATGACCTCGGTATCGGGACCGATAAACGGCTGCACCTTGTCGGGCGAGCCCACAGCCACGATCTCGCTGCCGCGAACTGCAACGCATCCGGCGTGAGGCTCAAGTTCCTCGGCAGTAAACAACGCCGTCGTCTTGAGGACGATATCAGCGGGAACTACCGCCTCCATGGCTACTCACCATCCTTAGCGGCGGCAGCCTGCATGGCCTTGCGGCCGAGCTCGGGCAGGAAGAAAACCGGAACTACGGAAAGCAGGAAGCAGAGGCTCTCGAGACCCATGTTCACAGTGTAGTCGGCACCAGCAACGGCAGAGATACCGATGGGCAGGAAATAGCTCATGAGCAGGGAGATGGTGCCCACGATACCGCCAGCGGAACCGGCATACTTATCACCAATCTCGGGAAGGAGAACAGGCATGGACTGCATAATCGGGCCGTTGATGGCGGTAAAGAAGCCATTGATGACCAAAATCGTCCACAGAAGGAAGCCGACCGGGGTGTACCACGTCACGAACATCGATATGGCACCGATGAGAGTAGTGACGATGAGAAAACCCTTGAACTTTCCAAGCTTATCGCAGAACGCAGGCCCAACGATGCAGCCGAAAAAGCTGCCAACGGTAACAATTGCGGCCATGAAACCAGCAGTGGCGACGTCTATGCCCTTGCCAAGCTGAAGCGCCTGAGGCAGGAAACCGGCATAGGCAGTGGTAGAGGCAAGTCCAAAACCGACGCCGATGGAGATTAGCCACACGCCAGGACTCTTGATAGCAACCTTGAGGTAGTCGAGCACGGGCTCGGGCTCGGGGAGCGATTGCCCCTCGGGCACATCTCGGTCAAGCACAATCCAAAGAACCCAGGAGATGGTCATGACGACAGCAGCGACCATATAAGAGTTAAAGACGCTGCCGAACAAGCCAGCACAGATCTGAGCGACAACGATGGCAACGCACGAAGCCGCGTAGAACAAGCCCATGGCGAAACCAGTCTGTTCACGGAACCAGGTGCCGAGCACCTTGATGAGGTTGGCGTTGAGTGCCGAGATTCCCATGCCAATCAGGAACATCGATGTCATCTGCATCGTGAACGAATCGAGCGTAAAGCAACGGAGAAAACCGCCGGCAACCGAAATTGCGGTGCAAACCGTGACAACTTTCTTAGAACCGATACGGTCACCAAGGGCACCCAGCGGAATTGAGAAGAAAACGGCGGTAAGCATAGGAACGAGGAACAGCATCGAAAAGCCGACGGTATCGATATTGAGCATAGGCATGACCTCGACGGCGAGTGCTGAGACCTGGTACTGCATGTAGTTAGCCATAAAGCACAGCAAGCAAACGACTGAAACAATCGCCCAACGCCATGAAGGAAGCTTCTCTTCCATGATGACTCCTTTAATAAGTCGGAATAATCAAACAGCTTGGAGAACCGGGCCCTGGCTCTTAGGTATTCATATTTTGCGATTGGCCCCTCACCGAAACCATTCGGCTAACGGCTTATCATCATTCGAAAAAAGGAGTAGTATCTCTACGCATATTAACTAAAATGCCAGCTAAACCACTACGCAATCTCATCGGAGGTCATCTTGAGCTTTTTGTCCGATTCTGAATGGCTCTGCTTAAACGATCTCGTGCTTTCGATTAATTCCATCGACAGCGACCGCGAGTTTCGCTCGACCGTCCTCAAAAAGCTGCGTTTTCTCATCCCCTACGAGTCGGCTGCATTTTTCCTGAGCGACCTTTCCAGGGATCTCGTATCCACCCCGCAAGAATGGAAAACGCGCGTCTTTCTTGACCCTCTTGGCATCGATGTCCCCGCTGGGATGCTCGAGCTCTACACCGAAAAGTACTGGCAGCAGGACATGATCGTCGCCCACCGCAATCTTACGCGCTCGACGGTGCTGCGCGAGTCCGATCAGCTCAGCCCTGGCGATATCGACAGCAGTTATATGAAGGATTATCTTGGCGGCCGCCACGTCGTCAACGTCAGTTTCTTTAATGACGAGGGCTTTTTGGGATCGCTCAATCTTAATCGCAAGAAAGAAGAGGGCGACTTTAGCGATCGCGAAGTTCAAATCCTTGAGCTCATCGAACCACACCTCACGAACCGACTATCAAAATGGCGTGTGCGCGCCGACCGCAGCTCGTCTGAAATCGTATTTGCTCACGACTACGACGTCTCAGCGCGCGAAATCGATGTGTGTCGTTGCGTGTTATCGGGCATGGACAACGCGGCCATCGCCGAAGAGCTCTCCATCAGCACTGGCACCGTTAAAAAGCATCTGGAGAACATCTTTCGAAAAACACAGGTCAACAGCCGCGTTGGGCTCATGGCGCTCCTTCAGCAGTACACGGCGCTCAAGCAGTAAGACCGTTCTCGCCCGCGAACCCGCTCACGCCCTATAAAACACGTTGTCGGCAAAGAAGTCGGTCGGCGGCTCCATGCAGGCGATCTCGCCATCAAACATCATGGCGATGTCGTCGGCTACCTGCTCGGCAAAATCCAGGTCGTGCGTTGCCATGATGACGGTGCCGCCAGCCTTCGCATGGTCACGCAGGGCGCGAGCGATGATGCGGCGGCTCTCCAGGTCCAAGCCCTTCGTGGGCTCGTCAAGCAGCAGCAGCTCGGGGCCAATCAGCAGCAGCTTTGCCAGCGCGAGCAGCTGGCGCTGTCCGCCCGAGAGGTCGTAGGGGTGACGCGTCTCCAGGCCGTCCAATCCCAGTTGCGCCGCACGCTCCCGCGCCAAGTTCTCGTCATATCCGCAGGTCGAGGCCCATTCCATCAGCTCATCGTGAACCGTCTCGGCAACCAGCAATGCTTTGGGGTTCTGAGGCAGCAGCGCCGCCGAGGCCGCTCCGCGCACCATGCGGCCGCGCTGCAGCTTGGCGGTCTTCGCCAGCACCGAGAGCATCGTCGACTTACCGCATCCGTTGCCGCCCACGACCGCATGCACCGCACCGGCCGAAAACGCCACGTCGAGCCCGCGCAGCACCCAACCGCCCGCGCGATCGTAGCGAAACCAGCTCCCTGCCAGGGTGGTAGCCGACCCGCCGTGCATTTTTTGGAGTATTCTGCTCCCATCCGTGCGCGGGAAGGCTTCCGAGCCGTTCTCGAGCGACGTTTGCGCCACAAATTCGGACGATTTGTCCAATTCCGAACTTTTTTTCGCGCTCGATACGTCCCCGGGCGGCTCCAGAGAGCCCAAATTGTCCTCACGCCTGCTGAATACTCCGTTTTTTGCACATCGGACGGCACCCCACCCCAACATGTCGTCGGAAAACAACGATTCTCGGCGTCCCAAAGAAGCCATATCCGCCACCTCGCGCACGCGACCGTCCTCAATCCGGTACGCACACGTCGCATACTCGAGCATTGGACGCGGTTGATGCGTAGCCACAACAACCGTGCAGCCCAACTCACGGTTCACGCGAAACAGCGCGTGCAGAAAATTCTTCTCGGCAACGGGATCGAGCTGAGACGTGGGCTCGTCGAGTAGCAGCACACGCGGACGCAGCGCCAGGACGGCGGCAAGCGACAGCAGCTGCTTGCGGCCGCCCGAAAGCGTATCGGTATCGCGATGAAGCCAGTCCTCCAGACCAAAGAAATAGCTGGTCTCAGCTACGCGACGGCGCATCTCATCACGTGCTAGCCCCAAGTTTTCCAGGCCAAACGCCATCTCGTGCCACACGGTTTCGCACACGATCTGGTTCTCGGGATCCTGGAACACATAGCCCACGCGCTCCGCCGATGCCCGCACGTCCATGTCGGCAACGTTCTCGCCCAGCACGCGCGCATCACCAGTGCGCTCGCCCGCCGGCGCGATCTCGGGCTTGAGCAGCGACAGCAGCGTCGACTTGCCCGAACCGGTACCGCCAACAAGCAGCGCAAATGCACCTTGGGGAACACGCCAATCAAGCCCCTCGAGCACCGGTGCCTCGGCCCCGGGATAGGCAAAACTAAGGCCCTGCACCTCAATCGCCGGAATATCCGGGCCGCACGCCGCGCCCGACACCGGGCCCCTATCCAACCGAGCCATCAGCCAAACCTCTTCTCATCAATCGCGTGCGACGCGCAAGGCAGCATCATCCAGGCAGCGTACACGACATAGCCCCGCCACGGCGCCGGCACCGAGAGCTGCGGATAAAACGAATACTGCGTTGTCGCGGTCCATGCCACCGCCACCGCGGCGGCACCAAACACCGCAAGCCCAGCCAGCGCGGCAACGTCGCTGCGCCCCAGTCGATACCGCGCATACGTCGTACGACGCGTCGCGGCACCCCACCCGCGCGAGCGCATCGCGTCCGCGCGCTCCAGCGAATCTTCCATGCCCCAGCCCATCAACACACTCGATGCCCGCAAACGCGAACGCACGGGGTCGGCCGGCGCGCTGCCCGGCACATCAATCGCATCCTGCACCGCCAGCACCGTACGACCGCGGCGCAAAAACTGCGGGATAAGCCTCATGCACATCGAGATCATGAGCGCAATCACCGGCGCGGCATTGCCCAGCAGCGCGAGTACCTTGTCGTATTCGAGCATCGATGCCGCCGCCTCAAACCACAACACGCTCGCCACAAACAGCCCGCCCATGCACAGGCCGTATACCATGCTCTCCAGATACACCGCGCGCATGCCAATACGGAACAGCTCCGTCGAACCCGAGGCGCTAAACAGCGGATTGAGCAGCGCGACGATCAAAATCACCGGCAGCTGCCAGCGGAGCGCGCCCAGCGTGCGGGCAGCCCCACGCGTCGCAAATCCATACGCCAGCCCGCCTGCGAGCGACAGCGCGATCAGTACCGGCTGCATCGAGAACATAGTGAGCCCCAGCGTCAGCACTATATAGAGTGCCGGCACAGCCGGATGCGACATCGAGAATGCCGCGACGGGCCCGCCGCCAAACTCCTCTCGTATGTTATCCACGGGCACCCCCGTTCCCTCGCTCAAACAACAGCTCCGCAGCACCGCCAACGCCGCACGCACGCAGTGCAAACGCCACGCCGGCGGCGCAAGCCTCAACCGCCGCAAACCAATCGTTACGCGCTCGTCATATGCCTGCGGTATCATATTGCGCCGTGTATCGTTTCCAAACACACGTCTCTATAACGTAACAGGAGATCACATGGACGCAACCGCAATTATCCTCGCTGCCGGCGAGGGCACCCGCATGAAGTCGAACCACTGCAAGGTTTCGCACAAGATCCTGGGTAAGCCCATGGTCCAGTGGATCGTCGACGCTACCATCAAGGCCGGCTGCAGCCGCGTCGTGGTCGTCATCGGCAGCCACGCCGACGAGATGCGCGCCCTCATCGACGGCGCCTACGCCAACAGCGCCACCAAGGTCGAGTGCGTCGAGCAGACCGAGCGCCTGGGCACCGGCCACGCCGTAAAGGTCGCGCTCGAGGCCTGCGGCATCACGCAAGGCCCCGTCGTCGTGCTCAACGGCGACCTGCCGCTCATCACCGCCGACACCGTCGCCAAGTTCGCGCAAACCGTCGCCACCGGCGAGCTCGCCTGCACCGTCATGACCATGACCCCGCCCGATCCTTTCGGCTACGGCCGCATCAAGCTGGGCGCCGATGGTCAGATCGAGCGCATCATCGAGCAGAAGGACTGCACGCCCGAGCAGGCCGCCACGCTGCTGGAGTGCAACGCCGGCTGCTACGCATTTGACGGCACGCAGCTCGCCGCCCACATCAACGAGATCGGCAACGACAACGCGCAATCCGAGTACTACCTGCCCGACATGCTCGAGATCCTCAAAGGCCACGGCCAGGCTGTCTCCATCTTCCACTGCGACGACTACCGCGACGGCCTGGGCGTCAACAGCCGCATCCAGCTCGCACAGCTCACCGCCATCGCGCGCGACCGCATCAACGAGCACTGGATGGCCGAGGGCGTTACCTTCATCGACCCCACACAGGCCTGGATCGGCCCCGATGCCGTTATCGGCCGCGATACCGTCGTGTGGCCGCAGACGCACCTGATCGGCCACGTCACCGTGGGCGAGGAGTGCCAGCTCGGTCCCAACAGCCGCCTCACCGACACCACCGTCGGCAGCGGCTGCACCATCGATGAGACCATCGCCATTGAGGCCGTCATCGAGAACGGCGTCGACTGCGGCCCGCGCGCCTACCTGCGCCCGGGCACCCACATGCTCGACGGCTCCAAGGCCGGCACGCACGTGGAGATCAAGAAGTCCACGATCGGCGAGGGTTCCAAGGTGCCCCACCTGTCCTACATCGGCGACACCACCATGGGCTCCGGCGTCAACGTGGGCGCGGGCTCCATCACCTGCAACTACGATGGCGTGCACAAGCACAAGACCGTCATCGGCAAGGACGCCTTCATTGGCTCCGACACCATGATGGTCGCGCCCGCCCAGATCGGCGACGGTGCACTCGTGGCCGCCGGCTCCGTCATCACCGAGCCGGTCCCGGCAGACGCGCTCGGTCTGGGCCGCGCCCGTCAGGTAAATATTGAGGGCTGGGCCGCCGATTACCGCCGCCGCCTGCACGAGGACGACGAGGTATAACGTTTTACCAAGCACAAAAGGAGCTGCTCCATGGGGGCGGCTCCTTTTTCTATCGTGACCTGCGCAACCGGATGAGTGGTCGGTTCGTGTCCGTTGGCGGTAAAGACGTTATCAAGACCCGATAAACCCCGCCGCGCGGTTACAATGCAACAAGGCATCTATATGGCATTCGATGTATAAAGGAGAAGGGTAATGCCGATTAATGATCCCGAGAAGTCGGAGAATATGCGCAAGTCCATCCGCGTGTATTCCGGTTCCTCCAACCGTCCCCTCGCTCAGAAGATTGCTGAGTACCTTGGGGTCGAGCTTTCGGGCCTTACGCTAAAGCAGTTCGCCAATGGTGAGATTTACGCCCGCTACGACGAGACCGTCCGCGGCGCCGACGTCTTCCTGATTCAGTCCGTGGCCGGCGGCAACGTCAACGACATGCTCATGGAGCTGCTCATCGCCACCGACGCTGCCAAGCGCGCATCCGCCCGCTCCATCACCGCCGTTATCACCCACTACGGCTATGCCCGCCAGGACCGCAAGGCCGGCCCGCGCGAGCCCATCACCGCCCGCCTCGTCGCCAACCTGCTCGAGCGTGCCGGCGTCAACCGCATCATCACCCTCGACCTGCACCAGGGCCAGATCCAGGGCTTCTTCGATATCCCGGTTAACCACCTGTCCGCACTGCCGCTATTTGGCCAGTACTACAACGACATGCACTTCGACACCGACAACCTGGTTGTCGTCTCCCCCGACGTGGGTCGCGCCAAGGCCGCCAAGAAGCTGTCCGACATGCTCGGCTGCGACCTGGCCATCGCCCACAAGGGCCGTCCGCGCCACAACGCCGCCGAGGTCATGGGCATCATCGGTGACATCAAGGGCAAGACCTGCATCATCAACGACGACATGATCGACACTGCTGGCACCCTGTGCGCCAACGTCAAGGAGCTCAAGGCTATGGGCGCCGGCGACATCTACGTCTGCGCCACCCACGGCATCTTCTCCGGTCCGGCCATCGAGCGCCTGAACGATGCCCCCATCGTCGAGTGCGTCGTCACCGACGCCATCCCCGTCGAGGTCGGCGGCAAGATCAAGACTATCTCGGTCGCCGAGGAGTTCGCTCAGGCCATCTCCGCCGTTTACCACGAGGAGCCCGTCTCCACGCTCGTCGGCGGCGACTTCGCGCTGTAGTCCAACGCGCATCGCATCATCTTTGATGCTTTTAAAGGGTCGGAAGCTCGCTTCCGGCCCTTTTTCTATCCCTCGCCAACCTTCCCTGGACAATTGGTTCAGATACGTATTTTTTAAAGCCCCAAAGGGCCGTTCGGAGCCTTCTGAGCTCCCCGGCGGATGCCATGCCGCCCAAAGCTCATCGTTTTCGAGTACAACCGCCGCATATTTACCCTCAAATCACCCTCGAAGGCCCTTAGAAACGCCTCGAATGCCCGTCGCCTTATACGTATCTGAACTAACTGTCCAGTAGCTATCGTCAACCTTCGCGGCAGAGCTCAATTTCCTGCAATCCCCTCAACCGATTCCATCGATTTCATAACACCCAGCCGTTCATGGCGCACAGCGCCCCGCTGAGCGAAAAGAACGGTATGGCGGTCGCATTCTGCCGCCAACTTAGTACGTTATAGCTATGACGACCGTGATTTCACATTTCTCCGCCCTCCGCGCAATTCGTCGCGCACGACGGGCGTACTCTGCCCTACCCTGGGACTCCGTTGATAGTGAACAGCAAGCACAGGCCTTGGCTAGCTGCATTCCCAATAATGACGCGATAGACTTTGGCGCACTTTCGATACTCGACGCCTGGAATGAAGATGATTCCGAACTACTCGATCTTCTCGTTTCAAACGAAGACAACAGACGCCCCGACAAGCGACTTCTTCAGCATATTCTCTCCGCTCCGCTTCCTGAAGGTGCAATTATGCACGTCGAGGCCGACATCTACGCAACGTCTCCTGCCATGACAGCCATGCTTTGTTCTAAAAATGAATCGGTCGCCAAAACCTTGATGCTCCTTATGGAGCTGCTCGGAACCTACTCCCTTCCGCCCGAGGCAACCTACCCCATCGCCTATGACGACATCTGGCCCAAGGGCGATAGCTGCGCAGCGACGGGCGATCTTGATTGCCTGGGCGGCCAGTCGGCAGCCAAACAGCAGAACGAAACCCGCTACGAACAGGCGCACTACAAATGCGAGCCCGCCACGACCATCGAAGATCTCGAGGCGGTCGCGCGCTTCGCCAAAAGTAGCTCATACACCTCGTTTCGCACGGCAGTCAAGCTTGCCCGACCCGGATCTGCATCCCCAGCCGAATCCCTAATGTTAGCCGTTCTCGGAGCGCCCATGCGCTTTGGCGGATTCGGATGTTGCAGCCTGCCCATGGGAGGCCTGCTACTCAACTATCGAATCGACTTCGACACTCTTGCGGTTAACATGTCCTCCGGCATCCCTTACGCCATCTGCGACCTATATTGCCCGGCCGCCGGAGTCGACAACGAATACAACGGAATTGGGCATGAGCTTCAAAACGCTCGCATCCACGATGGCAATCGAAATAATGGCCTCAAGGCAATGGGCATCCACGTCCTGGTTATCAATCGCGACCAAATGAAAGACCTTGTTGCACTCGAAGCCTTCGCCCAAACGATGCATCGACTCGCAGGAGTCCGATTCCGATATCGCATCAAGGGCTATCGCAAGCGTCAGGCCGCTTGGCTCAACGCTCTGCGGGCCGGAATCGGCCTTGCGCCGGTCTAAACGGCGAATCACCCGTGCGCCGTCGAACAGGGCTGGACAGTTAGTTCAAATACGTATAAATAGACACATTGAATTAGGCTGTTTTGCAGCTATCTCTATACCATTCGCCCTATTTGAAAGCGGGGTAGACTTCAAAACAGCGTCATATGGACTAACTAAAGTTCCAAAACAACGTATCGGCATTGAATTGAGCAATTCGAGTCCTCAGAACTTATACGTATCTGAACTAACTGTCCACCTCGGATTTTGACGGCCGTCCAAACGCCCCCAAACAACCTCAATTGCCCTCCATTTGACAGCGGCAACAGGGTCGCTCACCATAGCAGGCGACAAATCAACGAAAGGATGAACATGGCAGCTGCACAGCCGCTTAAGATTCGCATGGTTGCCGGACTTGGCAACCCTGGCGATGAGTATGCCGAGACCCGCCACAACGCCGGTTTTAAGGCGATCGACGAGCTGGCCCGTCAGGCCGGCGTCACGTACTGGAAAAACCAAGCAGGCGCCGAGGTCGCGCTCATCAACATCAACGATGCCGAGGAAGAGAACGGCAAGCGCCAGATTGTACTGGTCAAGCCGCAGTCGTACATGAACACCTCGGGCGGGCCCATCTCCAAGCTCTGCCGCGAGTACAAGATCAAGGCCGAGGAGCTGCTCGTCATCCACGACGAGCTCGATATTCCCGCCGGCGACGTGCGTGTTAAGGTGGGCGGAGGCCATGCCGGTCACAACGGCCTGCGCTCCATCATCGACAAGATGGGCAGCCGCGACTTTAGCCGTATCCGCACCGGCATCGGCAACCCTCCCGGCAAGATGGCCGTGGCAGACTACGTGCTCAAGCAGCTGCGCGCCCGCGAAGCCGAGGATTTCCAGGACACCTGCGCCCGCGCCGCAGATGCCGCCGGTCTGGCCATCGTCCACGGCGTAATCTACGCCCGCGATCACGTAAACGGCGCCGCTTCCGCCAACGGCAAGCACTAAAACCTACCATTTAGAGATGTTTATTTTGGCAGGTTTCATCTGCGGAAACGCCGCGGCGGCTGCGTCGCAATAAACCCTGTGCCGCTATACATATGCAACGCTCCAAAGGGGGCCGGCCTCACCGAAGCGCGAGGCCGGCCCCCTTTGCCGTTTTGCCTGATAAAACCTGCCAAAATAAACCTCTCCCCCTTTGGCAGGTCGAAGTGGATAAACCCTGCTCCCAACCGCCGAAGACACACGTAAGTGACATGTCCATGAGGGTATAATTTGCACCGTATGTCTGCACAACGCCTGTGCGCGTACGGTTTTATTCGGGCTACCGTCCATTTCCGTGGAGGCACGGTTCGGCGGCCCTAACAAGAGAGGGGTTCTATGTATAAGATCCTGGAGAAGACGCAGTTCTCGGAGAAGGTGTTCAAGTTCCGCATCGAGGCGCCCGCAATCGCCAAGCATGCGCACGCTGGACAGTTCCTCATGGTCCGCGCCAACGAGACGGGCGAGCGCGTCCCGTTTACCCTGGCCGGCTGGAACGGTGACGAGGGCTGGGTCGAGTTCATCTTCATGGTGATCGGCAAGACCACCGAGATGCTGTCCACTTACGAAGCCGGCGAGTCGCTGCGCGACGTCGTGGGCCCGCTGGGCGTTCCCACCGAGATGGCCGAGGGCCCCTGCGCCGTCATTGGCGGCGGCGTCGGCCTGGCAATTGCCTTCCCGGTCGCCAAGCACCTGGTCGAGACCGGTCACGAGGTGCACGCCATCATGGGCGCCCGCACCAAGGACCTCCTGCTCATGGAGGACCAGTTCCGCGAGCTCCTCGACGAGGACCACATCCATATCACCACCGACGACGGTTCCTACGGAGAGCAGGGCGTTGTCACCGCTCCGCTGGAGCGCCTGCTGCAGGACAAGGCCGTGAGCCAGGTCTTCTGCGTCGGCCCCGTTCCGATGATGAAGTTCTCGACCCTCACCGCCCAGAAGTACGATACCCCCATCACCGCGTCGCTCAACCCCATCATGGTTGACGGCACCGGTATGTGCGGCTGCTGCCGCGTCGAGGTGGGCGGCGTGACCAAGTTCGCTTGCGTCGACGGCCCCGACTTCGATGCCACCCTGGTCGACTGGGATGACCTTCGTGCCCGCCAGGCCGCTTACCGTTCCGAAGAGGGCGAGTCCCTCAAGGCCTATGAGGAAAAGAGCTGCGCATGCCACTAGTTAACGGTCGTTTCGTTGCCGATATGAAGTCGCCCCGCACCCCCGATAACGAGGAGCCGGCTGCCGAGCGCGCCTGCGACTTCCGCCCCGTCGACAAGGGCTTCACCGAGGAGATGGCGCTGGCCGAGGCCGAGCGCTGCCTCAACTGCAAGAAGCCGTTCTGTGTTGAGGGCTGCCCCGTCAACATCAACATTCCCCGCTTTATCGAGCAGATCCGCGCGAAGGACTTCGGCGGCGCTCTCGATACCATCCGCGAGGACTCCATGCTTCCCGCCATCTGCGGCCGCGTCTGCCCGCAGGAGAACCAGTGCGAGGGCAAGTGCATCCGTGGTAAGAAGTCCGAGCCCGTGGCCATCGGCCAGCTCGAGCGCTTCCTGGGTGATCGCCCCGAGCTCGCCTCCACGCCCAAGATGGCCCCCAAGAACGGCAAGAAGGTCGCCGTCGTCGGCTCCGGCCCGTCCGGCATCACCTGCGCCGGCGAGCTTGCCCGCAACGGCTTTGACGTTACCGTCTTCGAGGCCTTCTTCACCGGCGGCGGCGTGCTGGTCTACGGCATCCCCGAGTTCCGTCTGCCCAAGGCAGTCGTCAAGCGCGAGATTGACGGCCTGGAGGACATGGGCGTCAAGTTTGAGTACAACTCCGTCGTAGGCAACATGGCCACGGCCGAGGAGCTGTTCGAGCAGGGCTTCGACGCCATCTACGTGGCGACCGGCGCTGGCCTGCCCAAGTTCCTCAACGTCCCCGGCGAGAACCTGCCCAACGTCTTCTTCGCCAACGAGTACCTCACCCGCGTGAACCTGATGAAGGCCAACAAGTTCCCCGAGTACGACACCCCCACCAAGCACGGCAAGAACGTCGTTGTCTTTGGTGGCGGCAACGTGGCCATGGACGCCGTCCGTACCGCCAAGCGCCTGGGCGCCGAGCACGCCATCATCGCCTACCGTCGTACCGAGGACGAGATGCCCTGCCGTCGCGCCGAGCTGCATCACGCTAAGGCCGAGGGCGTCGAGGTTCTGCCGCTCGTCTCCCCGCTCGAGTTTGTCGCTGGCGAGGACGGCTCCGTGTGCGCCGTCAAGGTCCAGAAGATGGAGCTCGGCGAGCCCGACGAGTCCGGCCGCCGTCGCCCGGTGCCCATCGAGGGCGCCATCGAGGAGATTCCCTGCGACGTCGCGATCTCGGCTATCGGCACCAACGCCAACCCCTTCGCTGCCAAGATCGGCGGCAAGATGGAGCTCAACAAGTGGGGCTACATCGTCGCCGACGAGGAGACCGGTCAGACCACCGATCCCCGCATCTGGGCCGGCGGCGACATCGTCACCGGTGCCGCTACGGTCATTCTGGCGATGGGCGCCGGCAAGAAGGCCGCCGCTTCCATCACCAAGAGCCTGCTGGGCGAGTAGTCACCTGCAGCACTAGCCATCAAACGGCAAAGTCCCCGTCGAGCACACGCCCGGCGGGGACTTTTTCTATACCGCCCGCCCGACCACCACAAAGGGGACAGGCACCTTTGTGGTGGTTGGGGACTTGCCCGGTCGTTTTGTCTCAATCTGTAACAGTTAGGCCCCGTTGAGCCCCGTAGTTGTTACAGATCAAGATATTGCTCCAGCCGCCCCCGCTTTATCTCAATCTGTAACAGCTAGAGGCCAAATTCCTCGCTACGTGTTACAGATCGAGACGTTAGGTTGGCGGCCGAACAGTTCATCTCAATCTGTAACACCTGGAACCCAAATATCTGGCTTGGTGTTACAGATTGAGATTTTACTGAAGCCGAGGATGGGCGCCGTCGCCAAAACCTAGCGCTTGCGGCGCTTGGTCGCGGCGATGCCGGCGGCGACTACGGTTGCGCCGGCGATGCCTAGGGCAGCGACCGTCATCGCGGCGGAGTCACCCGTGCTGGCGAGCTCCGTGCCTCCGGACTTCTTGCCGTTCTCGCCCTTACCCTTGGACTTGTCCGTCGTCACCGTGGTGGTCGTCGAAGTCGAACCGCCCGCAGGAGCCCCGGTACCGCCAGAGCCATCCGCACCGCCACCCTGCTCGCCGCCGCCAGGCGTCGGCTTGGGTTCCGGCTTGAGCTCGGGCTCCGGCTTGGGCTCAGGCACCGCCTCATCGGTCACCGTAATCGTAATGTTCAGACGCTCGGAATACTCGCTGTACGACATGCCAGGGCGCTGTGCCGCAATGCGCACATACATGTTGCTATCGAGCGCAATAGGCTCGGTGTACTTTACGCGGCCTTCGTCACGGCAGGGGCAGGTGTCGTTGGTGGTGTACCAAATCGTCGCGCCATCTTCGGCCGAAAGCTCCAGCTTCGTGCCCTTGGGCACCGTAATGTAGTTCTCCTTGGGCGACCATGCACCAAACGTCGTCGCACCAATCGTCGCCACCGGTCGCGCCGGTCGCACTGCCTCGGCAGACACGCGAACGTCAACTTGCTTGGATAGCGCCGTGCCGTCCACCGCCGCCGTCAACGTCGTCAAACCGGGCAGAGCACCATGCAGCACAAACGTCGCCGCGCCGTCCTCGCCCGTCACGGCCTGGGTGGCATCGACAGAGCAGATAGCCGAGGACTCCAGCCCAACACTAACCTTGGCGCCCGCAAACGGCTTGCCCGCCTTATCGGTCACATGCGCCACCAGCTCAAAATCACTGCCCTCAAGCATGGTCACGGCCTGCTCCACGTTGAGCTTGAGCTTGTCGGCGCGAACGCCCACGACAAGCTCGCCACTTGTCCAGCGCGCCATGGCCGTGCCGGCGTAGTTGCGAGCACCGTCGAGCTCAAACGCCACCGCCGAGCCCGCCTCACACGCATCGGCATAGCGAATACGCAGCACGCGCGACAGAGGCTTGCCATTGGGATCGTCCTGCTTGTCGAGCCACGCATACGTCACGTCGCCCAAGCCCTGCGCGCACAATGCGACCAGGGCATCGTCGCTCGCATCCATATACTGCGCAAACTCAACCTCGACGCAATCGGTATAGGCATGGGCCGAAGCCACCTCGGGCGCCGCCGTCGACACCAAACCAATGTTCACCTCAGTCTGAATCGGCGGCACGCGCAGCCAAGCCGAACGCGCCTCCTCATACCCGTCCTTGATCACGCGCACCTGATACCAGCCGGTCGGCGTATTCCAGTTGTAAGCACCGTCCGCACCCGTCGCAAGCGGATTGTCCTGCTCATACTCCTCGGCATCCCAACGCACGGCATTGGTACCGGCCGCATCGTCGGCACGCCACAGCTCAACCGTCGCGTCCTTCACCGCGTTGGACAGCAGTCCCTCGTACACCACACCCGAGGGATCGGGTGCCGTCTTGGCCGCCACGTGACGATAGCGCGCCTCAAAGATCGACTGCATCTTCTCGTCCGAAATCAAACCATCCTTGTTGGCGTTATAGACCTCGGCATCGGTCAGCTCGCCCCAGTTGACCGTAATACGATTCTGGCATGCGCGCTCCACCTGCTCGCAGGCAACATCGTAGGCGCATTCGGCATTGGTCAGCTTAATCGCGCGCTCCGAACCTACGCTGGTCGAAGCTGCGTCATAGGCAGCGCCCACCACGGTACCCGCCGAACCGGCCGTCAGCACGCCGGCGATTGTCATAATGGAGCCCACCGCCACATCGGTGCTGTCGTGGCAGAGTTGGCGATACAGCAGATCCTCAAACGCACGCGCCTTCTCCATGGCGTCACGCAGCGCGTAAATGCACTTCCAGTCATCCTCGGTCTTCTCGGGCTTGGCAAGCAAGCGCGTATGCTGAAGCTCATAGCCCTCGCGCTCGCCCTTCACCTTCTGCATGCGGACGTTCACGTTCTCCCAGTTCTTGCTGGCATCGTTCACGCCGTAAATGCCGGTAAAGATGCCGATACCCTGGGTTGCCGCGGGAAACGCCTGTCCGGCTGCCTTCCACGCATCGGTCTTAAAGACCTGGCCGAACATCTCGCACTCGATCTTATAGCTCTTGAGCGAACGGATCGTGCGGATGAGCTTCATATGGGCGCTCACGTCGCCGTTGCGCTTCCAAGCCATAAGCCAGCCGCGAATCGTAGAGTTATTGAGGCTATGGACCACATTCCAGTTGTCGTACAGGTTGTCCAGAATGTCGCACTGCATGGCGATCGAGTTAAACAGAAGCGCCTGATTCTTGTTGTTATTGGAGTTCTCGATAAATTCCGACTCTATATAGGCCGTCTGCTCGCCATCGGGCGCGGCGACCTTAAAGCCCTTGACGGTATCGTCGTCAGCCGCCTTGTAGCTCAGCGAGCTGCCGAGCGCCTGGCCCAAATCGTTAAACCCGCTCGTCGACTGGCCGTTGTACTCGCTGGCCTTAATGCCCGCACACTTGTTGAGCGCCGCAGCGGTTGCGTCATTCCAGCTTCCGTATTGGTTGAGCCGACCGATACCCATCGACTGGCCCACCAGATCCTCGGCCTGCTGGGCAATAAACTCCGCTCGCGACGCATGGTCGACAAGTTCCTTGATGGCCGCCGCGTCCGCCGCATTTGCACCCTGAGCCGACGCGAGCTCCTGGTACCAATCCTCGCCGGTGCCATACGCGTCCTCAAAGATCATCTTGTCCACGTTGACGCCATAGCTGTCGCCCTGCTTGGTCAGCAGCGCCGACGAGCCCCCAACCGCAGCCTTAAGCTCGGCGGCAAACTGCGCGGCCTCGTCGTTGCCAGCATCATCACCCTCGCCGTCGCTGACGGCGGGGGCGCGACGAGCCTTGCGGGCAGCTCCACCTTGGGCTTCGTCCTCTTTACCGCCCTTCTCTTCCTCGGCAAACGCATCGGCGACCATCTGATCAATCGCGTCGTTAAACGCCTGGTCGACATCATTAAACGAGTTATCCATCATATACTCGTGCCACTGCTGCGCGGCATTCGAGAACTCCTGCTGGCGCTCCTCGGCCGCGGCGGAATGCTTTTTGGCCGAAGCGTTGGCGTCAAAACTCAGCATGGTCATAAGCTGGGCATTGGAGATGCGGTAGGTCTGCGGCATAAAGATCTGCTCAAAGTTGCCGCAGTTCACATAGGTCGAGTCATTCGCCTTGTTAAACTCGTCGAGCAGCTTAAGGTAACCCTCGTCCACATACTCCGCTACATAGCGCACATGGGTGCCCTCGCGCGACTTTTGAGTCAGAGGAATCGTCACCGTCTTGCCATCCACGCAGTCCACGTACAGGTCGAGCGTGTCGGCGGCCTCTTCGTTTCCCACCTCGAGCGTGATATCGAACGTCCAGTAGGCGTTCTTCTTTTGCGGCAGATGATGGAAGGTCCACAGACTCTTGCCGGTGTCCTTGCCGTCCTTGACCAGGCTTTGCGTACCGCCACGATACGTCACATCAAAGTTCCAGACCGAAGCGCCCGGAACATAGCGCACATAATTGCGAGCCGTCACCTCTGCGGCAGCGGCGGCAACATCGGTCGAGCCCACGCGCGCCTCGAGCGTCACGCGCTCGGCGGCAAGCGTATCCTGCGGCAGGTCGTATTCAATCTTGGCACGGCCGAGTTTATTGGTCTTGCCAGTGTACTTTGCGGCCGAGGCGCCCGCGCCCACGGTAAGCTGCACGCTTTTGCCGGGCGCCGCATAAACGTAGGCCACATTGCCCAGCAGGCTGTGAACGTCGGTGTTGTCGACCTCGATGCGCGATCCGCTAACCTCGAGCGTGGTGCTTCCCAGCGGCAATGTCACCTCGCCCAGCGTAATAAGCGGCGAGATAGCAAAGATGCCCGCGGCCTTAGGCTTAAAGCGCACAAACACATCGGCGCCCATGCCCTTCTTCATATCGAGAACGAGGTTGTCGCCCTCCCACGTCGCGTCAGTCCACCATGTACGGGAGCTATCACCGGGATCGCGAGAGCCTGCGGACACATCCTCGACGGCATCCTTGGCCAGCGGAATCTCAATCTTGGCAGCCTGGCTGTCCTTGAGCTCGTAATGAATGCGCAGCTCGGTCTCCACGCCAACGACCGCGGACGAACCAGCAATAACCGAGCCCGCCGTCAGCCCGCGCTCGGCACGATACGTCTCCACGTCAAACGTGGGGACGTCGAGCGTCACGTCGAGCTGTTTGCCGTCATCAATCTTCACCTGCTTTTGCGCGATATGCTTCCCCACGGTCAGCCCTAGGCGGCTAAACGTGGAATAGCTCGTCGCTTGAATGTCGTAGCTCGTCTTGTTAAAGGCGACGATGGTGTACGAACCGGCCTTAAGGCGCGGCGTCTCGGCCTTCATGATAGGCGTGGTGCCATCGTCTTCGTAACCCATCAGATAGGTGACGCCGTCGGCGACCAGCTTGCCGTCGGACGTACGGAACACCAGCACGCGGTTAGCGCCCTGGTAGTCGCCCTTGGTCGTGACCGCCGCCGTGCCCCAGGGCTTCAAGTCGATATCGACCTTGCCGGCCGAAGGCTTCACCGTCGCCGTCGCCCCACCCAGCTTGAGGCTGTCTTTGGGCACGAGCGTTATCTCCAGATCCTGGTCCGCGTCGGCAATGGCCTGCGACACCACGAACGCTGTACCCTGGATACGGTAGTCGTTTTCCTTGTCGCCCTTGGCAGGTTTGAGCGTCTTGCCGCCGCTCTTCACCGTCAGATCGATGTTATCGAGACTATCGAGCTCAATGCGTTCGGTCTTATCCTGGCCTGCGACCGGTTCGAGATAGGCCACATTGAGTTCAATCGCGCGCGAAGTCGGAATCTTGGTAAAGTCCTCCGCCTTAATCTCTCCGATATTCCATGTGCCCGTCATCCGGTCGCCCGGGCGCGCCAGCACCATGTCATAATAACCGCCGAGCGAAATGCGCAGGGTGGCTGCTGTCTTGGAGAGAGCGTCCGCTGTAAAGCTGCCGTCATCGCCAACCGCCAGCGGCGTGGACTGCCCCGCCTGCACGAGTGTAGCCGTCGCGCTCTGGGGAAGTTTGCCCGTCACCTGGGCCGCCTCGCCCATCCACTCAAACGTGTAGGCAGGCTTCGAGGAATCGACGGAGTCCTTGCGATCGGCCACGGCATCGGCAAGCTTTTTGACCATCGAGGGGTTGCCAGCCGAATCGGTCGCATAGGCATAGATGGTCTGGCCTTCACTAAAGGGAATCGCATACGTTACGCCATCGATTGTCACGCGCTCATTATAGTCGCCCGGATAGCCCGCCTCACCAAACTGAAGATCGGGGTTCATCACGCGCAGGGCAACGGCATTATGGTTCGTCTCGTTTCCGTATCTCGTGTTCTCAAAAGCTCCCCACTCTATCATTTCCACGCTTTTGGGTAGCACAATCTCTTTGCCGGCAATCGCAGGATCAAGAGAGGCGAACGCGAGCGCCCCGATAGATTTGACACCATCGCCAATCGTCACCGACGACACAAAGGAGCACCCACAAAATGCATAGTGCCCGATCCGCTCCACCGTGCCCGGCACATTGATCTGCGTAAAGGTGAGTACCGTTGTATCCGAGACATAGAACTGCGGCACGCCGCAATTGGCGAAGGCACGATAGTCGATAGTCTTAACCGAAGGTGGCAGCGTTGCCACCACATTGTCGTCAAGCTGTTCGCAGCCCTCAAAGGCCTGCTCGGGAATCGTGGTAAAGGCCGCGTTATTGGGCCAGGTCACCGTCTGAAGTGTCTTGCTTCCGGTAAACGCGTTCCAGCCCAACTCCTCGACCGAATCGGGCAGTGCGATCTCTTTGATGCTGCTGCCGCCCAAGCCGCCAACCGAGCGGACATGCGAATTAGGGGCGAAGGTGATCGATGTGAGCGCAGCGTTTCCCATACCCGTAAGGCTCACGACATTTTTGTCGTCGATGGTCGAGGGCACCTCCAACGTGGTAATGCCCGCGTCGCCATACTCGATAGAAATTTCGTTGGTGAGGCTATCAATCGAGAAGTAGTACTGCGCGGGGGTCTGCTCGCCGGCCACGTAGCCATCGTCGTATTCGTCCTTTACGCCCGTGGCGCCCTTCGAGGTTGCCCAGAGTTCAAGTTCCTCGTTCCAGGTCGCCTCGGTGCCGGAAGCCTCCTCTTGCTTTTGCTGCTCGGCGAGCTCCTTGCCCTCGATAAGATCGGTGGCAAGCGTACCCGCAGGTGTGCTCTCGGTCTGTCCGGCGCCCGTCAGGCCCGCCACCGATGCAATCTCGGAGGCCGGGGGCGTAGGGGTGTCACCGGCCTCGAGCGCTGTGGGGTCGGCAGCGCCGGCATCGGGCGCGGGGTCGGCATCGGGCGCGGGGTCGGCGGGGTCTACTTGGTCGACATCCGTCTGCGCAAAGGTGCTATCGGTGGTGAGTGCCTCAGCAAACGCGCCCACAGGCAACGAGCCCGTCACCATAGTGAGGGTCACCGCGGCAATGGTCAGGCGGCGGCAAAGCGCTCGAACAGTAGTCCACCTCATGGTCGTTCCTTTCCTGCAAACCAAAAGTCATCCAGCGTAATCGTCGTCCAAAAACAAAGCGAACGGTAGGTTCATATATACGAACCTACCGTTCTACCTGCGCAAACCACCGCAAAGGGGACAGGCACCTTTGTGGCGGTTCTGGACTTGGCCGGCCAGTTTGTCTCAATCTGTAACAGTTAGAGGCCAAATTCCTCGCTACGTGTTACAGATCGAGACATTAGATTGGCGGCCATTCGGTTCATCTCAATCTGTAACATCTGGAGCCGTTTTGGGCAGTCTGGTGTTACAGATTGAGATTTTACTGAAGCCGAGAACGAGAGCCGTCACCCAGCCCTAATGCTTGCGGCGCTTGGTCGCGGCGATGCCGGCGGCGGCTACGGTTGCACCGGCGATGCCCAGGGCGGTGACCGTCATCGCGGTGGTATCCCCCGTGGTAGCCAGGACAGCATCGCCCTTCTTGGCCTGCGTGGTTTTCTCAACCGTCTTGATCGTGGCGGTTGTCGTGGCCGGCTTGGCCGCGGGCTTGGTCTCAGGCTTGACTTCAGGCTGCGGTGCGGGCTTTTCGGGGTCGACCGGAGCCGGCGTAGCTTCGGGCGTAAACGTCAGATCGGTGTTGAGCCACAGGGTGTAGATCCAACCGCTGTCCTCATCGGATACGCTATCCGCGACTTGGTAGCCGCACTCCTGGCCGTTGATCACCAGCTTGGTGTCGGGCGTAAAGTAGAAGCCGCGCGCGGACTTGAGGTAGATGCCGTAGCGATAGGTCACGCCAGGCTTAAAGGCGTCGATGTGGTTCGTAATGTTCTGATCCCAGAACTCCTGAGAGTTCACTTCGCTGCCGTCGCTGCCCGTCCAGAACTCACACTGAGGAAGGGAGTTGGAACCCGTCGGAACATTCGCCGTAAAGACCGGCCTATCGCCCGCCTTGAAGGTGGTCGTGGCGCCGTTGATCTCGATAACGTCGATGGCCCGCCATTCGTCGATCGGCTGCTCGCACAGCATATTGTCAGCGTTTGGCGCGAAGACGCGGTTGGCGGTCTTTGTGTGGTGCACCCAATGACCGTTGACGTTCATATTGCAGTCATCGGCCACGGTATTGTCGCCCTTGAGCCTCAGCTCAACGGAGTACATGTAGAACTTGCCCTCTTCGAAGTGTTCGATCCTCCTCGCGCCCGGCGTGTACTTTGCGGGGTCGGAATACCAGAAGGCAACGGGCTTGAGCTCGGCAGGGTCGCTGCCATCCATCTCTTCCCAGCACTCATAGGCGATCTCATACTTATCGGCATCGGCGGCAGGAATCGTCGCGGTCGCACGCGGCGCCTCACCGGGCGCGTAGTCGATTTTCACATCGTTGACGTTTAGATTCTCAAGAGCTTCGTTTTCCGACGAAGCAGGCATCGTAATTGTTTTAATAGCAGGGACATACAGGAATTCTCCGCTTAGACTCGACTTTACGGTTTCCCCGTTTACGGTAACAACGGTTTCATCGCTGAAGAAATATCCGTCTTTTGGCTTCAGCATAAGAGAATACACGTACTCTTTCCCGCTTTTAAACTTTGTAATAGTCGGCAGGGAACCATGTGAGCCGTTATCGGAATACCAGGCAGCAACGGGTTCGTTGTTTTCAAATTCCTGCCAGCATTCATAAGCGATTTCGTATTTATCTGCATCGTAGTTAGGGACACCTGCCGTCGCCTGCGGACCAGTATCCAGCTGCCAATTGAAGTTCGTATTCTGAACATTGGCAAAGGAGATGGATTCCGATTCTGATTCCGCTGCCGGGATAACAAGGCACGCCCTCTCGTAGACATGGGTGCGGGTGTAGTAGTCATCCCGGATCTCGTTAATAGTGGGTTTTCCGGTCGCCTCGGTGTCTCCTTTAAAGGCGTCGTCCGGATCACCGATGATGATATTCCCGGGCTCTGTACCCGTATACGTAAGCTTGGATCCATCATAGGTGGTCGTCATCTTGGACTTATTCTCCTTGTACTCCGTAAAGTACTTCTGCTCCTCCTTCTGTCTCTGAATCTTGCTGATATCCAGGGTAAGCGTTGTTTTATTGCTCGCACTGTCATACGCCGCATGGACGATCAAGTCCCCCAGGCCGATAAAAGTCAAAGCGCTACCATCGAGAGCAGACTGGTCTCCATCTACAAGGGCAATCCCCTCCACATACTCAATCGTTTCTTCTTTCTTGATGTCGGTGTAATTGTTCCGCACCGTAATATTGACCCTAACGCCGCTGCCGCCAACAACATCGGTCACACCGCAGGGCATGATGGCGTCATTCGCCGGCGTGGCGGCGTTGTCGCTGGGAGTATTTTGTTCAGCGGGTGCCGCATCGTTGGATTCATCGGTGGCGCCAGTCGGGGCCGTCTGCTGAGGATCAACGGTGGCTTGCGCCGCCGGAGCAGCATCGGTTGCAGGCGCGGTCGAAGCAGCTGGTGCGGTCGTTGCAGCCGTATCCCCCGCAACCGTCGGCGTCACCGGAGCTGCGGCAACCTCATCCGTCCCAGCGGCGGGATCGGCGCATTCCGTCGCCAGCGCCACGCTCGGCAGCAGCAGCTGACCGACCATAAGCGCGCACGCGCCGGCGCAAGCTATTTTGGCACCCGCACAACGCCAGGTACCGTGAACCAGCGAGCAGGTACGCTCGCGCTGGGTTTGCTTTCCAAAGTGGCTTCCGCACATAACGGCCTCCTTGGTCGTAGGGGCATACCACCACAAAGGTGCCTGTCCCCTTTGTGGTGGTCCTGTACCACCAAGATGTGTCAAATGACTCCGTACGCCTAGGTTCGTAGATGCGAACCTAGGCCTCTACCTGCGGTTTAAGTCAATATGATTTCACCATCGCCACACTCGTCCCGGGAACGCTACAATCGAGGACACGATTATTCGTCCACCCAAAGGACCGTCCTTGAACCTGAGCAGGCCTAAAATCAACGCGCTTCTGGCACTCGCGCTCTTCACCTTCGCCTTCCTTGCCGCCGAGTTTCGCTTCGACGTCAACGTCGGCCTGCTCGCCGGTGCCGAACGCGTTGTGATCGCACAGGGCTTTATTCTGGGCGCGAGTGTACTCGGCTTTATCGGATATGCGCCGCTGCTCGGGCTCGCACAGCGCAAAGGCTGGCCTCGGGCAGTTGTCAGCGCCGCCGTCCCCATCGCCATCTTGGGGTTGACTCAGATTCAGTCCCCCACGAGCCCGCTTGCGCTCGAGATCCTGGGATGCCTCGCATTCCTCGGACTCGGCCTACTGGGTGGCGCGGCACACCATGCCTTCGCAACGACATTCCAAGACGATCCCAAGCTCGCCACCGGTGCGGGAGCAGCCTATGCCGCGGGCATCCTGATGCAGTTCGCCATCAACCTGCTCAATTGCGGCGGCATCGCAGAGCTCATCGTTCTCGGCACAGCGACGATCGCCATCTCCGCCCTCAGCGCTGCTCCTCAAAACACAGACACAGCCGCGAACCCCGCCATCAATCCCTTTATTGAGCCCTCTCACGCCCTCGCCAAACAGGCGTGTTGGAGCATCGCGCTCGTCATGATTCTTGCCTGCCTGTTCTCGACCCTCGACAACGTGGTCACGCTCTCCAACGCCCACGGCACCATTGCCGTGCAAACATGGCCGCGCCTCTTTTTGGCGGCGAGCGGCCTTGCCGCCGGCATTATCTTTGATCTTGCCGAGCGCCGATACATGGGACTTGTCATGCTCGGCATCGCCGTGCTCTCGACCATTTCCATCCTGGCCGTGGAGGCCGGCGCCGATCCCAACCTGGGCCTTGTCGTCTTTTACCTGAGCTCGGGCTTTTTCGTCACGTTCTTCACCGCCACCTTTACACAGCTGGCACCGCGCATGCATGCGCCCGCCCTCTGGGCCGGCATGGGACGCGCCGCCAACAACATGTGCGCGTTCACTACATCGGGCATCTCGCTGGCACTTGTGACCTCGGGCAATGTTGCCCTCATCATGATCGGCGCACTCGTTTTGCTCGTCGCCGCCTGCGCGGCATTCGTGGCAGCCGGCCTGTTTCGCCTGCCCCAAACCGAGCAGGAGCGCGAGCGCGAACAGCTGGCAGAAGAAGCACTCGCCGCTCCCACCATCGAAGAGCAACGCCAGGCCTTCATCGGCAGCCATGCTCTCACCCCGCGCGAAGTCGACGTGCTCATAGCCGTGACTCAGGATGAACGCCCGCTCAAGCAGATCGCCGAGGAGCTTGGAATCTCGATGCGCATGGTGCAGCGCCACCTGAGCTCCATCTACCAAAAGACCGACACGCAAACGCGCGCCGGTCTCACCAAGGCCTTCCCCTCAGCCTAAAACAAAAACCACCACAAAGGTGCCTGTCCCCTTTGTGGTGGTTTTGGTCGGCTAGCCTTCGAGCTGCGCCACTTTATAGCGGTAGGCTGCGGCGATGACGTCTTTACAGCCTTCGCGGCCCAGCTTGGCGCGGTTGACGACGATGTCCTTGCCGCTCGTCATCTTCCACTTTCCGGCGCTGTAGCGCTTGTAGAACGCCTCGCGCGCCTTCTGCTGCTGTTTGACCAGCTTGGCACCTTTCTTTTTGTTAAGTCCGCGCTTCTTGCGCACAATCTCGACGCGGTCCTCAAAGGGTGCGGTCACCAACACGGCAATGTGGTTGGGGTTGTTACGCAGCAGGTAATCGGACAGGCGACCCTCGATAATGCAGCTCTCGGTCTCGCCCAGGTCCAAAATCACCTGGCTCATCTTTTGAAACAACTTATCCGAGTACGAACGCGCATCGTAGCGGTCGGGCAGAAACGCCATGTTCTCCACGGCCAGGCGCTCATCATAGGCGGCCATCTTATCGAGCGACTCGCCCGCGCGCAGCGACGCACGCACCAGCAGCTCGTTGTCATACAGCGGAATCCCCAACTCGTCGGCAAGCATGCGACCAATCTCGTGGCCCTCGGCGCCAAAGTCGCGCGCGATGGTAATGACCACAGGATTCTTCTTATTCTCCAGATCGCTCATCGCGATTCCTTTCTCTGTGTGGCAAAGGGGCTGTCCCTTTGCCACATTCTACGCTGCCACCATTCGCCTCTGATATGCGCGAACCAGCAGCGAGATACCAAAGTTGAGCACAAAGTACATCGCAAATACCAGGCCGTAGAGCATAAGCACCTGCGACAGGTCGATCGCATGGGCCATCACGACGTTTGCCGTGTACATGAGCTCGGCCACGTTAATGCCCGAAAGATACGAGCTGTCCTTGATGACGGTCGTGCACTGGCTAAACAGCGCCGGGATGATCGTCTTAAACGTCTGCGGCAGAATGATGTAGCGCATGGTGGCAAAGAAGCCAAAACCCTGGCTCTGCGCTGCCTCAAACTGGCCGCGCGGAATCGAGTTGAGGCCGCCGCGCACGATCTCGGCCATAACGGCGCTGGTAAACAGCGTAAAGGCGATGGTCGAAATCACAATGTCCAAACCCTGCACCGTAAAGTAGATAAACAGAATCCACAGCAGGTTCGGCGTGCAACGGAACAGCTCGATATAGGCGCTCACCAAAATACGGAACGGGCGGGGCGCATAGCTTTTAACAAGCGCCAGCACCGTGCCAAAGATGAGCGAGAAAAAGATCGACAGCGCCGAGATCTCGATTGTCTTAACAAAGCCGCCCCAAATGTAGAGCAGGTTGGTCGCGTTGAAGATTTCCATGCGCTAGGCCTCCTCTACGTTGTCGAGCCCCAGCTCGGCCAGGCTCACGCCACGCGGACGCTCCTTGGAGCGGCGCTCGAGCCACTGCACCAGCATGGCGAGCGGAAAGCAGATGATAAAGTACATAAGGCAGCAGACGATGTATCCCTGCAGGTAACCGTACAGACTCACAAAGTTGTCGGAACGGTACATAAGGTCGCCGCCAGCCACAAGCGCCAGCACCGACGTGTTCTTGACCAAGTTGAGCGCCTGGTTACACAGCGGCGGCAGAATGATCTTGAACGTCTGGGGCAGTACGATGTACCAGTATGCCTGCGCCCGGGTGAAGCCCTGGCTCTGGGCCGCCTCCATCTGACCGCGCGGAACCGCCTCGATACCGGTGCGGATGACCTCCGAAATGTAGGCCGCGTGATACAGGCCCACGCCCAAGAAGCCCAACACGAACGGCGCGATACGCACCGGCTGGTCGGCACCGGTTATGGCCTGCAAAAACTGCGGACCGGCCATGTACATAAAGAGCACCTGTACGGGCAACGGGGTGTTCTGGTAAAACTCCACGTACACGCGACTTATGGCGCGCAGCACGCGCGAGCGAGTGGTAGAGAACACACCCAGCAGCGTGCCCAGCACCAGCGACAGCAGCAGACCAGCAACGACCACCTGCAGCGTCACGCCAAAGCCCTCCCAGAAGGGCCCCATGTTTTGAAATGTCGTCGACCAGCGGTCGGCGTCAAATAATCCTTCGAGCATTTGATTCCTTCCTTGGACGATGCGCCTATACAAGACCCCAGGTCTTGACCTCTTGGTCGAGCCAGCCGTCGGCCAGACGATCGCAAATCACCTGATCGACCACGGCCGAAAGGTCGCAGCCCTTCTTGGTCGCCACGCCGTAGCCCTGCTCGCCAAACTTGACCTCGGGCTGCAACAGCTCAACGGTCTCGTTCATGTAACCGGCCAGCGTGGAGCGGTCCATGGCAAAGACGTCGATATTGCCGGCGTCGAGCGAGCTCTTGATGATGGGGTAGCCGCTAAAGGCCCTAAACTCGGGCTCGCAGCTAAAGCCGTTGTCCTTGATCATCTGCTCGATCAGGCCCTGCGTGGTAGCACCCTGGCTCACGCCGATGACCTTGCCGTCCAGGTCCTCAATCGAGGTAAAGCCCGAACGCTTCTTGACCATGAGGCCCACGCAGTCGGTGCGGTACGGCGTCGAGAAATCCCAGCTCTTCTTGCGTTCGTCGGTGATGGTGTAGGTCGCCGCGACCACGTCGAGCTGGCCGTTATCGATCAGCGGGCCGCGCGTCTTGGGCGTTACGTCAGTAAACTCGACCAGTTCCTGGGCACGGGCCTCCTTGTAGCTCACGCCAAAGACAGCGGCGGCGATCTGGTAGCACAGATCGACTTCCATGCCTTCAAAGCGACCCTTGGCGGTGTCGTAATAACCGTAGCCGGGAACGTCCTTCTTAACGCCGGCATTCAGGTGGCCACGCGACTTGATGGCCGCAAGCTTGGAGCCCTTGTCGGAGCCGCCGCCGGCGGAGTTGCCGCAACCGGTAAGCGCGGTCCCCGTCAGCGCAAGCATGCCGGCGCCCGCCAGCTGCAAAAAGTGACGGCGCGACACGGCCGCCCTCGTCATATCCGTCATGTCCATCACCGCGCCTAGTGCAGAATCTTGGACAGGAACTCGCGGCAGCGCGGGTTCTCGGGGTTATCGAAGAAGTGCTCGGGCGTGCCCTCCTCCAGGATGCGGCCGTCCTCCATAAAGATGACGCGGTCCGCCACCTGGCGCGCAAAGCCCATCTCGTGCGTCACGCAGATCATGGTGATGTCTTCCTGCGCGAGCTCAATCATTACGTCCAAGACCTCCTGGACCATCTCGGGATCGAGCGCCGAGGTCGGCTCGTCAAACAGGATGATGGGCTGCTTGGTGCACAGGGCACGGGCGATGGCGATGCGCTGCTGCTGACCGCCCGAGAGGTTCTGCGGATACTCGCCGGCCTTATGCGCCATGCCGACGCGCTTGAGCGCGGCGACGGCGATCTCGGTCGCCTCCTCCTTGCTCTTCTTTTGCAGCTTGATGGGCGCGAGCGTCAGATTGCCCAGCACCGTCATGTTGGGATACAGGTTGAACTGCTGAAACACCATGGAGCTATATTTGCGAGCCATTTCCAGGTGATTCTTCTTAGTGAGCGGCGTACCGTCGATGATGACCTCGCCCGACGTGGGCTCCTCAAGATAATCGACACAGCGGATGAGCGTCGACTTACCCGAGCCGGAAGGCCCGATCATTACGAGCTTCTCGCCGCGCTTGACGGTGAGGTTGATATCTTTGAGCACATGCAGGTCGCCAAAGTACTTGTTGAGATGCTTGATCTCGATCATGTCTGCCATGAATGTCCCTTCCCTGCGTTTACACGAGTTGAACTATTGTACGGAAAGAACCACGTTTCCGCAGCCCACACTACATTCCCGTAAAGAACCCGCAATCTTCCACCCACTCATTGGGGACAGACTTAAATGAGTACCCGGGAAGTGGGCACTCATTTAAGTCTGTCCCCAATGAGTGCCCTTCAGCTGCCATCAAAAAAAGGGGCGCGACCGCAATGGTCACGCCCCCTCAAAATCAACTATATGCCGCTCGGTCCCTACGCGAGTTTGGCTCCAACGATCTTTGCTGCTGCCGGCTTATCGAAGTTGCCGCCAGTGGCCTTACCCAGAGCGCCCATGACCTGGCCCATCTGCTTCTTGGACGTGGCGCCCAGCTCGGCGATGACCTGCTCGATCAGGGCCTCGAGCTCCTCGCCCGAAACCTGCGCGGGCAGAAGGCTCTCCAGAATCTTGACCTGCTCGGTCAGGTTGTCGGTACGCTCTTGGTCGGTGCCGGCCTTGATGGACATCTCCAGCGTCTCGCTCGTCTGCTTAATCAGACGCTTGATCATGCTGTTGACGTCTTCCTCGGTCACATCGCGGCGCTCGTTAACTTCGATATTCTTCACCTCGGCCTTGACCTGGCGAATGATGGACAGGCGAACCTTGTCCTTAGCCTTCATGGCCGCGATCATTTCCTTCTGCAGCTCTTCGTTGGTCATCTGCAAATCCTCTCTAATAGCGTGGGCGGCACTCGCGCGAGTGCCGCCCCATGATTACTCAGTCGTCGACGAATCGTCGGTCGAGCTCTTGGTGACGCCCTTCAGGCTCACGTTGTAGGGCACATCCTTGGGCATGGGGTTGACGGTAATGTCGGCGTCTTTCTTGTACTGCTCCAGCCACTCGCTGTATGCAGTACTGGCCGCCTGCGTCTTCACCACGTTGGAAACGTACTTCTTGATGTCCTTGGGCACCTGGTTGATGTCATCAACCTGATTATCGACATGGAAGTAGTCAGTGCATTTGATGATGTGGTAGCCATAGGTCGACTCGATGACTTCGCTCACGTCGCCCTTGTTGAGCCCCTCGAGCGCCGTCTGGTAGCTGTCGACAAAGGTGGTGAGCTTATCCCAGCCCACATCGCCCTTCTTCTCCTTGGAACCGGTGTCCTCGGAGTACTGCTCAACGGCGTCCTCAAAGCTCAGCTCACCGGAGTTGATCTTGTCCAGGCACTCCTGCGCCTTGGCCTTGGCGGCAGCCTTGTCCTCGTCGGAAGCGTCGGAATCAACCTTGATCAGGATGTTCGACGAGCGGCGGGCGTCGTTGTAGCTGGACAGGTTTTCGTTGATGTAATCGACGATCTCGCTGTCCTTGGGCTTGCTCGTGGGCGCGACGGCATCCTTGAGTTTCTGCTGCGCCAGACTCTCCTTGAGCGAATCCTTGTAGGTATCCTCGGTATAGCCGTAGGTCTTGAGGGTCTTCTTAAAGGCCTTGGCACCGCCCGCGCTCTTGCACGCGTCCTTCCAAGCCTTCTCAACCTCCTCGTCCGACACCGTCACGCCGTTCTCCTTCTGTGCCTGTTGAAGCAGAATCTGCTGCGTGTAGGAGTCGATGAGTTGCTTGCGGTACTTCTTGGGCGTGAGGTCGTTGTCGACCAGATACTGCGCCCAGTCCTTGTCCTTGGTGTAGCCGTAGGACGTGCGCATGCTCATGATCTGCTTGGTCACGGTGTCCTCGGTGAGGTTGGTGCCGTTGATAGTGGCAGCAACACCGCCGGTCAGCTTGTAGCCCGAGGTGTCCTCGGCCTGCGACATAAGGCCGGAGCACGCCATGGCCGAGACAGAAAGCAGCATTGCCAGCACGCCAATAACCACCAGGACGATCTTGACGGTCTTGGACACGCGGGTCTTGCGCTGCTTCTTGCGAGAGCTGGAGGCGGCGCGAGCCTGCTGCTCGGGCGTCGGCTCGGGTGCGGGGTTCTTTTTCTTATTTGCCATAGTTGGCCTTTCGCATAACGAATCGAACAAACGCCATTGTGTCACAACGCAGCCCCCGCGGCACGCTTGGTGCATTGGTGACAGGTTAATCTGCACCATTTTGGTGCAAAGGGGACAGCTCTGGCAGCCGGCACCTTAGAAGTGACGGCGGATAGCGTCGACCATGCCCTGGGACGTGGTTTGGCCGAGCACGTCGGCCGCAGCATCGGCGTCCATAAAGATGTTCATGAGCGCCTGCAGGGCCTCGACCTGGCCGCCCGGCTCGGCAATACCCAAATTGATGACGATCTGCGCCGGCACCGGAGCGCCCATGCCAGCCATAGCGTTAAATGTCACGGGCGCGGCGGGCTTCACCACCGCGATATAGGGCTTGGCCACAAACCCCGGATCGGTATGCGGAATGGCAATGTTTGCCGCCGGCATGGCAAGACCCGTGGGATAGGCATCCTCGCGCGTGCGAACGGCGTCGAACCAACCGTCGGCAATGTAGCCGCGCGGAGCAAGCTCTCCCTCAAGCCGCGCGAACACCTCATCCGGCGTCGCACACTCCCAATCAAAAAACACCAGCTCAGGCGTAAACAGCGCTTCGTTATCCGCCATGCGCTCACCTCTCTCACCTAGTCATTCAAGAACGTCGCAGGTGACTACCCAAAACAAAAGGTGGCCACGCGCGCCTTGGCGCCAATGACCACCCTGACTACTCGGCTAAATTGTACTGTGCGCCACTAGCCGCGAGGCGCGTCAATTGCGACCTTGCCGCTCTCCAGCACGTGGACGCGACCGTCAGCGAGCATTTGCACGACCTCGGGATACAGCACATGCTCAATCGCGTGGATGTGCTCCTCGAGCGTGTCGACATCCCAGCCCTCCTCAACAGCCAGCGCACGCTGGGCGATGATGGGACCGTTGTCGTAGACCTCGTTGGCAAAATGCACGGTCACGCCGGTCACCTTGACGCCGCGCGCAAACGCGTCGTCGATCGCATGGGCACCGGTAAAGCTCGGCAGCAGCGCCGGATGCAAGTTGACCACGCGGTTGGGAAACGCCGCCAGCAGCGGTGTGTGCACCATGCGCATGTAGCCGGCCATGACCACATACTCGCAGCCGCGCTCGAGCAGCTCGTGCGCGATGATCTCGTCGGCGGCAATAGGGTCGGCATAGACATCCTTGGACAGCGTGAGCGTCTGGATGCCCGCGCGCTCAGCGCGCTGCAAACCCTTAGCCGAAGGACGGCTCGACACCACAAGCTCAATCGAGGCGTTGAGCTTACCGGCGGCGATCAGATCGATCAGCGCCTGCAGGTTGGTACCCGAACCGCTGATGAGCACACCGATCTTGAGCGGCTCGGCCGTATCGGTGCCGGTCGGACGGGTATAGGGCACAAAGTCCAGGCCCTCGGCGG
The DNA here is from genome assembly GCA_900542715.1 of uncultured Collinsella sp. GTDB lineage: Bacteria > Actinomycetota > Coriobacteriia > Coriobacteriales > Coriobacteriaceae > Collinsella. The sequence goes on from UQOQ01000004.1 coordinate 80,716, forward strand.
CAGCCATCTGCTCGTTAGCGCTCATCGGAGTACACGACCTTACCGGAACCCTCGACGCACTCGCCCACGCGGAACGGCTTCTCGCCCAGCGCGACCAGGGCTTCGGTAACCGCGGCCTCGTCCTCGGGGGCGACGATCAGGCACAGGCCGACGCCCATGTTGAAGGTCTTGCATGCCTCGTTGGGCGCGAGCTCGGCCTGACGCGACACGTAGGTGATGACGGGCGGAACATCCCAGCCCATCTCGGCGCCGTTGCGGGTGACCACGGCGTCGACGTCGTCGGCGAGCGCGCGGTTGAGGTTCTCGGTAATACCGCCGCCGGTGATGTGGGCGATGGCGTGCACGCTGGCGCCACCGCGGAGCAGCTCCAGGATCGGCTTGACGTAGATGCGCGTGGGAGCCAGCAGGGCGTCTGCCAGCGATGCGCCGCCGAGTTCCTCGAGCGGACGGCTCAGTTCCTCTGCCTTAGCGGCAGCCTCGGGCGTGCCCGGCTTGATGCCGTCGACACCGATGACCTTGCGCACGAGTGAGTATCCGTTGGAGTGCACGCCGGTGGAAGGCAGGCCCAGGATCACATCGCCCGGGCGGACGTTTGCGGGGTCGAGCATCTTGGGACGGTCGACGACGCCCACGGTAAATCCAGCAAGGTCGTAGTCGGCAGGAACCATAACGCCGGGGTGCTCGGCCATCTCGCCGCCCACGAGCGCGCAGCCCGCGAGCTTGCAGCCGTCGGCCACACCCTTGATAATCTTTGCCATGTGCTCGGCCTCGATGTGACCGATGGCAATGTAGTCCAGGAAGAACAGCGGCTCGGCGCCCGAAGCCAGAATGTCGTTGACGCACATAGCGACCAGGTCCTGGCCCACCGTCTCGTGACGATCCATGATCTGGGCGAGCACGAGCTTGGTGCCCACACCGTCGGTACCGCTGATCAGGATCGGGTCTTCCATATCCTTAAGCGCGGCGGCCGAGAACAGGCCACCAAAGCCACCGATGCCGCCGATGACCTCGGGGCGGTTGGTGTCCTTGACCATCTGCTTAATAGCGTCGACGGCGCGGCCGCCCTCGGCGGTATCGACGCCGGCGTCCTCGTACGTCACATGCTTGCTGTCGCTCATCTGAGCCTTCCTCTCCCACTACCGTGGCGCCGCGCGGGCGCCAAACGGTGCTCATAGTTGCGTTCATTTCGGCGCGCGCCATAACAGCACGCGCCGTCATATCAACAAAACAGCAGGTAAAACCTACCAAAATAAACCTGTCCCCACATGGCAGGTTTTAGGCCTCGCCGTGCTCCTCTTCCCAGCTGCGATCGTCGTATTTCTCGACCACGGCGTCGTCGTCAAAGTACAGCGGCTTGTCCAGGTTGCGGGGCTTAAAGCCCTCCATAAACTTGTCGCGGCCAAAGCTATCGGGAATCGCCACGGGATAGCGGCCGGTAAAGCACGCGTCGCAGTAGCCGCCCTTGGGCATGACCTTAAGCAGGCCCTCGACCGAAAGGAAGGCCAGCGAATCGGCGCCGATATACTCGCAAATCTCGTCGACCGTCTTGTTGGCGCTGATAAGCTGCGACTGCACGTCGGTATCGATACCGTAGAAGCACGGCCAGATGACCTCGGGCGAGTTGATGCGAATGTGAATCTCCTTGGCGCCGGCGTTGCGCAGCATCTTGACGAGCTGCACCATGGTGGTGCCGCGCACAATGGAGTCGTCGATGACGACCAGGCGCTTGCCCTCGATGTTGTCGCGCAGCGGGTTGAGTTTCATACGCACGCCCATGGCACGCAGCTCCTGCGTAGGCTCGATAAACGTACGACCCACGTAGCGGTTCTTGATAAGGCCCTCACCAAAGGGAATGCCACTCTCGTGCGAATAGCCCTCCGCGGGCGGCAGGCCGGAGTCGGGCACGCCGATGACCAGGTCGGCCTCGACGGGCTCCTCATGTGCCAGCTGACGACCCATGTCATAACGGCAAGCGTAGACGCTCTTGCCGTTCATGATGGAATCGGGGCGAGCGAAGTAGACCTGCTCAAAGATGCAGTTAGCAGGCTCCTCGGCGGCAGGCACGCCCTGCTCGGACACAAGGCCCTCGGCGCTGATGCGCAAAATCTCACCGGGACGGACGTCACGGACGTACTCGGCACCCACGATGTCGAGTGCGCAGGTCTCGGACGCAACGACCCAGCCGCCGGCGCGGGTGACATGGGTGGTGGCGTCAACCGTCGCGGCGCCGTCCTGCGACGGCAGCTGCGAAACGGATGCGGCATCGGCCTGGTCCAGGCCCTCGTCCACCAGCTTGCCCAGCACCAGCGGGCGAATGCCATGCGGATCGCGGAATGCGTAGAGCGCCTGCTCGTTGATGAGCGTCATGGCATAACCGCCGCGCACGAGCTCCATGGTCTTGCGAATGCCCTCGCGCAGGTGGCCCGTACGCTGAGTAAAGTAGCCGATGAGTTTGGTCGCGACCTCGGAATCCGAGTTGGAGAGGAACGGCACGCCCAGCTCGATCAGCTGACGACGCAGCTCGTCGGTGTTGACGAGGGTGCCGTTGTGCGCGAGCGCGATAATGACGCTATTGATGGTAGAGAGGTGCGGCTGAGAGGCTTCCCAGCTTTTGGCACCGGCGGTGCCGTAGCGCACATGACCCACGGCCAGCTGACCGGAGAGCGTCGACAAGTCGGCATTGGAGAACACGCGGTCGAGCAGGCCCAGATCCTTGCGGACCATAACCGTACCGCCGTCACCAACAGCGATTCCCGCCGATTCTTGGCCACGGTGCTGCAGTGCACGCAGGCCAAAGTACGTCAGTCGAGCCACGTCGCGATCGGGCGCCCAGACACCAAAAACGCCGCATTCCTCATGCAGCTGGTCGGAGTCCGGATCATACGTCGACATGGCGTTCACCTGTCCCGCGGCACGCTCGGCCGCGCGGATGGTTTCTTGAGACATGGCATCCCCTCAGAGCCTCGTATTTTGGCGTTACCCGCCTTATTATACGCACGGCGCGACGCGCTCCCCAGCGCATGAGCAGCGCTTTTTAAAAGCCCACCGAGCTAATAATCCGTTTTGTTGCCAAACATTTTATCGGTCTGTCCAGTGCAAGCGCCCGCGCCCCCCAGATGGCCGCCGCGTCCACCGTTGGGGATTACAAAGTTGCAATTGGGACGTTCGTCCTGTCTTTTGGCAGGTCGGCGGCGTATCCTTATAACCGGCAACAAAGCGAGAAAGGTTATGTATGGGTCGAAACGAACTCGATCCCCGTGTTCCCAGCGCCACGGAGGTCAAGAAGATCCCCCTCATCATTAAGGTGTACGCCGCTCTGTGCATCCTGTCCGGCGTGGGCACGCTCCCGTCGGTCGGCACCTTTATGTGGCAGGTCATCACCGCGCTCATCAACGGCAACGCCGCCGACAAGCTCGGCGACAACATGCTCATCGCGGTCGGCCTTATCGTCGCCGGCATCATGCTCTCTGCGGCAAGTGCCGTCATCCTAATCATCTTTGGCCTGGACCTTATCAAGAACCAGCGCCGCAATGCCGCCCGTCTGTCCTATATCCTTATCGCGTTTACCGTCGTCGAGCTTTTGGTCGATGTGATGCTCCAGGGTATCGGGCCCTTCTTGCTGCGTCCCGCTATTCAGCTCGGCATCCTCATCGCGCTTTCGGCCACCGTCGACCCCACGCTTCGTCAGGAGCGCGAGCTGCAGCGCCGCCTGCAGGAGATGCTCGACCGCGATGCCGCCGCCGAGGGCATGCTCGGCCGCGATGAGACCGGCGAAGGCTACATCAAGCTCAACTACTTCAACCTGTTCTGGGTATTCTTCGTCTGCTGCGTACTGGGACTTATCTTGGAGGACATCTGGCACATGACGGTCAACGAACCGGGCGTCTACCAGGACCGCGCCGGCATGCTGTTTGGCCCTTTCAGCCCCATCTACGGATTTGGCGCCGTGCTCATGACCATGGTGCTCAACCGCTTCTACAAAAAGAACCCCATCATCATTTTCCTGGTGAGCGCTGTGCTCGGCGCGAGCTTTGAGGTGTTCGTGGGCTGGTTTATGCAGACCGCGTTTGGCGTGGTCTCGTGGAGCTACTCGCACATAACGCTGTTCGGTTTGCCCGATCCGCTCGTGGTCCTCACGGGCGGACGCACCTGCACGGGTTTTGCCTGCCTGTGGGGTCTGGGTGGCCTTATCTGGATCAAGCTGCTGCTGCCGAGGCTGCTTAAGCTCATCAACAAGATCCCCTGGAAGAGCCGCTACTCGGCCACCGTCATCTTTACCGTCATTATGCTGGTCGACGGCGTCATGACGCTGCAGTCGCTCGACTACTGGTACCAGCGCGTTAACGGCACGGAGCCGGACATTCCCGTCGCACAGTTCTACGGCAAGTATTTCGATAACGACTACATGGAGAACCGCTTCCAGAGCATGACCATGAGCCCCAAGGATGCCACGCGCGTGTAACGCTGCGCATTCCCAACGGACAAGTAAGCCCGCCGGCAGTTCATCACAAGCTGCTGGCGGGCTTTTGTTGTGGATGGGACGGGGCGCCTTTGTCCCACTCAGGCGCGCTTTTCGCGCAGGCGGCGGCCGATGAGGATGGCGATGGAACCGCCTGCCACCAGCAGGCATACCACGCCAATAACGTAGTCGCCGGTCGTGGGCAACCAGCCAGGCGTGCCGCGATCGGCCTCAGCGCCACCACCGTTGCCACCGGGATGGTCGACATCCGCCCACTCGAATTTAGGATCGACGTCCACATCATAGGCAAACGCGCCGTCCTCTAACTGCGGCACGGAGACCAGTACGGGATCGCAGGTCAGGCCCTTGTTGGCATCGGCCACACCGGTTCGTACCACTAGGTACAGGCCGCTATCGAGACCGGAAAACGTCAGCCTTCGCGCACCCTCCGACACCCTCTGCGACACGCCGGCATCAAGCGACCCCGCATCGCGCGAGGCCTGCGCCAGTTCACGCGCCGCGGCAGCGACGTCAGACGCGGTCAGCGACGCCCAATCGCGGTCGTAACGCTCGAAACCCGCTGCTATGGTGTACGCCACGCCCGCAGACTGCCCGTTGCCGCCGTCGTATACCTGCGCCGTTGCGACCCGTACCAGGGTGAACGTATCCCCCGCGAGCTGATGAGAGCCACGAGTATCCTCAGCGACAACGGACAGGGAAACAGACCCCCTCGGAGCGGCAGCCGCCACCTGAGGCGCGACCACGGCGGCCGCAAGCATCCCGGCACACGCGAAGACGGCGAGTGCCAAAGCGAGGCACGCGCGCCGAACCGCTCGAAACCAGGCGCCCGCAAAGGCACCGCCACCGAAACGGCGCGAAGCCCACGTACCGTTATCGCATGTGCTTGCCACCATGGCATCTCCTCCTTGTCGAATCGTGCGCTCCGTGCGCTCCGGCCGTGCCAGCCGCGTCGCACGAGCTCCCCGCCTGCCGTGCACCGGCCACGCGCGAACCCGCCGCTGCATGGGCGGCGTCGCGCCGCGCCTTGATCCCGCGTCCGATCAGCATCGACGCGAGCAGCATGGCAAGCACCACCAACGCGATCATCAGCGCCAGGTACGGCAGCGGAATGTTGATGGGATTGCCGGACACGCCCACCTGCGAATCCATGTCAGCCGTATACGGTATGGCATGCCCTCTCACCAGCAGACGATGAGAATTTATGCCGTACGGTGTACAGGTGACGAGGGTCAGGTAGTCGTCCCCGGCGGTGATGTTGAGCGATTCCGTCTGGTCGGGCAGGACGGTCTCGATCTGGTCGACCTGGTAGGCGAACGTGCTCTTGAGCACGCGGACGAAGAAGATGTCGCCCTTTTTCATCCGGTCCAGGTCCGTGAACAGCTTGGCGGACGGCAGCCCGCGATGGCCGGACAGCGCCGCGTGCGTGCTGGCCCCGCCCACGGGCAGCGACGACGTGTCGATGTGGCCCACGCCCACCTGGAGCGTGGCCTCGTCGGTGCCGTGGTAGATGGGCAGCGTCTCATCCAGACGCGGGATGGTAATGTAGCCCATCACGCCGTCGCCGTTGAGGTTGAGCAGCTGGCTGTATTGCTCGCGCAGCTGCGTGGACGAGACGGTGCCGGCATCCGCGCCGCCTTGATCGGCGGAGATGCCGGCAAGTCCCGCAAGCTGGGCATTGTACGCCCGCGCGGCATCCATCATGGCCTGGGCGTCCTCGTCGGAGAGGCCCGACACGGCCTTTTCGTAGCCCGAGACCACCCGGGAGGCGTTGCGCTCCACAAGGAAGTTCGAGATGGTGGGGTACGCCATGATGGCCAGCCCCACCAGCACCACGATCAGGGGAAGTATGTCGCGCAGGCGCTTCAACGATCCAGCCCAGGCTCTGCGCTAGTTCTGAGCGCGACGACGGGCGATGGTCCACGCCACGCCGGCGATGACCACGGCAGCACCCGCGACGGTGAAGACGATGGTGCCCATGCCACCGGTGGAGGGCAGCAGGGTGCCCTTGCGGTTGACGATGGTGACGAAGCCATCGTTGCCCTTGTTGGTGACGGTCCAGGTGCCGAGCGTACCGTCCGTCTCGTATTTCGCCGTGATCTTAATCTCGGTGTCGGCGGCCTTGTTGTAGTCGGTCGGAGCCTGGGTCTCTTTCAGCGTGTACTCGCCGTCGTCGAGGCCGGTGAACTTGATGATGCCGCTCTCAGGCGTCTCGACCTCGGTGACCTTTTCGCCGGCGTCGGCGTTGGTGGCCACGCGATAGGCACCATCAGCGGCCGTCACGAACTGGATGGCTTCGGTAGAGCCCTTCTTGTACAGGGAGAACTTGGCACCGGCAAGAGCCTGATTGTCGCCGTCGACCTTCTTCAGGTCGAAGCCGAAGGTGTAGGTGTGGGTCTCGGACGGAGTGGACTCGCCGAAATCGGTGGTGTTGGGGCCGTTGGTGTACTGGACCTTGGCGGAGTTGGTGTTGCCATTGCCGGTCGTGCTGGTCTCGGCCTTCTCGTTCAGCGTCGCGCTGTAGGTGACGGTGATGGTGTCGCCAGCCTTGGCAGCTGAGGTGCCGCTCTCAGGCTTGATGTAGGTGGAAAGGTCGAAGGTGACGGTGTTGTTGTTATCCGTGGAGGGCGGCGTCACGGTGTAGTCCGTCCCGGCCGTCAGCTTGGTGCCGCCAATGGTGATCTCGGCATCCCTGTTGAAGGTCAGGCCCTGGGACATGGTATCGAGTAGCTTGAAGGTGTAGTGATCGAACTCGGAGGTGTCGGGCACCTTGGAGGTCAGCGTGAAGGTGACCTTGTCGCCCACTTGAGCGCCGTTGCCCTTGCTGTTCTCGACCTTCTTGTCAACGGTCGGGTAGGTGTTCTTGAGGGTAATGGTGGCATTTTCGTCGACGACACTGATGAGCATAGCGTCGGTACCGCGAGTGCTGCCGTCCTTCTCACCGGAAGCGTAGGGCTTCACCAGGTAGTAACCGAAATCGAGACCGGAGAACGTGGCGGTGTAGTTCGAGCCAGACGCCGTAGCGGTAGCCTGCTTAGTGGTAGGAATGGAGTTGTCCTTGGCCCACTTGGCGGCCTTCTTGGCGAACTTGGTCACCTTATCAGAATCGGCTTTACCCAGGTTGCGCACGTAATCAGAGGCATTCGCGTTGAAGTCCTTGTCATCCGTGATGCTAGGATAACCTTCAGCCGTATTCGTGAAGAAGCCCTTCCAGCTGTCAACAACCTCCAACGTGTACGTGCTGCCGTTCTTTGTCGCCGTGAACATCTGCCACGCGTCGACCTTGGCACCGTTGAACCCGGCATCGCTGCTCGTCACTGTGAGCTTGCCGGTCCCGACAGCATACGCAGGCGCGGCGACCACGACGCCGGCCAGCACCACGGCGACAAGCGCAAACAGCGCAGCCGTCTTCTTGAAGATAGTGGTCATCTTGTTTCCTTTCTCGCTATCTCCCCAATTGATTCCATAGCTATTACCTCGCGACGCCGAACTCGCCGGCTCGCGTTGATATGCATACGCATCCGCTCACCTCGCGCGCAGCGGCGGCCCGTCAGGCGGAACCCCCGGAGACCGCACGAAGCGCCCTCCCCTGCTGTGCACGCCCGTGCGCCGCAGGCAGCTCACAGAACCGCTCATCGCGCACCCCCGTCACGGAAGTGGCCCCCGACCGGCCGCGGCTGCAGCGCGGTAACCGTAGCGCCCGCAGTCGGGGCGCCCGCCACGGCGAGCTGTCCCGCGCGCCGTCGACGCCATGCCTCATAGGCCCCGGCGCAGCCCACCGCCGCACCGATCATCAGGAACAGCCAGATGCCGCGGCCGCCCGTGTCGGGCAGGGGATCGCGATGGGTGTTGGTGACGGTGATCGTGAGAGTGTTGGCCTCGGAGCCCACCGCGGAGCTGTAGCCGGCCTGCTCGGGCGGCACGTACGCGGTGTTGCCGCCCTCGACCTTGCCGAACCGCACGCCAGGCTGCGCGGCGGCGCCATCATTCACGGCCTCACCTTGCACGGCATAGTTCAGGTAATGTGTGGCGCCGTCAGCGTCCTTCACCGCCACCGGCAGCCCCTCGATCACCGTGCGCCAGGTGTCGGACCAGTTGGATGCGTCCTTACCGGTCAGCTCCACCTCGTGCGGGTTCGTCCAGGTCGACCCATCCTTCAGCGTGATCGCGGGCGTCACGACATTCCCGGCAGCGTCCTTGTACGACGCAACCACGGTCAGCTTGATGCTCGCAGGCCGCAGGCCGGCCTTGTTGCCTTGGTCATCCCACACCTTTTGCAGCGTGAGCTTCACGTAGGTGTCGCACGGATCCTGCCCCTCGCCCGGCTCGGGCGTGATGCCGCCGGCGTTGTCGGACACCGGGGTGTCCCGCATCAGCACGGCCTTGGCGGCGGATTCATAGGCCTTGAGCTCCTGCCTCTGGCTACCGTCCGCATTCTGGCGCACGGCGTCCTTGATGCCGAGCCAAGCGGTGTCCGCGTCACCGGACGCCTCGCTCGTGGGCACGGTGCCATCGTAGGTGTTGACGGAGGCCTTGCCGCTCGCGTCCACCGGCTTCAACAGGCTCACCGTGAAGGCATCCATGCCGGTGCCATCGGCGTTGCCATCGCGCTTGGCGAAGGTGGCGCTCGCCGCCCCACTCTTGCTGTTCGACGTGAATGCGTCGGCCAGGCTCTCGTTCCTGGAGCGGTAGATCTTGTACGAGTTGTAGTTGCCGTCCTTCTCGCCCACGATGTCGCTCATGGAGTTGAAGTCCCACACGCTCTTGAGCTTGGTGTTGGCGAAGGGGTCCACCAGGCCGCTCGTGCCGCGGATCACGTCGGCGAGCACCATGTGGTCGTTCGCGAGTACGCCTTCGTCGTTCAGGCCGGCGAAACCGCCCGCGTAGCCCGTGGTAAGGCCGTCAAGCCCGTCGCCGTTCTCAGCCTGGCTCGCGCCGCCGCCGAAGACGTCATAGCCCACCGCGATACCCGTGACCGAGGAGTTCTCCACACGCGTGCGGTTGCCCTTGATGAGCTGCGCGTCGATGTTGGCGCGATCGCCCTTGGTGTCCACGCCGCCTTTTTCCGTACACGGCAGCTTGATGGTGGAGTCGCCGATGGTGATGATCGCCACGTCAGTCTGCTGCTTGTACTCGGTATCCGCGCGGGACAGCGCCACGCCGACCTTCAGGCCGAAGAGGTTCACGTAGAGCGTCTCGCCCTCGGCGAGCACCTTGAGGTCGAAGACCTTGCTCACGCCGGGGAACCACTTGCCTATGTCGATGACGCCCAGGTTCTGGAGCTGATTCGCGTAGAGTAGCTTCAGCAGCGCGTTCACGATCACCAGCAGACCGTCCACCAGCACGGAGCTAACCTGCGCATCCACCAGGTATGCACGCTTGGTCTCGCCCACGAAGCCGCCGGCGACCTCACCGCTCGCGACCTTCTTGAGGTTGGTGACCGTGCAGTCCTTCACGCGCGCCAGGTCGGCGTAGCCCGCGAAACCGCCCGCGGCCTCGCGACCGCTCGCGGCCTCGGTGCCGCGGCCGTAGTCAGCGCCCCGATGCGTCGACGTCACCGTGTAGCCGTCGGCGATGCCCGTCACGCTGGAGTTCTCGACGTGGGAGCCCCAGATGTCGAGCACGCCCGCGGTGGCGCCGAGGAGGTTGAGGTTCGACAGGACGCCGACCTTGTCCGCGTCCACCGTGCCACCCTTGCCCAGATGCCCGATGAAGCCGCCCGTGTAGTTGACGCCCTCCACGGAGGACAGGTTGGCGACGGTCGCGTTCTTCACGCTGCCGTTGATGAGCGCGCCGCCGAAGCCACCGGCCACGCCTGTGAAGCGCGTGGAATCGAGCATGCCTTGCTTGCTGGCATCGTGCGCGCGGACCTGGAAGCCGTCTGCCACGCCCGCCACGTTCGCGTGGTACACGTAGGTGCGGAAGGCGTCGAGCGCGGAGATGTTGCCAGCCTTCAGCAGCTTGAGCAGCAGGCTCGTGGACTGGTCGCCGTTGGCATCGCCGTCGCCGCCCGCCACGGAGGCCACGCTCTCGATGTCCGCCTGGCCGAAGAATCCGCCCGCGTACTGGCCGCCCTCCACGCCGCGCAGGCCGATGACCTGCAGTGTGTTGGTAACGGCGTCCGTTGCGCCCTCGTCCCGGTCCTTCGTGCCCGCGACCACGGCCTTCATCGATCCCGCGAAGCCGCCCGCCGCGCGGGCGTACTTGGTGGCGTTGCCTTCCTTATAGGAGCCGTCGACTGTGAAACCCCAGGCTGCGGCGTTCTGCTGGGCCTCGGTCGCGCCATCCCCCGCCGTCACGGCGGAGACACTCGCACCGCGCACGGTGGAGACCGTGGCGTTCAGCACCTGCGCGAGGTCGTTCGGCGTGGAGATGATGCTGTCCAGGATCTTCTGCAGCAGACCCGAAGACGCATTCGTGTTCACGTCCGCCACGCCCGCGGCCGTCATGAGGCCCGCGTAGCCGCCCACGCAGTTAGCGCCCGAGACCTTGCGCAGGTTGGTGACGTTGTCGCCCGTAGCGGTGTAGCCGCCATGCGTGGCGCCGATGGACCAGCGGTTGGCATCCTTGTCGGCATCGGAGAACGTGGCATCGCCCCACAGCTGCGCGCCAGAGGCGTAGCCCACGTAGCCGCCGGCAAAGCCGGTCTCGTGCTTGAAATCGGTTCCCGTAGCCTTGACGGCCATACCCGTGCGGAAGCCCTGCACGCTGGAGCTCTTCACCACCGGAACGAGCACCTGGGCCACGTTGAGCAGCTGGCCGAGGTTGAGGTTCAGTCCGAGCACCTTCACGCCGCCCAGCTCCACGGCACCGCCCGTCTCCATGCGGCCGGCAAATCCACCCGCCGCGCGCATGGCGCGCACGGTCTTGGTGTCGAAGGCCCGGCCGTTGGTGACGGTGCCACCGCGCATGAGGCCCACGTAGCCGCCGGCCACACCGCCGTGCATGGTGTTCGCCTTGTTCTCGTATGCAGCGCGCCCAGCAACCACATTAGTACCATAGACGTAATCAGCGAGGAAGGCCGCGAGCTCATCCTCGGTGGTGAACGTCTTGCCGTAGAAATCGCCGCCATAGTAGCCCTTAGAGGCAACGTGCTGAGACCAGCTATTCCACGTCTCGAGGCTGATGCCGCGCACGGGGCCCGTGACCTGCGTGTTCTCCTCGGTGGGATAGGCCACCTGCAGAGCGCCCAGGATATTGTTGGCCTTCACCAGGCCGAAGAGCAGGCTGACGCTCCCCGTCTTGGCAGTGTCGCCAGGCTCCATATAGCCCGTGAAACCACCGGCCATCTCGGCGCCGTAGACGCTGCGGATGCGCTCGGCCATGGCGTCGCGCCGGGTGCCGGTGTAGTGGTTGCTGCCGTCCTTCTCGGACTCCCACGACGCGGCGCTCGTCCACGGCGCGTTGCTGGTGCCCCAGATGTGACCGCCGAGGTTATGCCCCACGTAGCCGCCTGCCATGCCGCGCTGCACGCTCTCGGTGCTGGCGGCCTGCGCGCGCACGGCGCCGCCGCAGGGGATGGACGTGGTCTCGGAGTTGCGAACCGTGGGCACGAAGTCCTGCACGAGCGACGCGAGGGCGCCGTTGGTGCTCACCAGGCCGTGCAGCAGCTCGGCCAGTGCGGACTCGTTGTCCTTACCGGTGTTCAGCTCGCCCAGCACGCGCGCCACGTCGCCCGGCTCGATCTGCCCGGCATAGCCGCCCGCCGAAATCTGGCCGATCACGTAGGAGAAGTTGTAGGAGTTTGAATCCTGGATGTGCCCGCCGGAGACAAGGCCCGCGAAACCGCCCGCGTCGCCGATCTCGGAGCCCGTGGCACCGGAGCTCGCGCGCACGGCGAAACCGCCCGTGCCGCCCGTCACGTCGGAGTGCTCGATGGTGGAGACCACGGCACGCACCACGCCGAGCACGTCGGTGAGCCGCAGGCTCGTTCCCAGCAACGACAGGCCGTCGCCCACGGAGGCCGCAGAGCCCACGTCCATGTGGCCGATGTATCCGCCGGCGTAGCGCGGGGCGGTGACGGCGTAGGAGCTCTTATTACCGAAGTAGCTGCTGCCGTCCGTGCCCTCGAGATCCTTCGGCTCGGTCACCGCGGTATGGCGCAGTTGCGTCACGTTGGAGTGGCTCACCTGCACGCCGGAGCCATAGCCGATATAGCCGCCGGCCGTGCCGGACTGGGAGGCCGTGTCATCGAGGCGCGAGGCAGAGACGACGAGGCCAGGGTTGGCGGCATCGCTCGGCCTGGCGCCCGAGGCATCCGCGGCCACCGTGTCCGCGTTCGACAGCACGCCGGAGCGGTTGATGAGGGGCACGTACCCCTCGACCACGTCGAGCAGCTGGGCGATATCCACTGTGCCGAGTTTGCCGAGCAGGCTGATTCCGCCCTTGCCCGCGCTCGCGAGCGCACCCGAGGTCACGCGACCACCCCAGCCGCCAGCGTACGCGCCGCCTGTCACGTGGTCGATGTTGATGACGCCCCAGGGGGACTGCTCGGCCGCGGTCTTCGCACGGGCGTACGCACCCGTTGCGTCCTTGAGGTCATCGTCGGTGTAGATATTGACCTTACCGCCCTGGAAGTCTCCCGCGAAACCTCCGGCGATATCTGCTTCAACGCTACCGCCGTTCACGAACGTCACCGTGGCGTTCTGGTAGTTAGGCAGCAAGTAGGGAACGGCGCCCACGAGACC
>UQOQ01000005.1:0-88194 GCA_900542715.1 uncultured Collinsella sp.
CCCCCGAGCAGCCCGCTAAGCCCGAGCAGCCCACCACCAAGCCCGAGAAGCCTGGCAAGTCGGACACCACGACCACAGTAACCACCAACAAAACGAACACCAAGGGCGGCCTGCCCACCACTGGCGATCGTTTTGATGGCCGCATGGTGGCTGCATTCGCCATCGCTGGCGTTGCCGTCATCTCCGCCGGTGGTTACTTCCTCTACCGTCGCAACAAGGAGTAACGTCCTAGCTGAGCGGGCAAGGCAGCAATGGCAGCCTCGCCCGCTTAGCCCGCTCTTTTGACCGACGGGAAACCCGCCTGAAATCTTTTTAAAAAAGATTTCCCCGCACACACTTCGCTGTGCTATAGTGCAGCGCAACAGCAATCAGGTGCTACCGCGCCACGGCATCACGAAAGGAGCCACCAACATGAAGAACACGATGAAGTCTCTCAACAACTGGTGGTGGCGTGATGCGAATACGATCGGTCGACAGTGAGTCCCTCACGCCTGTTTTTGCGCTCTAGGTGATTGGAAGGCCTCCGGTTTCGACCGGGGGCCTTTTTCTATCTCGAGCCCGATCGCATTCGCATCACGCGCCTCCGCTTTTCTCTTGCAATCCCCTTCCGAAAGGATTTTCACCATGTCTCAGAACACCACCGCCACCCAGCCCCGCACCGTCCAGACCGCCGATCGCGGCAAACTCGATGTCCGCGCCCTCGTCTTGCTCGCCATCCTGCTCGCCGCCGGCTTCATCCTCAACTTCACCGTCGGCAAGGCAATCTCGGGCATCTCGGGCGGCATGATCAGCCCCGAGTTCATCATCTCGGCCTTCTGCCTCACCATCCTGGTCGTTCGCCCCAACATCGGCCAGGCGCTCGTCATTGGCCTCATCTCGGCTGCCGTGATCCAGATCACCACCACTTCGCCGTTCGTCGATTTTGCCGCCGAGGGCATCGCCGCCATGCTCATGGCCGGCATCGTCAACGCCGCCGGCAAGAACGGTCAGGTCAAGCCCGCCATCGCCATTGTCGCAACCTTCGTGACCACCTTTGTCTCCGGCGTCATCTTCATGGTCATCAAGATGGCCATGCTCGGCGTGGTGGGCGAGCTCGCCGCCGCCATGTTGCCCGTCGTCGCCATGACCGCCGTCTTTAACGCCATTCTGGTCGGCGCCCTCTACCTGCCCATTCAGAAGGCCCTGAAGCTCAACTAACCCACTCGGCTTTACGAGCCACCCCATCTTGGCGTTCATTCGTCGCTCGCGTACCCAAGTACGTTTCGCTCCTCTTTCGCGCCAACCTGGGGCCCCTCGTAAAGCCGTCTCCGTGCTCCACCACCAAAGACTGTCCCAAACAACTAGCTCTTGGGGACGTTCTTAAACGACTAGTCATTAAAGAACGTCCCCGATGACTATGAAAGGTATCCATGGAAACGATCATCAACGTCGACGATGTCTCGTTCTCCTATGGCACGCAGACCGAGCAGGCGCTCAGCCACATCTCACTCGGCGTGAACAAGGGAGATTTCATCGGCATCATCGGGCCCTCGGGCGCCGGCAAGTCCACGCTTGCCGCCTGCCTGTCGGGCGCCGTGCCCCACCACTACACCGGCACGTTCTTTGGGTCCGTCATGGTTGACGGCCACGACACCTGCGAAGCCTCGCTCACCGACGTATCGCAAATCGTCGGCAGTGTGCTGCAGGATATCGACACGCAGATGGTCGCTTCGGTCGTCGAGGACGAGATGCTCTTTGGCCTCGAGAACTTTGGCGTCCCCCATGACCAGATCGAGCAGCGCGTGAGCGAAACGCTCGAGACCGTCGGCATCAGCGACCTGCGCGACCGCGAGATTGCCACCCTCTCGGGCGGACAGAAGCAAAAGGTAGCCATCGCCGCCATCCTCGCCATGCGTCCGCGCGTCTTGGTTCTCGACGAGCCCACCGCGGCACTCGACCCTGCCAGCTCCACGCTGGTCTTCGAGACGCTGCGTGAGGCAAACCGCGCACTTGGAATCACCATCGTCGTCGTTGAGCAAAAGGTCGCCCTGCTCTCGGAGTACTGCAACCGCGTGCTCGTGCTCAACCATGGCGAAATCGCGCTGCAGGGCGAACCACACGAGGTCTTCGCGCATACCGACGAGCTCCGTGCCATCGGCGTCGACTGCCCTCGCGTCACGCGTATCTTCAATAGCCTCGAGGCCGATGGCCTGGTAAGCGGTACCCCTTGCTTGGATGTCGATGAGGCCGAGCGCCTGATTTCGGGCATCGTCGACCCCGCACGCGCGGCCAGCGAAGCCCAGGCGCCCGCCGGCTCCCCGCATGCACCGTCGTTGCGCCCTCATGCCAAGGACGCCGAGCCCATGCTCACCTTCGATCACGTTGAGTTTGCCTATCCCAATGGCGGCGCCGCCGTACACGACCTTAACCTGACCCTCTATCCCGGCGAGCTCGTGGGCATCGTCGGCCAAAACGGTGCCGGCAAGACCACGCTCACCAAGCTGCTCACGGGCCTGCTTAAGCCCGCCTCGGGCAGTGTGCGCGTTACGGGGCTGGATACCGCAACCGTTCCCACGAGCCGCATCGCCCGCGAAGTCGCAACCCTCTTCCAAAACCCCGACCGCCAGATCTGCAAGGATACCGTACTCGACGAGGTCGCTTTTGGCCTGGAGCTTGCCGGCATCGACCGTGCCGAGGCTCTGCGCCGTGCTCAACTTGTTATCGACCGCTTTGGCCTGCCTGCCGATGAGGCACCTTTCTCGCTTTCGCGCGGCCAGCGACAAATGGTGGCGCTTGCCTCCGTCGTAGTTGTTGAGCCCAAGATCGTCGTGCTCGACGAGCCCACGAGCGGCCTTGATTACCGCGAGTGCATGACCGTCATGGAAACGGTGCGCACCATGGCCGAGCGCGGCTGCGCCGTTATCATGGTCTGCCACGATATGGAAGTTGTTTCCGACTTTGCCGAGCGTATCGTAGTAATGGCCGACGGTCACATCCTCGACCGCGGCCGCACGCACGAGCTATTCTCGAACATCGATCTCATGCGGCGTGCCTACGTGGAGCCTCCCCAGGTCATAGAGCTTTCTCGTCGCCTGGCATCCTCCGTCTCGCCCGCTTTTGCGCAGGTGAGCGAGGTCACCGATGTCGTTCGAATTACCAAGGAGATGGTCCACCGTGGTTAACGTCATCGACTACATGCCGGGCGATACGCTACTGCATCGCCTGAACCCCGTCGTCAAACTGGGCCTCGCCGCCGCCATCATCGTCGGCATCTTCTTGTCCGACACCTACGTGGCGCTGCTGGGCTTTTTGGCACTCACCCTTGCGCTGGGTGCCTATGCCGGTGTCGTCGACCGTCTGTTCTCGCTGCTCAAGTTGCTGATTCCGCTCGCGCTTATCATGCTGGTGCTCCAGCTGGCCTTTATGCGCGACGGCAACATAGTGTGGGGCTTTATCACCGACACGGGCCTCATCACAGGATCGAAGGCCTGTCTGCGCCTGCTGGGTGTGGCGTTGCCGCTCATCCTCATGCTCATGGTGACCAAGCTCAACGACCTTGCCAACGCCTGCTTCGAGGTGCTGCACGTACCGTATCGCTATGCCTTCACCTTTACCACGGCGCTGCGCTTTGTCCCGGTGTTTGGTCAGGAGATGAACGCCATCATGGAAGCGCAGACCGCACGCGGCGTCGAGTACGACACCAAGAACCCCATCAAGAAGCTTAAGCTCATGCTGCCATTGTGCGTGCCACTGCTCATCTCGAGCGTGGGCAAGACCGATGCTACAGCCTTGGCGGCAGAACAGCGCGGCTTCTATCTGCGTACACGCGCCAGCTCGTACAAGCGCTACCCCATCAAGGGCCTGGACATCGCCGTGCTCATCGTCAGCATCGCCCTCATCGCCATCGGCTTCCTGTTCTAGTTCGCCACCGACAGCAACCGCCCAACGCAAAAGGCCTCGGCTCGCACCAAACGAGCCGAGGCCTTTACTGTTTCACCAGATAAAACCTACCAAAATTAACCTGTCCCTTATTGACAGGTCGGAAGCTAGAGGCGGTAGGGGGCGCCGCTGCGGATGATGGATTCGCGCACCAGGACATCCATGGCATCGAGGGTGATCTCGGGCATCTCTCGATACTTCTGCAGCACCGATAGCTCGGTGCAGGCCAGAATGACACGGTCGCAGCCGCTACGGGCGAACTCCCACATCACGCGGTCGAACTTATCCATATCGGGCTCACGTCCGGCCTTCACATCATCGTAGATAAGCGACATCACATCGTTCTGACGTTTCTCGCTGGGATAGACGACCTCAACACCCGCAGCCTCGCATTCGCGGCCGTAGACGCCCGCGCCCACGGTTCCGTCGGTGCCCATAATGCCAATCTTGTGCACCGACTCGGCCGGCATACTCAGGTTGGGGTCGAACTCGCACTCCCCTATCACCGCACCCGCAAGGGCATAGCGCACCGACTCACGCGGCATGTGAATAATCGGCACCTTCGTAAACGACTGGATCTGGTCGTAGAAGTAGTGCGACGTGTTGCAGGGAATGGCAATGTGCGCACAGCCCAGCGACTCGAGTGCCTGGGCACACTCTTTCATGGTCGCCAGCAGCTTGGCGTGCTCGCCGGTCTTAATGGCCAGCGTGCGGTCGGGCATGGTCGACTTGGAAAGCACCACCATGTCGATATGTTCCTGATCGCAGGCAGCAGCCGTATGACGCACTACCTGGTCGTAGTAATACGACGTGGCCTCGGCGCCCATGCCGCCGATAACTCCCAGCTTTTCCATCGCCGCCTCCTTGGTGACGCTTGCGCAATTGCGCGTATCATACCCGCGCCCGCCCGATGTAAACCGGACGGGCGCCGCACTCATCTACTTGTAATACGTCTTGAACAGCTTAAAGTGGCGCAGCTTGGTGTGCCACATGCGCAGCCAGCGGTTAAAGACAAAGTCGCCCTTCATAAACGAAGGGTCGGCGCCCTTGCCTTCCTTGTCCAGGCGATGCACCTTAGCGCGCAGCTCGGGATCCTTGACGTACTTGTCGACGACGCCCATGGGGACGACCATCCACAGCGCCTCGTCCTGCGCCGTCACAAACTCCGGCTCAAACGGGCGGTTGAACACATACTCGTCCACCACATACTTGGCAACGTTAAAGCCGCTGTTGGTGACGTAGTAGTTGCTGCGACCTTGGCGCGTGTTGAAATCGAAGAACTTAAACGAGCCGTCGCGCTCGTCGTACTTAACGTCAAAGTTGGAATAGCCCACAAAGTGAAGGTCCTCGAGCAACTTGCGCACGCCGCCCATGAGCTCGTCATTGGGCTCGGTGATGATACAGGCGTGGTTGCCGACACCGTGAGGCTGATGCTCCTCGAGCAGCACGTGACCCAGGCACATCATGCGCACCTTGCCGTTACGGTCGGAATAACTGGTGAGCACGCGCATGTACTCGTCGTTGCCGGGCACGCGATCCTGCAAGATCAGGTCGTCGGTGTAGCCGCTGGCATACGAGTCGCGAATGACCTGTTCCAGCTCGGCACGGTCGGCAATCTCATAAGCCTTTTTCTGGCCCTCGAACTCGTGCTGCCACCACATGATGCCGTCAGAAGGCTTCAGAATCATCGGGTAGGGAAAATCGATCTGGTCGAGCACTTCGGCAGGCGCCTCGCCTTGCGCGTTGAGCATCGCCATGGTGAAGGTAAAGGTATGCGGATAGGGCACGCCATGCTTCTCGCACAGCTCGTAGAAGATCTCCTTCTTCTGACACTGCTCAAGCATGCTATAGGGAGCGTAAGGCGCGACGATATTATCCGCCAACTCATGGGCATCCTTGGCCTGAGCCACGAGAGCAACATAGTTATCGCCACAGCCCACAAGGACAATCGTCTTATCGGCATGCGCTTGGGCAATGCCGTTGACGGTCCTGAGCATCACGGGCATGGTATCGATATCCACGTTGGGCGTGTAGTCGATAATCTGGCTGCGGTACGCGGGACCCGTCTGGTACTTGCCAAAGACCAGACTCTTGACCTGGTACTCCTCGTAGAAGGCGCGCGCCACCGAATAGGCGTTGATGTCGCCACCGAGCAGCACGGGAATGAACTCGCGCTCTGTAAACTGCAATGCCATGGAAACTTCCTATCATGAACTGCCCACACAACGGGCGGTCTTTGCGCAACTGATTTATTCTAGCGTGCCAAACCGCCGGCGCCCAAAGCTCCACCGTATCTATGGCAATCGACGCAATCGTCCAGCACGAAGACGGCGCTCACCGTTGTATGACAATGGGCAATGAACCTACCATTGTTGTAGGATTCAGCGTATTGACATCCTCAAACGAAAGGCGCGCACGTGCCCCAAGACCATCCGACCGATAACCCCATCCTCAATGCCGCGAAACGCGAGCTGGCGGAACGCGCACAAACGGCCGTTCCCCTACGCACGGCAGACGATGCCTACGACAGGCCCGCCCGCATCGTCTCGATCAACACGTCGGCACACAAGGGCACGCGCAAGTCGCCCGTCGCCGATGGACACGACACCGTTATAGAGCAATTTGGCCTCACCTCCGACGCACACGCCGGGCATTGGCACCGCCAGGTTTCCTTTTTAGCTGCAGAGTCCATCCAGACGGCGCAGGCCCGCGGACTCGATGTGCGCAAGGGTGACTTTGGGGAGAACTTCACCACGCAAGGCATCAATCTACTCTCGCTCCCCATGGGCACGCAGCTCAAGCTTGGCAGCGAGGTGCTTGTCGAAATCAGCCAAATCGGCAAGGTCTGCCACACACGCTGTGCCATCTACTATCTCGCCGGCGACTGCATCTTTCCTCACGAGGGCGTTTTTGGCGTGGTGTTAAAGGGCGGAGAGGTCCATATCGGCGACGACATCCAGGTGGTCAAGCTCGGCGACGGCACCTGCTCGTTCACCCCTGCCGAAGTCCTCGAAGAGATTGAGTGGGCTCGTCAGGAGGGCACGCTGTAGTTGTAAAACCCCACGTTGAGATAGCTTTTACAGCCCAAAACACCTCTCAAATAGGGCTCCATAACGTTAAAGTTGAACTCTATGGTTTCTCAACAATTCATCATAACTGCAGGTCAAAGCCAAAGCCTCAAGTTCAACTTGACCCTTTGGAACCTTTAAGGTTCAAGTTGAGGTCGAAAGCAGTAGTAGAATACCGTTCGAACCATAACCTACGATTGATTGCAGAGGGACTGGATGCAGCATTCGAATCATCGCGCCGCGGCGCTCATTGCGTCGAAGCCGGCTCGTATCATCACGAGCGCCGCGCTCGCCGTTGCGCTGACGGCCACGCCGATGCTCTCCCCCGTTGCGGCGTATGCCGCCTCACAGGCAACGCAGGACCAGCTTTCCGCAGCCCAGCAGAAGATCGAAGCCGCCACGAGCGCCTACAACGACGCCCGCACCAAACTCGATGACCTGCAAAAGCAGATTGACTCCAATGAGGCAAGCATCGAGGAAATCGAGGCTAAGCTTCCCGAGCAGCAGGCCAAGGCAAGCTCCGCCATGCGCGATCTGTACAAGTATCAGAAGGGCACCAACCCCATCGTGAGCTTCCTGGTCAACGCGCAGAGCCTGGGTGAGTTCATCACGACCTGCAAATACACCAACCAGATCACGAGCTCGAGCGTCGACGAAATCGAACAGCTCAATAACATGCAAACCGAACTCGAGCAGAACAAGGCTGAGCTCCAGCAGGCCAAGTCTCAGCTTGAGGCAGAGCAGAAAAACGCCGAGGATGCGTTGGCTCAGGCCCAGCAGCTCCGCAGCGAGGCACAGGCAAAAGCCGAGCAGGAAAATGCCGCCGAGCTTGCCAAGCTTGAGGCCGATAAGGCCGCTGCCGCCGAGAAGCTCTCGGGCGAGGGCGTAAGCGGCAGCAATTCCAGCAGCCAGGCCACCAACACCAACACCACCATCGACACCACGGTGAACAACGCCAATACCGGTAGCTCCGATTACGATTCGTTCATCAATGAGTGGACGAGCCGCATCGACAATTATCTCGCCGGCTCCCCCATGGCAGGCCAGGGCTATAACTTTGCCGTCGCCGCTTGGAATACCGGTGTCGACCCCCGTTGGTCCCCCGCCATCGCCTGCATCGAGAGCACCAAGGGTGCTTATTGCGCCAATTCTTACAACGCCTGGGGCTGGAGTGCCCGTGGCGGCGGTTGGCGCAGCTTTGGCAGCTGGAGCGAGGGCATCTCCGCTCACGTTGCCTATCTGGGCGCCAACTACGGCTCCACCCTTACCCCGGCAGCGGCCAAAAAGTACTGCCCGCCCACATGGCAGGACTGGTACAACAAAGTTGCCGCTCAGATGAACCGCATCTAAGTGCAACTGCAAAGGGCCCCAATGGGGCCCTTTTCTTTTAGGTAGCGGAGGTATCGACGACGCCGGTCGCATTGGCAACCGCGACTATGACGATCATACATAGGAGCAGCACACCCAATGCCTTGAGCCAGAGTTTCGCGAGTTTCTTGCCGCGATAGCTGTCAAGCAGTGTGAATCGCCGACGAAGACGGCGCTTATCGAGCAGCGCAAAATGCATAAGCGCCATAAGGCCATCGACAAAGAAAAAATACTCGATTA
The DNA here is from genome assembly GCA_900542715.1 of uncultured Collinsella sp. GTDB lineage: Bacteria > Actinomycetota > Coriobacteriia > Coriobacteriales > Coriobacteriaceae > Collinsella. The sequence continues at coordinate 8,595 of UQOQ01000005.1, forward strand.
TGAGAAGCCACGTCGGGTAGCTTTGGTTTGCTCCCGTGGGGTGAAAGACGGCAAAGTGACTTCCGGCAAAGAACACAAGCAGCGAGAAGCAGACAAGCGTATTCCAAATGCGGCCCAGAGACTCCGGAACGCGAGAGAGCAGGCCGCATGCAGCGGGGGCGGCAGGCCCAGGAAGCCCTGCGGGGTTCTGGAGCCCTTGGAGCGTCAACACCGTTTCCGATGCCGGAGTACGGACAGGTGCAGACACAGGAGGCCGCACGGGGCGACTCAGGTCGTATGCCGCGCGCGTCGCCCGTCCCAATGCCTCCGCACTCGCAAAACGCTTGGCCGGGTCGAGCGCCATCGACATGCAGACGGCATCGGCAAGTGAAGTGGGAATGCCACGCGCCTCGCATTGCTCGCGTATGTCGAGCCCTGGTTTAGGGTCGACTCCCGTCAAGCAGAAGAACAACAGGGCGCCCAGTGCGTAGACGTCGCTGCGCACACTCGTCTGCCCAAACCCATACTGCTCGGGCGGCGCATAGGGTCGCGTGCCAAACTTGACGGTGTCGGCATCGGCGCCATCGCGCCATACGCGCGCGATCCCCAAGTCGATAATCACCAGCGATGAAAACGTCAGGCCCTCATCGAGCGTACAGCTCGCACCCGTCACGATGATATTCGACGGCTTGAGGTCGCGATGGATCACCGGCGCCGACGTCTCCCCCGCCATTGCAAAACCGGCATGGAGCTCGCCCACGGCATCGCATAGGGCAGGATACAATTCACGTGCATAATCGGGGGTGGCTCCCAGACGATCCACCAGCGCCCCGAGCGTCTCCCCTTCGATGTATTCCATAACCACGTTGAGCTCATCGCCCGCACGATGACAATCGACGATTCTGGGCAGGTGCTCAAAACGCCTGCCCGCCCGCTGAGCGGCAAACAGACGCTCGTATGCCCCGCCGATTTGAGCCGAGGCATCGATGCGTTTACGGACAAAGGGGCCGAGAGAACCACCACCGGTTCCTTCAAAGTACACGAGCTCGGTTGTTTCAACGGACGAGCGCTTAAGTACACGCTCCACGCGATAGCTGTCGTCGCGATCGAGCGACGCCAGGTGCTCGGCAAGCGCTGCGGTCAGCTCGTCATCGGAATATGTTGGGGTCTGAGTATCCATAGCCTCCATCATAGCGCAGGGCGCAGACACCCCATGGCATCCGCGCCCCGTTCGTTTGCATCGTTGTTCGGCAGCTCCGCCGGCTCAGATATCAGCCGCTAACTTACCGTCTCCTCGCCAAAGCGATACAGCTCCTCGTTGACCTTTTGGAGGCTGCACCCGCGATCGATGCAAAAGATGATAATCGCATCACGGCGATCCTTGCAGTTAAGGACGCTTACCCCGGCAGCCGTCAGTGCACGGTTGGCCTCTTTGAGCGTCAGCGCCATCGCAAAGGCAATCTGCAGCACCTTATTGCGACTCGGGTGACGCGCACCGGTAAAGATCTGATAGCCAAAGGTCTCATTGAGATCGGCCATACGAACCACGCGCGAGCGCTCCAAACCCTTTTCCTGCAGCAGCTGCTTCAGGTAGTCCGAAAGCGACGGGGCGGCAAAGTCGTGTTCTTTGATATAGCCATCGATGTTTGGCGCGTCGAGAAGCTCATTGAGTAACTCCTCGGTCAACTTTTTATCGGGCATACGACTTCACCTCCCCCAGTGCATGCAACATGCTAGAAACCGCTTACGTCCGAACGCTCCCAGCTAGCAACCTGGTCGGGAGACACCGTACCCAGCGCCTCGAACTTCCAGGAGCCGCCCGCCTTCAGATGATTGGTGTTTGCAAGAGCCGTTCCAACCTGGTTGCCATCGGCATCATACAGAACATACTCAATCTGAATGTAGCTCTTTTCCTTGTCCGTGTTATTGGTCAGCGTGCCCGTGATCTTATAGGCAAACTGATTGGAGGTGTCTTCAGCCTCATCAGCAATGGTATACGGTTCTTGCGGTTCTTTTTGCTCCTCAGCCTGCTGTGTCGCCTCGACAGGTTTTGCCGAATCGCTCGCAGACGAATCGGTTGAATTGCCACCCATAGAACCCACGGCACCGACGATAACCAGCACCACGATGACGCCTAGGACAATCTTGCCGATCGGCTTCTTTCCCTCTTTTGCCATTATTCATCCTTCCTACGATCCGGCTACCGTGCCGGCACACAGCACATCGTAGAAAGGATTGAACTTGAATTCATTAGCTGAGGGCTAAGGTTGCGGTAAACGGCCAATGCAGCTATCCAGACGCCGAGCAAACGCACTTTGCGTGACCGTCTGCTGGCAGCGCATCAACCCACCGTGACGGATTTCCCGGTAAAGGCACTGATCATCATTAGGACAAAGAACACCAGGTAGCTGATGCTCAATAGGTACGCAATGATCAGGAAGACGACCCAGCCGACATTGGTCTTACCGTCGGCGCGGCGCCGCTCGCGAGAACGGCACAGCCAGACCGTCACGCCGATGGCGGTGATAAACAGTACGAGTGCCGCCGCAGCCAGCCCAGCAAACACAAACATCACGCCAATGCTCACAGCGATGACCGGAAGCAGCAGCAAACCGCATCCGCATCCACCCGGACTATATACGGCAGACTGTCGGCGTCGTTCCATCGTCACTCCAAGCCAAGCAATCGTTTGTAGACATCGAGGCCTTTGAGTAGGATTTCCTCGTCGAAGAGCATGCTATCGGTATGCAGAGCGCTTGTGGCATAGGCTGGGCAGCCATCAGCGTCGATCGGGTTTTCTTGTCCCTCTGGCACGCCCGTGCCCAGCAAGAAGAACACGCCCGGCAGATGGCGCTGATAGAACGCGAAATCCTCGGCGATTAGCAGCGGCTCATCCACGAGCTGCAATTCGGGCAGAGCGGGCGCGATTCGGGCAAACAACTCAGGGTCGTTATCGACCGGTGGATAGCCCTCGGCAAAGTCGAGATCATACGTGCAGCCCGTAGCGGCGCACGCCTCATCGAGCACGCGGCGCACGCCCTCGCGCGCGCGGTCGAACATGTCGTCCGTAAACACGCGCAGGCTACCGGCCACGTGGGCCTCCCCCGCCACGGCGTTGCAGACGGTGCCGGCCTGCAGCAGGCCAAACTTACCGATACAGGGCTCATCGGCGCCCAGCTCGTCCATCAGCTCGCGCTCGGCAACCAAGAACTTGGCAGCAGCCAGCGCCGCATCGTGCGATTCCTCGACCGGTACGCCATAGGTCTTGGCGATATGGATGCTCATCCCGTGAATGTGCACATGCGTCTCGCTCGAACGCGCCAGCAGCGGACCGGGACAGCTCGCCAGCGTGCCGGCGGGAAGGTCGGGCCACACGTGAAAGCCAAAGATACGGTCGGCACCATAGCGCTCGAACACACTGCTCTCGCATACTGTCTTGGCACCACCGGTCGTCTCCTCGGCAGGCTGGAACACAAAGAGCACGTTACGCTTAATGGCACCCGGCCGCTCGCGAATCGCACGGTCGACATACGTCGCTGCGACAAGCGCCATGGCCATGTGCCCATCGTGCCCGCAAGCGTGCATCTTGCCGGGATGAGACGAGGCGAAAGCCGCGCCCGTCGCCTCCACAATGGGCAGCGCATCCATGTCGGCGCGAATCGCCGTGGCATGCGCGGCACCAACGCCAGCGTCGAAGAAAGCGCAGACGCAGCTAGGACACGGATGGGCCACCTCGCAGGCGAGCGGCGCCAACACACCCTCGATATAGGCGATCGTCTGCGGAAGATCGAAGTCGAGCTCCGGGATCCCGTGCAAGTCGCGCCGATAGCGGCGGAGTTCTTGGAGCTCGGTCATAGAGGTTCCTTTCATGGGTGCGCGTCGGTTGCCATCCATTGTGCCGCAAGATTGCCACACCCTTATTTCCAGCATATCCTTGCATTTTTTAAACGTTATATACGAATACTCTTGTTTGGTAAAGTGCAACGTGGTAGGGTCGTTACCACTTGATAGAGGCGCGGGCACGAAGAACCGCGGGCGAGCCGGCAGGCTTTGACCCCGTGGGGAGGCGAAACCCGCCGAACTGGGCTTTTCGGGCACGAACAACCTGGTGGGCCTGTGGGAAACACCCACAGGACTGTCTGCAGCAATGCGGGAGCGCTATCCGGACATTGGGTCCACGCTATGCGGATTCGATGCGCAGGTAGCGCCGTCTGGATAGCGAGGTTTACGGGACATGTCATTGACTCCCAACGAGGCATATGCGGCTAAGCGGCCGTTTGTGGACAAGGAGACACTCGAGCATATCGTCGAGCAGTTCCCCACGCCGTTTCATCTATACGACGAGGCGGGCATCCGCCGCAACATGCAAGAAGTGCGCGACGCCTTTGCATGGAACCCGGGCTTTAAGGAATACTTTGCCGTCAAGGCCAACCCCAACCCGGCGCTCATCTCCATTCTCAACGAATACGGCTGCGGTTGCGATTGCTCGAGCTATACCGAGCTCATGATCGCCCGCTCGCTGGGCATCACGGGGCATGACATCATGTTCTCGTCCAACGACACGCCGGCGGCGGACTTTGAGCTCGCCGACAAGCTGGGCGCCATCGTCAACTTTGACGACATCAGCCACATCGAGTTCTTTGAGCGTGTTGCGGGACCCATCCCCAAGACGGTCAGCTGCCGCTTTAATCCAGGCGGCCTGTTCCAGCTCTCCAACGGCATCATGGACAACCCGGGCGACTCCAAATATGGCATGACCACCGAGCAGCTCTTCGAGGCCTTCCGCATGCTCAAGGCCAAGGGTGCCGAGGACTTTGGCATCCACGCATTCCTTGCCAGCAACACTGTCACCAACGACTACTACCCCAAGCTCGCGCGCATCCTCTTTGAGCTTGCCGTACGCCTGGAGCGCGAGACCGGCGCACACGTCGCCTTCATCAATCTGTCCGGCGGCGTCGGCATCCCCTACCTGCCCGAGCAGCAGGCCAACGACATTCGCGCCATCGGCGAGGGAGTACACGCGGCATACGACGAGATCCTGGTTCCCGCCGGCATGGACGATGTGGCCATCTGCACCGAGATGGGCCGCTTTATGATGGGCCCCTACGGCTGCCTGGTCACCAAGGCTATCCACGAGAAGCAAATCTACAAGGACTATATCGGCGTGGACGCCAGTGCCGTCGACCTCATTCGTCCCGCCATGTATGGCGCTTACCACCACATCACGGTGATGGGTCAGCCGGGCGGCGCCGACAAGGCCACAGCGCCCGTCACGAACACCTATGACATCACGGGCAACCTATGCGAGAACAACGACAAGTTCGCTATCGATCGCGAGCTGCCGCATATCGACATGGGTGACCTGCTTGTAATCCACGATACCGGCGCGCACGGCTACTCCATGGGCTACAACTACAACGGCCGTCTGCGCTCCGCCGAGGTCCTGCTGCGCCCCGATGGCTCGGCCGACCTCATCCGCCGCGCCGAGCGCCCGGGCGATTACTTTGCCACGCTCGACGTGCTGCCGTGCGGCCGCGAGCTGCTGGCCAAGTCGCGCGCCGATACTGCCCGCCATCGTGCCCAGGACGAGCGCCTGGCGGTCGCCGCCCAATGGAACAAGCGCATCCAAATCGCGGAAGCGAAGGAGAAGAACATGGACATCCGCAATCTCGAGGGCTCAATCGTCGCCCTTGTGACGCCGTTTAAAAAAGACGGCAGTGTCGACTTCGATGCGCTCGAGCGCCTTATCGATTTCCATCTGCAAAATGGTACCGACGCCATCCTCACTCTGGGCACCACCGGCGAGAGCGCCACGATGACCGACGACGAGGACAACTCCGTCGTTGCCGCAGTGGTCAAGCAGGTCGCGGGCCGCGTCCCCGTCATCGCCGGCTCGGGCTCCAACTCCACGCAGACCATGCTCACCAAGTCGCTCACCTACCAGGGACTGGGCGCCGACGGTCTGCTGCTCATCACCCCCTACTACAACAAGTCCAACGAAGAGGGCATCTATCAGCACTTTAAGACCGTTGCCGACGCGGTGGACATCCCCTGCATCCTGTACAACATCCCCGGCCGATGCGGCTGCGGCATCAGCGAGCGCAACGTGGAGCGCCTGGCTGCGCACCCCAACATCATGGGCATCAAGGAAGCCTCGGGCAACGTCGCCTACGCGGCCAAGATCGCCCACCTGCTGTCCGATGACTTCCGCATGTACTCGGGCGAGGACGCGCTCACCGTGCCACTCATGAGCCTGGGCGCCTCGGGCACCATCAGCGTGTGGGCCGACGTTCAGCCGCAGCTCGTGCACGACATGTGCCGTGCCTATCTGGACGGCGACGTGGCGCGTGCCCGCGATATCCAAATTGCCGGCCAGCCGCTCATCAATGCCCTCTTTAGCGAGGTCAACCCCATCCCCGTTAAGGAAGCGCTCGCACAGATGGGTATGATCGAGGCAAACTACCGTATGCCGCTGTGTCCCATGGCCAACGACACACGCGCTGCACTCACCGATGCTCTGAAGGGAGCTGGTCTGCTTGATTAAGACTGTCATTATGGGAACGGGCCGTATGGGCTCGCTCATCCGCACTACCGCCGAGGGCATTGTCGACGCCGCCGGCCAGCCCGTTTTCGACATCGTCGCCCAGATCGGTTTTGACCTGACCGAGCTCGAGAGCGCCCCGGCAGCCGACGTGATCATCGACTTCTCGAACGTCGTGACCTTCGATGCCGTCGTCGCCTATGTCGAGCGTACAGGCGCCGCATTGGTCTCGGGCACCACAGGCTACACCCCCGAGCAGATGGACCGCCTGCGCGAGCTGGGTCAGAGCGCCCGCGTCATGCACTCCGGCAATTACTCTATCGGCATCGCCGCCCTGCGCCATCTGGTTGCCCAGGCCACGCGCGAACTGCCCGGCTTTGACTGCGAGATTGTCGAGACGCACCACAACCAAAAGGTCGATGCCCCCAGCGGCACCGCCAAGCTGCTGCTCGACGCCGTCGTCGAAGCCGAGCCCGAGGCGGGCTACCACCCCGTCTATGGTCGCGAGGGCATGTGCGGAGCGCGTGACCCCAAGGAGATCGGTATGCACTCGCTGCGCGGCGGCACGGTCGCCGGCGTGCACGAGGTGAGTTTCTTTGGCCAGGACGAGGAGGTCACGCTCGCGCATCGCGCCACGAGCCGTCAGATCTTTGTCAACGGCGCGCTGGCCGCCGCGCAAAAGCTCGTCACCCGCGAGCCCGGCTTCTACACGTTCGACCAGGTCATGTTTGCCTAACACGGCATCAACCAAATCCACCCAAAGGAGAGACAGCAAATGAGTAACGCAGCCGAGATGGATGCCCAGGAGATTATCAACTACATCGCCACCGCGCCCAAAAAGACGCCTGTCAAGCTGTACGTGCGCGAGAAGCCGGGCATGAAGGTCCAGTGGGGCAATGCACACGTCTACGGCGGTCGTCGTGGCAAGACCGTCTTTGGTGACTGGGATGAGCTCAAGGCCATCCTGGACGCCAACGCCGATTCCATCGATTACTACGACGTAGAGAACGACTGCCGCAACTCCGCCGTGCCCATGCTCGACCTTAAGGGCATCAACGCCCGCATCGAGCCAGGCGCGATCATCCGTGACCGCGTCGAGATCGGCGACCGTGCCGTCATCATGATGGGTGCCATCATCAATATCGGCTCCGTCATTGGCGAAGGCTCCATGATCGACATGGGCGCCGTGCTGGGCGGCCGCGCCACCGTGGGCAAGAACTGCCACATCGGCGCTGGAACCGTGTTGGCAGGCGTCGTTGAGCCCGCCAGCGCCACGCCCGTCATCATCGAGGACGATGTCATGATCGGCGCCAACGCTGTGGTCCTGGAGGGCGTGCACGTGGGCAAGGGTGCTGTCGTTGCCGCCGGCGCCGTATGCGTCGAGGATGTCCCCGCCGGCGCCGTCGTGGCCGGTGTCCCCGCCCGCGTCATCAAGATGCGCGACGATAAGACCGACAGCAAGACCGGCCTCGAGGAAGGCCTGCGCCAGCTCTAGTGTTACGCGGTTTTACCAAACCGCGTAACGGCTCGACGCTGCAAACGCCCCTAAGCGGCAATCTGACGTTCAATCGTCGGGCATGACCAAAAGGTCAATGCCCTCCTCTTTCACGTCACCTTGCTCGCCTAGGGGCGTTTTCGCTGACGTATGCTCAGTCTGCAACTCAATTCAGCTCCAAGCAAAAAGGCCGAAGTCCCGAAGGGTTTCGACCTTTGTTTTTCTGCAGCGTCCAAGCGCAGTTTATCGATTCTCGATGCTGCCGATGTTTTTGAGCTCGATGGAGATGAGGCCGTTGGGTTCGTTGACGAACTCGATGTACTCGGAGTTCGAACCCATCTCGGCCGGAAAGCTGATCTCGATGCCCGTATCGGTACGAATCTTGTGGTTGCGCACGGCCGCACGCTCGACCTGCTTGCGCTCCACGGGCACACGCTCGGGCACCTTCTCTTCGGTCAGCGCCGCACGTACGCTCTCCTTGATGACCGGCTCGTCCTCAAAGACCTCATCGACGATATCCCAGGGCGGCAGCTCCTCATCGTCCTCAACCTTCTCGGCAACGGCAGCCTTAACCTTAGCGAGCGCCACGGCCGTATTGGCACCGTGCTCCTCGGCGACTTCCTCGACCACGCGCGTCACGGTGTCGATGACCTCCTTGCCCGATACGCCCGTGTCGCACTGCAGCAGGCCATCGGGGATAAGCATACGGTCCTCGCCGGCAATCTTACGCTTCTTGTCCACGTAACCGATCTCCATGGTGCTCGCACGCACGATGGCATAGCTCGGCACCTTTTGCGAGGGGTTCGGCAGAATGGCGTAGTGGCGCGCGATGTCGTTGCGCACCTCCCCCTCCTCGCGGCCCACTTCGTGCATAAAAGCCTGCTTGGAGCCCAGCAGCATCACGGCAAACCAGCGGGCATCCTCATCGTCGTCAAAATCGGCCACGAGCACGTCGGTGGACTCGGCTTTCTCGGCTTTGGTGAGCTCGGAGGAGATAAACTCCGCAATCTGCTGCGACAGGTCCACGAACTCGCGCTCGCCAAAGAAATAGCCCTTGAGCTCGCCGCCAAACGCAGAGTTCTCGGCAAACGTGGCGCGTTTATTGTCGGCCGAGGTACGTGCGCGGCGCAGATGCGTGGTCACGAAGTTGCGCACGGTACGACTCTCGATATCGAGCTCGCGCTGGCTCATAACGTTGACGGCAGAGTCAAAGTCCAGGATATGCAGAATCGCGTGATTGATTTTCATATACGGCATTCCGTTCTAGATCGATTTCGGCACGAACCAGTATAGCGGTCGAGCCCTCCCCGAGCGCATCGAAGATTGGTGCATCGGGGACAGGTTGCTTTGCACCAATGGCTAGCGCAGAAGCTCGGACTGCCAAGCCTCGAGCTGTTCTGCCAAACTCTTGCCGGCAGCGGACATGTCGATCTGGGGTCGTTTGGGCAGCAGCGCGCATTTAAGGATTGCCACGATGGTCTGCGAGACAAAGCGTCGCGTATCCTTGTCAAAGCCTTGCGCAGCCTGGAGCATCACGGGCAGGCTCTCGCGCAGATTTCCAACGATATCCGCAAACCGCTCAGCACCCGTAGCCTCAAACACGGAGAACAATGCATCTACAAAACGCTCGCGCTCGGCAGGCCCCACTGCAAGCAGCATCTCGCGAATGGAGCCATCAACGTATCGAGCACCGGCGGACAGGCGCTCACAGTACACGAAGTCGCGACCATCAACCACCCAGCTAAAGGGATTGTGCTGCAGCAGGCTGAACTCGGTGCTCTCAACGATGGCATAGTCCTCCTGTGTCTCGAACATCATGCCAAAGATCGACGACCGAGGTAGCGTCTTATCGATGCGGCCGGAAAGATCGGCAAAGGCGTTGCCGTTCAGGAACTCCTCGACGAAGCCAGGACCATCATGGGAATACACCCGTTCGATTCGCTCGTGGGCGACATCGGAGCACATCGCCGCACCGTACACCGCAAGGTTTCCACCCTTGGAATGACCTCCGCACAAAAGCGGCCCGTCAATCGCATCCGCCGCCTCGTCCACATAACGCGCCGCGGATTCCTGGGCTGGCACAGGACACCGGAACGCCATGTTGAAGTCCTCTTTCCAGCCCACAATCGTGCTGTCGGTCCCCCGGAAGGAAAGATAACTAAACCCCGCCGGAAACCGGAACGCCATGGCTGCAAACTGCTCTGTCGCCACCACATCGCTCACGGCACGATAGCCGCAAACGTGCACGCCACGGTAGCGAGGGCTTGCTGCCACGGCCTCCAACAAGGCCCTGCTCCCCTCTGGGTCCCACAAGTCGCCAATCATGTCCCGGTAGCACTCGGCACGCAGCAGCTCGCGTACGTCTAGGCCCTGCCAGTTCGTCAGCTCCGCCATATCACCCGGCAAACGCAAATAAGACAACCACGCAAAGACCAGGCTATCCACCGCGCAGAACGGCCGTTCCTCAAACGGATCAAACGCCGTTTGGGCATAGGTCAAAAAATTAGGCGAATCCGACATGGCCCTCCCATCAACAACAGTGCAAGGGGACAGGTTACTTTGCATCAAAAAGGCGCCCGGGCCGCGTGGACCCGGACGCCTTCATTGTAGCTTTTCGCTCTAGCGAGCTTGATTTAGCAGGAGAAGTCGACGCTGTCGATGATGTCCTTGAGGGCCTTGGCGGAGGCGGTGAGCTCATGCTGCTCGTCATCGTTCAGCGGCACGGGGACGCGGCAGACAACGCCGTCGCGGCCAACGACGGTCGGCATGGAGATGGCAAGATCGGACAGGCCATACTCGCCCACCATGAGCGAGGAGACGGGCAGAACGGTCTGCTCGTCACGCATGACGGCAGTGCAGATGCGCTTGACGGCCATGGCGACGCCGTAGTAGGTGGCGTGCTTCTTCTCGATGATGGTGTAGGCGGAGTTCTTGACGTCCTCGGCGATGCGCTTCTCGGCAGCTTCATGCTCCAGATGACCGTGAAGCTCGCAGAAGGTGTTCAGCGGAACGCCGGCAACCTGAGCGCTGGACCAAGCGACAAACTCGGAGTCGCCGTGCTCGCCCATGACATAGGCCTGGACATCGCGCGGGTCAACCTCGACGTGGGCACCAAGCATCTGCTGCAGACGGCCGGTGTCGAGCACGGTGCCGGAACCGATGACGTGGCCCTCGGGCAGGCCGGACATCTTGATGGCGGCATAGGTCAGAACATCGACCGGGTTGGAGACGATGAGCAGAATGCCGTCGAAGCCGGACTTCTTAATCTCGGGGATAATGGACTTAAAGATGCTGACGTTCTTGTTGACCAGGTCCAGGCGAGTCTCACCGGGCTTCTGGGCAGCGCCAGCGGTGACGACGATCATGGCGGCGTCGGCGACATCGGAATAATCGCCGGCGTAGATCTTCATCGGCTCGGCAAACGTCATGCCGTGCGCGATATCCAGGGCCTCACCCTCGGCGCGGTTCTTGTCCACGTCGATGAGGACCATCTCGGAGAACAGACCACTCTGCATCAGCGCGAACGCCGAAGACGAACCAACGAAACCGCAGCCGACAATAGCGACCTTCTTCTCGTTAACCATTAGAAACTCCCATCTCTCTCCACAAGCAAGCCGCCCGGGAACGACCCGAGCGGCTTGCCGTAATCCCAATACATCCAATCTGGTCTTTGATTATGCTCCTATTCGCAGCCAAAAATCGACCGTTTACCGAAATTGTTTGCAGGATTCGTAAAATAACTGCACGAAATCGGTTTCGAGCTATTGACGAGTCGAAATACCTTTCTAATACAGGCCCGCCGCGCGAATGGCCTCGACAGCCAAAGCAATCTGGTCGGGCGGCAAGACCAGCGCCATGCGCACGTGCCCCTCGCCCGAAGGACCAAAGCTCGCGCCCGGCGTCACCACAACGCCGGCCTTCTCCATGAGCTCCTCGCAAAACGCCATGGAATCGGTGCGACCACCGGGAAGCTTGGCCCACACAAACATTGAGCCATGCGCGTTGGGACGCTCCCAGCCCAGGCCCTCAAGACCGTCGCACAGGGCATCGCGGCGCTCCTGGTACTTCAGACGCTGCGCCTCGACCTCATCGCGCGGACCGTTCAGGCAGGCGATAGCAGCCTTCTGGATCGGGAAGAACATACCAAAGTCGATCTGGCCGCGCAGCTTGGCAAAGGCAGAGACCACGTCCTCGCGGCCGACCAAAAAGCCGATACGCGCACCGGTGACGTTAAACGACTTGGAAAGCGAGAAGAACTCCACGCCCACCTCGAGCGCACCGGGATACTGCAAGAAGCTGCCGCCCGGCTCGCCGTCAAACACGATGTCGGAGTATGCGTTGTCATGGACGATGAGCAGGTCGTGCTCGCGGGCAAAAGCGATGATCTCCTCGTAGACCCCGGGCGTGCCCACCGAGCCGACCGGGTTTGCGGGCAACGACACGATCATATACTTGGCACGATCGGCCACCTCGGGATCGATGCCCGCCACATAGGGCAGGTAATTATGCTCGGCGACCAACGGATAGTACTCGAGCTTGGCATCGGCGATCTTGGCGCCCGCCTCAAAGACCGGGTAGCACGGATCGGGAACCAAAATGGTGTCACCCGGATCGAGCAGGGCCAGGCCCAAATGGCCCACGCCCTCCTGCGTGCCGTTGCACGACTGCACCATAGACGGCGTAATGCCGGAGACACCAAAGCGACGCTCATAGTAATCGCACACGGCTTGCTTGAGTTCGGGCAGGTCGCGCAGGGCATACTTCCACATCTCGGGGTCCTGGGCTGCATGCGTGAGCGCCTCGACCACATGGTCGTACGGCTTAAAGTCGGGCGTGCCCACGCTCATGTTGTAAATGGTCTTGCCCTGAGCCTTCAGCGCAAGCAGTTTGTTGTTGAGCGAGGCGAAGACCTCCGCGCCAAAGCGGTCGAGACGCTGCGATGCCTGCATGGTGCCACCTTTCGATATGAAAAACGCGGCGCTCCGACAAGAGCACCGCGCGATACGGGCCATCAGATTGCAAAAGTGTAACGCTTGCACCCGCTGTTTTGGTTCAATTTGGCAACCTTAGTCCATCGGATTGAGCGCGTCAATCTGGGCGAGCCACAGGCGCGAGCTGGCGTCACTCGGCATGCGCCAATCGCCGCGCGGGCTGAGCGTGACCGAACCCACCTTGGGGCCATCGGGCAGGCAGCTGCGCTTAAACTGCTGGGCAAAGAAGCGACGGTAGAACGTACGCAGCCACGTGTGAACGGTCTTGACGTCGTAGGCGCCCTCGAAGCTCTTGAGCGCCATACGGTAGATCTTGCCCGGCTCAAAGCCAAAACGCAGCAGGTAGTAGAGGAAGTAGTCGTGCAGCTCGTACGGGCCCACCAGGTCTTCGGTCTTCTGCGCGATCTCGCCGTCGCCCGTGGGCGGCAGAAGCTCGGGCGAGACGGGCGTGTCGAGGATGTCAAGCAGCGTGGTCGCTATGCGCCCGCCAAAGACATCGGCCGCATAGCGAACCAGATGACGCACGAGCGTCTTGGGCACGCTCGCGTTGACGGCGTACATGCTCATATGGTCGCCATTGTACGTAGCCCAGCCGAGCGCCAGCTCCGACAAATCGCCCGTGCCGATGACAAAACCGCCGGCCTGGTTGGCCAGATCCATCAGAATCTGCGTACGCTCGCGGGCCTGGCTGTTCTCGTAGGTCACGTCCTGCACGGTCGGATCGTGCTCAATGTCCTTGAAGTGCTGCTCCACAGCCGCGTGGATCGAAACCTCGCGGAAGCTCACGCCCAGGTCGCGCGCGAGCGACTCGGCGTTGGACTTAGTGCGATGCGTCGTGCCAAAGCCGGGCATGGAGACCGCCGTGATACCCGTGCGCGGCAGCCCCAGTGCATCGAAAGCACGCACAGTCACAAGCAGCGCCAGCGTGGAGTCCAAGCCGCCCGAAAGACCGATAACAGCCGCCTTGGTGCCCGTGTGGGCAAGGCGTGTCTTGAGGCCCGCAGTCTGCAGATTGAGAATAGTCTCGCAACGCTCGGCCAGATCACCGTGGTCGGCCGGCACAAAGGGCGCGCGCGGGAAAACGCGGTCGATATCGCAGGCATCGCGCAGAACAGGCTCTTTGGCCAGCACGCCCTCAAACGAAAACTCAACGGTCGTGGCCTCCAGCGCATCGTCCGCGCGTGTCCATGTCGTCGAGCGACGGCGCTCGGCAACCAGGCGGTCAAGATCGACGTCGGCGATGGCCATATCGCAAGTGAGGAGCTTCGTCGCGGCGAGCTTCGAACCGTTTTCGTAGACGAGGTTCTCGCCCGCAAAGACCATATCGGTCGTGGACTCGCCCTCGCTCGCATCCGCGTAGGCATAGGCGCAGTACAGGCGCGCGCTTTGGTTAGAGATAAGGCTGCGGCGGTAATCTGCCTTACCGATGATCTCATCCGAGGCCGACGGGTTGAGAATCACCGTCGCACCGGCAAGCGCCATCTCGGTCGAAGGGGGTGCCGGCACCCACAGGTCCTCACAGACTTCAACGCCCAGCACCAGGTCCTCGGCGTCCTCATCGCAGCAGCGGTAAACAAGCCCCGAACCCAGCGGGACCGGACCCTGACCGGCAAATTCAACCCACACGGGATCGACGGGCGCCGGAGCGAACCAGCGGCGCTCGTAGAACTCACCATAGTTGGGCAGATACTTTTTGGCCGTAAGGCCCAAAAGCTCGCCCGCACAGCAAACGGCCGCGCAATTGTAGATGTTCTCGGCCACCGCAACGGGAAGACCGACGGTAAAGATGATCGGCAGCTCACGGGTTTCATCGAGGATGCGCACCAGCGCCGTCTCGCAGGCATGCAGCAGTGTGCGGTTATGGAACAGATCGGCCGCGGTATAGCCGGTCAGGTTGAGCTCGGGCAGCACGAGCGCACGAACGCCGCGCTCGGCAGCCTCGTGAACAGCCCCCAGCGCAACCTCGGCATTACCCTCGACATCGGCCACGCGAATCTGCGGCGACGCCGCCGCTACACGCAAAAAGCCATCGTTCTTATTAGCCGAAACGCAGCATTGCCTTGTTGATCTGGACACTGGAGGCCCCTTCTACCCTGAGATTCAGTCTAACGGACGTTCACATATCTCTAACTAGCCAAAGCAACCTCTCAGTTTACTGAGACGCCAACCTGTGCTAAGAGCATGTATTCCAAAAATATCTTTAATTAAAAAAGGAGAAATCGATAATCGACTTCTCCTTTAAGCGAGGCAAGTTAATTCCGAAACTAATGGCAGAATTTATCCATGTAGTCCTCAAAGTCGAACACTTCTACCACGACGCCCTCTTCCTGAGACTCTTTCAGTTGCTCCAAGAGATCTTTGTTAATAACGTCCATGCAGAAACCTCCTCTATCTAATCAATTGTAGTATATCTGCTTTCATGCAATTATCAACCAACTTGTTTAATTGCTCCTCGTTTGTCGATAGTCCCTCTTTTTTCAAAATGTCGCGCACCTCGTTCTTAGTAATCGGCTTTTCAAACAACGAAAGCAAAGCGAACGAAAAATCATTAACCGCACACATTCTATGGGTGGCACAACTCAGCAGTACTCTTAACCCCTCTTTTGAGCGTCCGACTTCTTTAACAAACGAACTTTTAACCAATTGAAAACCGTTATCGTGCATTACATAATCGGCATCGATATTTGTATTCAGCAATCCATAATGCAACAGTTCTTCTATCGCCCTTGTCAGCTCGAGGTCGCCCTGATCAAGAATAAGAGAAATGCTACAATCGGCCTCCAATAAACGGGCCAACTTAAGGTATACCAACTGGGAAACAGCATAGACATGATGGTATTCAGAATTATAGAAGTAGGCAAATGGCTCAACGAGCACGACAGAGGTCTTGGAATCCAGCCAGATTCGATCAGCTGGATTTAGACTAGTTAGCCGTCGCTTTACTTTGGTCAAATGTCCCTTATACCTGACAGCGTGAATAGAATCTAGGATCCAGGTCACCTCTGAAATATGAAGCCGCTGGGGCAAGTCAATTGTGTCGCTACCGTTTATGACCTCTTGCATATAAAAATCAATATGATGCTCATCAGATAAGGATTTTGCTTCATTTAAAGTTAAACCAGTGCCTGAAACATAATCCACTTCGAGGCGCAAATCCTCATATTGGGACTTCGGCATTACAGAGACACCATACTTATCGGGATGATTCCAAACATCCGACCCCATAACGAGACCAAAATTCGTAAATCCTCTCGTGGAATATGGAACACCACATACCTGTTTTGAATAATTCAAAACATTCTCTGTATAAGCTAAGGTGTTCAGAGCCTCTTCTTTAGTTTCGGTCGGAAAGCCAATCATAAAAAATAGATGAACAGGAATACCCGCATTGAGACAATCATGGACATTGCGATCAATCCAATCAACTCTCGTGTTCTTCTTCATTAGATCAAGAACTCTTTGGTTGTATGACTCGAGGCCAAACTGAATCTGCCTACATCCACTTTGGTATATCTTGTTAAAAACTTCTGTACTTAGGGTTGGAGAGAACCTCGTTTCTCCATGCCAGAAAAACGTTTTTCCCGATGCGTTTATTTCATCCGCGAGTTGCTCCATTCTTTTGCCTTCGAATGTTTCATCCACAAAAGAGAAAACTCTCGTGCCGTATTTTTCATTTAACCGACACATTATTTCAAATACTCTCGATATAGGCATCTTTCGGTAACAACCACCGGTGGCACCGGGAATGGTGCAGAAGGCGCAATGATTAAAACACTGCCTAGAGGAATAAACCGGCAATATTAACTCAGGCATGAAGTATTTAGAAAGGGCGAAGCCATCGAAATCGGGAACTGTATCGTTGATAAATGTTTGCTCAATCCGATGGTTTTTATATATCTTTCCACCTTTAGCATGGCAAAGGTTTGGAACACAGTCGAGATTGTCATCACCAGAGTCAAGAGCCTCAAGAAGACGTGCAAGCGGCTCTTCGCCGTCATACATCATTATCGAATCAATGTATTCAAAAAAGGGATGCCATTCTTTCATGCAGTCATCTGCTAAACGAGTAATGTAATTGCCGCCCAATGAGACGTGTTTAACAGATGGACATTCTTCCTTAATCAGTTTCGCTAACGTAACTGCAGAAATCAATTGGAAACAGCCGCTCACCGAAATCCCAATAAACTCGAATTTTTCCCTCTGAATACGCTTAAGAAAGGCAGTTTCATAGAAGGAAATAAACGGATTATGCAAGGTATCCGCAAGCGATTTCATTATTTCTGGTGTCGAATAATAATCATAGGGCAGATCTATGGAGTTGAACGTGTATTTAACTCCATATGAGACGTGATTTATGATATAGAGTGCATTTCTAAAAATGTTTTCAGCATATTGTCTTTCTTTTAGATTAAAGTATCTCTTCGATCTGAAAATATCTTTTGCCTCGTCAACATTAAGTGCCGACTTTTGTATCAACTCGATTGTTAATTGAACATTCGAACTAAACGAATCCTTTGATTCCCGATACCTTTTACAGCACTCTTCGACATGTCTAAAAGATAGGAGGTCATCGTAAAATTCCACGTTTAAGTCAACAATGTCAACTTTGTATTGTTCAACCTCTTGAAGATATGACTTCAAAACAGGCAAGGCAAGATACGGCCCCACTGGACTCCATCCTGGGGAAATACTAAAAGCGTTTTAGGCATATCAACGTCACATCTTTCGCAAATAATTCAATTGAAACACAACTACCATCATAATTGAAAATACACCAAGTCCTGTAACGAGAATTGAGAACATCGCGATGCTCGTGAACAGCGAAACAAGAAGTGTTGAAATAACAACAGCAACCGATTGCAAAGACTCCCTAATTGAAAACAGGCTTATCGATTCAGATCCGTCTCTCGCCAAATCCTGCAGCGATGTTATGAGAAGCACATCTTGAATGGCGTTTCCGGCACCGACGATAAAAAGGAAAATAAACGATATCCCAGACGCATAGCGATAGCCAAACGCCAGATACGCACCGAGCGCAAGATACGTCACAAAACAATATGATTTAACGCAATCGGAACCACTGATTAAACGACCATATATTGTATTTCCGAACAACAGTCCGATTGTAAGACTACTCTGAAGGAATCCGTATTGTATCGATGACGAGTCAAATTGCAATTGCGCTATAGCCGGCAAAAGAGAATTCAGAGAGCCGAATGCCACGCCGCTAGAAATATCGATTAATAGGAAACCAATTGCCAAGTGCTTCGCGCTAAGATCACTAAATGCAGTCCTGTTTTTTTCATTTTTGCTTATTCCCTCTTTATCATTAACCTCGATAACCGACGGAACATCTCGCAGCAACCAGAACGACGCGGCAAAAGAAAGCGCGTCTAATGAAAGAACAGCCTCCGCCCCAAATTGAGCGACAACAAAACCGCCGGCAACTGGCCCCAGAACCATCATCAAATTCTGCAGGAACCCAAACGAATTATTAATTACGTCTCGATTGATACTATTCGTATTGGCTCTTAACAACGAGTAAAAGCAGGGCATTTCTACCGTTCGGCAAAGCGATACCGCGCACGTAATAGCAAACATACTCCATTTACTATCAACAAAAATATAGCAAACGAATAATCCCGCGCGAATTAAGTCTGCCAATCTCATGGCCTGCAGTGTCCCGATACCCATCTTCTGAGGCAGCTGCGCGAGCGCAACTGAAAACAGAGAGGGGGCAAATCTGCAGCAGACCATCAAAGCAGTTGCAGAAACATCGTGAGTTACCTCGTAAATCAGCATTGGCAAAGCAATATTCGCACACCAATTGCCTATTTCGCTTATCCCTCTAGCAATATATAGGACCCGAACCGGACGGCTAGCTCTCAATACCGTGAACATCACGATTAACCTCGTATTTCAGGCCTCGTTCATCCCTTAATAGGAATCCATAATCAACCAAGTACCGCCTCAACACGGCATAATCAGGATAGAGCTGTGACAGCACACGATTAACCTGAAGCTCCGTATAACTTGTATTTAATTCAAAGAAAGAGACGGCCCATAGCAGCATGATTCTTTTATAGCTTTCCTTTTTTGGAATTGAAACCAGCTCGCCATTCTTGAGAAATCGTTTTTTAAAGTCTATTAGCTCATCCATTCACATCCTCCATTTCATACGCATCTAATACTAAAAATGCATACGCTTTAGGTCATCGCATTCAGCTTCTTTATTCGAACTAAACTCGAACTAATCTAAATTATTTGCTCAGACACTCTTCGAAAGCTCGTTTTTCACTCTGAGTAAAATGCCCTTCCCAGTCAGTCCACGAACAGGAAGGCAATTCACAACGAGCGGAGTCGAAGCCCTCTGCCGTCGGTCGTTCAAAATGCACGATAACCTTTTCGATATCGCCATCCGCAATCAGGTCAGAATGAATGACCTCGGTACCGTCTTCGAACGTCATATACGGGTACATCACGTAAACCACCTCGCAATCGTAAATCCAGTTTAGCATCAAGCTATTGCACCAAAGACAGCAAGCCCCCTTGATGAGTTGATGGTATCTGTTAAATGTCACGTACGATTCACATCTGGTGGGTACCCTGATGGCTACACAAAACGAAGCAGATTTACACCGGGAGGACCCCGTATGACAACCAAGTACACTGACGCGCCGCGCACGCGCGTCATGACACCGGCATCGCTCAACAACGGCGTGCACGAGAACCATTCCATCGGACAGACCATGGCCATCGCGCCCAAAAAGGGCCTGTTCGACGACATTTCCATTCCCCAAATCATCGCCGGTGCCGCAGCTGCTGCCACGAGCGTCGCGCTTGCTTCCAAGATCGGCATTGCCGGCTCGGTGATCGGCGCCGCCGTGAGCTCGGTTATCACCGTTGTGTCCTCGCAGGTCTACCGCCACTTTATCTCTGCCAGTGCCGAGGTCATCAAAGGCACACACGCCGCCGTCGACTATCCCGTCGGCGCTTACGAGCCCGTTGAGCTTAACGCCGACGAGCACCTGGGCGGAGCTGCGACCACGCAGGAGATGCGTCAGGTTGCAGGTCGCGCGACCACGGCGCGCGTCGCCCCCAACAGCCTGCGCGCCAAGGCAGCGGCAGAGCGCAGCCAGACGCAAAAGAAGGTCATCGTCTTCTCGATCGCCATCGCCATCGTCGCGGTCATCGCCTGCGCCGGCGCCATCCTTATCACCACCGCCGGAGAGGGTCTGGGTGAGCGCCCCGAGCCAATTCTTTCGTCGCGCACGACCGAGCAAGACGCAGACAGCGCCGGCCAATCGCAAAGCCAGCAGAACGACTCACAGGTCAACTCCGCACCCACCGATTCTTCCTCGACCACCCCTGATCAGTCGCAAGGCACCGATTCCTCTTCGAACAGCGGCGGCACACAATCCGGAACGACCGACTCCAGCCAAACGACCGACGGCTCTCAGCCGAGCACGGGTGACCAGACGAGCGGCAATGCATCGGGCACGGGCTCAACCGACAACAGCAACACCAACAGCTCGAGCGGAACCGCATCCGGCACGGCATCTGACAGCTCGAGCCAAGGCACGGCATCGGGTAACTAAGCACGTTTGCCTCTCAAAGAGAACCAACCTGTATAACGGGCGCGAACCGGCAACGGTCGCGCCCGTTTGCCTTGGGCGCCGAGGTAGCACGCCCCGTGCGATGGTAAGATGCTTTGGTGTGTAAAGAGGAGATTTGCCATGAGCAAGACAATAGTTAAGCCCACGCTATCGCTGGGCAACCACATCTATCTGTATCGCCTGCTGCGCGATGCGATTGGGTGTGGCAAGCAAACGTTTATGACGCAGGTCGAGGAGGCGCTCGCCACCGGCGACATGGCCGCTTATGACCTGGGCTTCGAGTCCACGCGCGAGTTGCTTGAGGAACTCGACGACTGCATTAAACTGACCGTCTTTAAGGGCGGTCGTCTGTATGCCACCGTCATCGCCAACGAGGCCTGGGATACCGCCCTTGCCAAAGGCGAGGACAAGCCCAAGGCAGCCAAGGGCACCAAGCAGTCCTACAAAAAGAAAAAGCGCGGCGAGAAAGACCTCAAGGCCGTGCGTCCCAAGCACGTTAAGCGTCCCGAGCCCGTGGCCGAAGTCGCTCCGGAGCCCGAGCCCGAGACAGAGATCGAAGTCGCTATTGAGGTAGCAACAGAAGCCGAAACCGAAATCGCCGCCACGACCGATCCCAAAGTCATATCCGAGCAGGAAGCCACTGCGGAGCCCAACGAGGCTCCCGAGTCGACAACCGAAGAAGCCGCTGACCAACCCGAGACGCCTGCGTTCCAAAACAGCGATGTCTTTGGCAACGAGGCCGAGGACGATCAGTCCGACGAGCCCGCCGATCAAGGCGCTACCGAGTCGGCGCCGGAGCCCGAGACGCCGCAGCCCGCCATCTCGCTCACGGTCGTCTATGACCCCGAGAACGCCAACGCCGGCATCACCACCATGGCATCCACGCCGGTCGAAGCAAAGCTGTCTGTCGAGGCAGAGGACGCCCCGCAAGCCGATGCCAAAACCGAGACTGAAGACAAATCCGTCTCCGTGGAACCGACAGATTCCGCAGCCAAGCCGGAAGCGACGCCGGAGCCCGCGCCCGTCATCGAGTCCACATCCGCACCTGTCTATGACCAGATTCCCGCACCTGCACCGGCTCCGGTCCCCGCTGCAGCACCGGCCCCCGCACCTGCAGCGCCCGCCATCCCCAAGGACTTCCCCGTCGATTTCACAACCGAGGTCTTCTGCCCCGGCCCGCTTCTGCACCAGCTGTCGACCTATCTCCCCTACGGCGCCGACACCCTCGGCATCGTCGGCGAGTACTACTGGATCGCCCGCGAGCACGGCACTATCGACGTCGCACGAAACCGAGCGAGCTTCCCCCTGCGCTACACGCAGGCCGGCGAGCGCCGCGAGGTCACCGTGCGCATCCGCCGCAACACCACCGGAGGCCTCGGAGCCACCTGGACCATCGACAAAGTCGAGCCTTCTACCAAGTAACAAAAAGGGACGATAACCCTCAAGGTTATCGTCCCTTTCTCAATAGGTCACCTGAGCTCAACTAATCACGCGTCAGCTTGCGGTGAATACGATGCGGCTGGGCTGCGTCCTCGCCCAGGCGCTCGATGCGATTGGCTTGATAGGCCTCGAAGTTGCCCTCGAACCAATACCAGTTGCCCGGATTCTCGTCGGTGCCCTCCCACGCCAGAATGTGCGTGGCGACACGGTCCAGGAACATACGGTCGTGGCTAATGACCACCGAGCAGCCCGGGAACTCGAGCAGCGCCGCTTCGAGCGAGGACAGCGTCTCGACGTCGAGGTCGTTCGTGGGCTCGTCGAGGAGCAGCAGGTTGCCGCCCTGCTTGAGCGTAAGCGCCAAGTTCAGACGGTTGCGCTCGCCACCGGAGAGTACGCCAGCGCGCTTCTGCTGGTCCTGGCCCTTAAAGCCAAAGCTCGCCACGTACGCGCGGCTCGGAACCTCGGTCTCGCCGACCATCATGTGGTCCAGGCCATCCGAGACGACCTCCCATAGGTTCTTGTCGGGGTCGATGCCGGAACGGTTCTGGTCGACATAGGAGATCTTGACGGTCTCGCCCACCTCGAGCTCACCCGAAGTCAGCGGCTCCAGGCCAACGATAGTCTTGAAGAGCGTAGTCTTGCCCACGCCGTTGGGACCGATCACGCCCACGATGCCGTTGCGCGGCAGGGTGAACGATAGGTCATCGATGAGCACGCGACCGTCGAACTCCTTGTGCAGGTGATGGGCCTCGAGCACCTTGTTGCCCAGACGCGGGCCCACAGGGATGCGGATGTCAGTCCAGTCGAGCTTCTGGCTTGCGCGGGCCTCGGCCTCCATCTCCTCGTAGCGAGCCAGACGGGCCTTGTTCTTTGCCTGGCGAGCCTTGGGCGAGCTGCGTACCCACTCGAGCTCGGCTTCCATGCGCTTGGCGAGCTTGGCGTCGCGGTTGCCCTGCGCCTCGATACGCGCGGCTTTGGTCTCCAGATACGTGGAGTAGTTACCCTTGTAGGGATAAAGGTGACCGCGGTCGACCTCGCAGATCCACTCGGCAACGTTATCCAGGAAGTAGCGATCATGCGTGACGGCAAGCACCGCGCCCTGGTAGTTGTGCAGGAAGTGCTCGAGCCACAGGATCGATTCGGCGTCCAGATGGTTCGTGGGCTCGTCGAGCAGCAACAGGTCGGGAGCCTCGAGCAGCAGCTTGCACAGGGCCACGCGGCGGCGCTCGCCGCCGGAAAGCACGTTAACCGGCATGTCGGAATCGGGCAGCTGCAGGGCGTCCATGGCCTGGCCGAGCTTGGAATCGATATCCCAGCCGTCGGCGGCGTCGATCTCGTCCTGGAGCTTTCCCATCTCGGCCATGAGGGCGTCCATGTCGCAATCCGGGTCGCACATCTCCTCGCCGATCTTGTTGAAGCGATCGACCTTGGCAATCATATCGCCAAACGCCATGCGCACGTTCTCGATGACGGTCTTGTCGTCGTCGAGCGGCGGCTCCTGCTGCAGGATGCCCACGGTGTAGCCGGGGGTGAGCCTGGCATCGCCGTTGGAGACCTCCTCGATACCGGCCATGATCTTGAGCAGGGTTGACTTACCCATGCCGTTAGGACCCACGACGCCGATCTTGGCACCGGGGTAGAAGCTCAGGGTCACGTCGTCAAGGATTACCTTGTCGCCATGGGCCTTGCGAGCCTGATACATCTGGTAGATAAACTCCGCCATATGCCTGTTCTATCCTTTCTACCTGCTGTTTCCCTATTCTTGATTCGCTTTAGTAGAAACGAAATGAGGAAACCAACTCTAAAACTTAACGAAAAAGGGGCATGGTTGCCCACACCCCCTAATACTACCTGGGAAAAGTCCCCCGGAACATACTATGAACTGCGTACGCTAGTTTTCCGCAACCTTAGCGAACGGTTCGCTGCGATTTGCGCCACAGCAGATACGAATAGACGTAGGCAGCTCCAGCTGAACCGAACGCCAGAACCGCAATCACCGCGGCGACGACTTCACTCGAAAGCACACTACCTGCCACGCCCATCACAATCAGGCCAACACCCAGCACCATAAAGCAGGCACCGCCAAAGCGCTGCGTACGGCGCCAGTTCTCGGGATCGGCAAGCGCCCAGGGCGTCTTGATACCGAGCGTGTAATTCTGCTTCACACGCGGCAAGTAGTTGCCTACGCCGATGAACAGCAAGCCGACAGCACCGGAAATCAGCACGTTGACCGAACCGACCGCCGGCACCACGCCCCAGACCGTAAGCTCTCCCAGCCAGCTTATAGCGCACATGAATACCGTGAAAGCAATTACGAAACCCTGATAGAACTTGCCCGAGGTTCGATACGCCTCGCCCTTGGGGTCAATGCGTGGCACGACGTAGAACATCGCGAGAAGTGCCAGAGGCAACACGCCGAGCGCGGAGGCCATCCAGCTAGGGCCCCAACCGTCGACGGCGCCGTTCGCACCCCAGTGCGTGGGAATCTGAGCAGGCAAGCTCGGCATCACCATGAGGTGCGCAGCAACATTAATAGCGCAGACCACAACAAGCATGACCCACACGCGCGGCGATACCCCCGTGGCGTGAATGCCCTTGTTTTCGTTATTCATCCTTATCACCTTCAGTGTCTGTAAAGCCCATAAACCAGCCGATCAAGTCCTGCATGACGGTGGTGTTTAAGCTGTATACGATGTTTTGGCCATGACGTTCGTCGGTCACCAACCCGGCGTTCTTGAGCGTCGCCAAGTGATGGCTCAGCGACGGCTTACTGATATCGAAATGCTCGGCAAGCTCCCCCGCCGTGCAATTGCCCTCGCGCAGCAACTCCAAAATGCGCCGTCGCGTTGGATCGGCAAGCGCCTTAAAACCCTCTCCCGGCATAAGACCCCCTTTCATCATCTCTCATGACGCGCACACTATACTCGATATTTAGATGTTTGTCTAACTATCTAATACAGGAACATCTATAGAACATTCGTTCGTATTTAGCTACAATGGAAGTTGAAGCAGATGGGCCAGCTCCCTCTACCCGAGAAGGAGATGGACTATGAGTATTGACGATGTCCTGACGTTGTTATTGCTTGTAATCGCGGCTGTGGAGCTCGGCATCCACATTGGAGGTCGAATGAAATAGCCGCCCCCGCGTAATGCGAAGACGGCCACTTCTCACGCTACAAACGTGTTTGGGAGTTGGCCAACCCGCGGCAACGGGTGCCATCTGCTTCATCTTATGCGAATCACTGCCTCATTTCAACAAGCCCCTAGGGCTCAAATGGAATCGCGATAATACCTATAATGACGATAGCTAAAACACGATTCGCTTCCCCATCGGAGGATGTCTATGACCGAAACCACAGCCGCAACCCCCAACGAGACACGCGACACCAAGCTCGAGATCATCATGGGCCGCGAGGCACTCGACAAACTCGCCGCCGCCACGGTGCTGGTGCTCGGCTGCGGAGGTGTGGGCTCCAATTGCTGCGAGGCACTTGCCCGCGGCGGCATTGGTCATTTCGTCATTCTGGATAAGGACATCATCGCGCCCAGCAATATCAATCGCCAGGCCATCGCCTTTCAAAGCACCATCGGCAAGCGCAAGGTCGATGTTATGGAAGCCATGATCCACGACATCAATCCAGCCGCTACCGTCATCAAGCGCACCGAATACCTGTTGAGCGACAATATCGACGAGTTCTTCGCGAGCGTTTTGGAGCAGACGGACGGCAAGCTCGACTACGTCGTCGACGCCATCGACACCATCTCGGCCAAGCTCACCATTGCCAAATATGCTCAGGACCACGACATTCGTTTGGTTAGCTCCATGGGCGGGGCCAACAAGCTCCATCCCGAGTGCCTCCGCTTTGCCGACATTTTCGATACGGTACGTGACCCCATGAGCCGCATCATGCGCAAAGAATGCAAGAAGCGCGGAATCAAGAGTCTGCATGTACTGTTTAGCTGCGAGGAATCGGTTAAGACACAGCCCCGCGACCCTTCCAATATCCACGAGCGCACCGAGCTCGGAACCGCCAGCTTTATGCCGCCCATCATGGGCCAGATGATTGCCGGCGAGGTTATCCGCCAGATCAGTGGCCGCGGCACCGAGCGCGTGCGCGCCGATGGCCAGCGCTTGGACTAGCGGAGCGCGCCGAGATGGAGCCCCGGTTATTTGATGCACACTGCCATCTTGATTTAATGGCTCACCCGGACGCCGTTGCCGATGAGGCAACGGCGCTGGGCTTGGGTCTATTTGATTGCGGCGTCGATCCACGCGACTTTTCGGCCGCAAACGAGCGCGCTCGTCGCCACCCGGGCATCATCGCCGGCGTTGGGCTTCACCCCTGGTGGCTCGCCGATGGCCACTGCGGTTTTGCCGAAGTCAATCTGCTTTGCGAAGTTGCTGCCCAAGAACGCTACATCGGCGAAGTCGGACTCGACTTTTCCGCGCGCTTTGCTGGAAGTGAGCCGCTACAAATACAGGCACTTAACCGGCTCTGCGATGCGCTCGTGCAGCATCCTCTTACCGGGCGCGTGATATCAATTCACGCCGTTCGTTCGGCAGGAGCCGTACTGGACGTCCTCGAATCGCATGGACTACTCATCCCAAACCCCGACTCCCCCGCTATCATCTTCCACTGGTTTAGCGGCACTTCGGACGAACTCACCCGCGCGCGTAATGCGGGCTGCTATTTTTCCGTCAACGAACGCATGCTCGCGACCAAGCGCGGTCGCGAATACGCACGACAGATTCCACTCGACCGCCTACTGCTCGAGACCGATGCGCCGGCCGAGCCAAACACAGAAACAAGCGCGCAGTCGCTCATCAGGTCGCTCACAAGGACCTCAGAACGCATCACCTCGCTCAAAAACTGCGACGCAAAGCGCATCGAGTCGATAGTTTTAACAAATGCGCGCTCTTTTTTTGACCTTCGCTAACCCCTGGTGTGCAAAAAATGCCAAATATGAGTACTGCTACCGGAATGGATACATTTCTTTTAACTTTCCAACCGCCAGAATAATCCTCGATTGTCCGCTAATTAAAGCTTTTACAGTCATTCATCCTGCGTTTTCGCAAATCTTAAACCCCTCCAGACGCTCAAATCACGTCTGAAGGGGTTGATTTTGCTGCGACTAAATTAGTCACAGTACTCATATTTGGCATTTTTTGCACACGAGGTCCCGGGGAGGATCCTGCACCTCCCCGGGACCGCTCGGCTATTCGACGATTGGTGCTCCGTGGCCCCAAGAACCTTCCATGCCGCACACGGTCGAGGCAAACCCGGCAGCAAAGTCGAGCGCGCGCTCGATAGCCTCGGCGCCATCCTCTCCACGCTTGGCGGAATCGAGATAGCACATCAAAAACGAAGTGAGGAACGAGTCGCCCGCTCCCATGGTGTCCTTCATGTCCGTTACCGGTTTAGCCAGCTGGCGGTAATAACGCTCGCCGTCGTAAGCAATGCAGCCCTCGGCACCCGCCGTAGCCGACACAAAACGCGGACCCAGGCCCTTCACCCATGCCAGACGCTCGCGAATCTCGTCCTCACTCGCGGCATCCGCCGCACTAAAGAAGGCAAAATCGACGTAGGGTGCAATCTGCTCGTAGTACTCGTCGGTGGAGTCGTCCGAAAAGTCAAAAGAGACCGTGACGCCCGCAGCCTTCAGCTTGGGCAGCTCGCGCTCGGTAAAGCAATAGTTGCCCGAATGAACCACATCGAACTGCTTCATGTACGCAAGGTCAAAGCGATCGAGGACATAGCGCGCATCGCCACGGATACCGCCCTCGTTGGAGCCGAGGAAGACACGGTCACCGTCAACGACGGTCACGCGAGCCGCTCCGTTCTCGCCAATCATCTGCTCGCACTTGTCAAGCTCGACACCCTCATCCTCGAGGCTTGCAATGACATGCTCGGCAGCGGCGTCATTGCCAAAAATGCCCATGTATGCGGAACGTGCGGCACCGCATTTCTTGGCATAAACGGCGAAGTTCACCGCGTTGCCGCCAGGATACATGGTGTGGATATGCTCGTAGCGATCGACGACGTTGTCGCCAAATCCGAGCGCGTTAACGTTAAATGCCATGGCCTTTGTCCCTTCTAGTACTCGACAACACCCATATAGCGACGGAAATCGGGATCGTGATCAAACACCTTGCCGCGTGCAGCACGCAGCTCGCAGTTCATGGCGTAGAACAGCACCGGGTCCAGATAGGCACGGACGCTCGCCGGCACGGCTTCCATACCGTACTCCTTGGCATCGAGCACCATCAGCGTATCGGTATGCGTCTTAAGGAACGCCAGGGCGCGCTCGTCCATAGCACGGCACTCGCTGGAGCCCATCTGCAGGAAGTAAAAAACGCCATCCTGAGTAGCCTCGAAGGGGCCATGGAAGTACTCGGCAGAGTGGATGTAGCTGCAGTGCTGCCACTGCATCTCCATAAGAGAGCAGATAGCGAAACCGTAGGTCTGGCTAAAGTTGGGACCGCTGCCCAGAATATAGAAGAACTCGTGCTCCTGGCAAAGCTTGGCAAAACGATCGCCCAGCTCGGCATTTACCTTCTCACGTGCCGGGGGAAGAATCTTATCCATCTCGGCGATACCGGCATACATATCGGCAAGATCGGCGTAGCCCTCCTGCTGATCGAGCAGCTCGGCCGCAAGCGACAGCGAAATGCCAGCGGGGACCTCAGCCTGCGGCACGCCCTCGCCCCATGGGTAGACCCACGTGGTCCACTTGCCGGAGTCGATCTTAGATCCAGCGTTGTCGGTCTGGGCGATCACCGTAGCGCCGGCGGCAAGGGCAATCTCGCAGCCCTCAACGACCTCGGGGGTGTTGCCACTGTGGCTGCAAGCAATGACCAGGGACTTCTCGCCCAGACGACGCGGACGCATGATATCGAACTCGCGAGCCGTATAGATATACGAAGTGAAGGTGGTTGCCTCGCGCTGCAGAAGCTCGTGAGCCGGGATCAAATCGATCATGGAGCCACCACAAGCAATCCAGTAGACGCTGTCGAACTTGCCCTTCTCGGCAATTGCCTCTTTGATCAGATCGTGTGCGTTCATATCCAGTTCCTTTCTTGTTTGGGCCGCAATCAATGACGTTGGTTGCGTAGCCGATAGTTGTTTTAGTCAATCAGATATTTCTCGAATGCGGCCATGTTCTTGGCATCTGCCGCCGCGGGGTCATCGTAGTAACGACCGTCCGTGATTTCCTGGCCCAGCATGCCGTCGAAACCATGGGCGTTGAGTGTGGCGACGAAGGCGTCCATATCGTGCTTGCCATCGCCCCACACCAGATGGCCATACGGATCACCGTCGATAAAGTGCATCTCGTGTATTGCCCCATCACCAAAGGCGGCAAACCAGTCCTCGAGCGTCTCACCTGCAACGCCCATCGCGGTTGTATCAACCATGGGCTGTAAGTACGGGCTCGCAACCTCGTCAATCATGCGCTTCGCATCGGAAACCGTCGTCACAAGGTTGCTCTCCTCGGGACGCAGGCTTTCCATCGTAAGCACCAAACCGTGCTCGCCGGCATACTCCGCCAGAATGGACAAGTGCTCGCGGCTGCGCTTCCAGGCTTCCTCGCGGTCCTCGTCCCAGTCGCCCCAGCCCGAGTTAACGGACATACGGTCGCACCCAAGTACCTCGGCAAGCTCAATGCCGTGCTTAAAGTACGCCAGGCTGCGCTGTTCATGCAGCGGTTTGCGTGCGCAGTACTGCCAAGGATAGACAACATTCTCGGGGCACAGAGTACGATACCTAAGCCCACGGTCTGCAGCCTTTTTCGCCAGAACCTCAGCCTCAAAGTAGCCCGTGTGGTCGAGCGTCACATGCGGCTCCGCACACCACAGCTCAATGGACTCAAAGCCCAAACGCTGCTGCACATCAAGGAAGTAATCGAGCGACCACATGATGTAGTGGATATTCATGCCCGCAATCTGCTCGCGGCGCAGCGTCGGCTTGGATTCAGACATCTTATGCCTCCTTGTTTCGAGCGAACACGATTTGTCCGTCCGACATCGTCATATCAACCGCAAGATCGCGTGCATCGCGATAATCGAGGTCGAACACATCCCGATCGAGCACGCAGATATCGGCAAGCTTGCCAACCTCAAGCGTACCCAGCTCGTCTTCGCGCATCAGATCGTACGCGCCCCCGGCAGTCCAAGCACGCAAGAGCTCGACAAGCGTCAGCGCGTTGGCCTCATTCACGGGCAACCCATCGTCGAAGTATCCGCCGCACGCGCTGTAGATTGACTCGCCCAGGCTCGGAATCAGCAGCGGCAAATCCGTACCACAGCACACCGTGCATCCGGAATCTTCCATGCCGCGGCGATTCCAGCTGTGCAAAAGTCGCGTCTCGCCAATTTGTCGACGCATCATCGACAGGCAATCCTCGCGCCGGTCCAGCGTCAGAATCTGCGGATAGACCTCACAAATTCCACCTAACTTGCCAAACTCGACAAGGTCGGTCGGGTCAGAGTTCTCGAGATCGGTAATCGCATGGCGGCGAAGCAACCGTCCATGCTCGTCTCGAGGCAGCGAGGCATAGAGCGCCACGGTGCGACGAACGGCGCCATCGCCCTGGCAATGCAAGGAATATCGGAAGCCGTCAGCATCAATTGCGCGCAGCTCGTTCTCAATCAGATCCCACTCGGGCTCCTCGACAACCGTCTTGCCGGCAGCTCCCGCATCGGCCGTGTCCTCATAGGGATCAATCATCTCGGCAAGCCCCGCCCATACGCCGCGATCGGTCATACGGTTGAAGCCAGAAAAACGAACGAACGGTCCCCGGAAGCGCTCTCGTGCCTCGCGGGCATATGCCAGATTTGCACCGGCACCCACCGGCTGCGACATCATAGAGACGCGAACCGTCAGCTCACCAGATTCCTCACGGCGAGCCATTTCGTCGGCAAAGCCGTAGTAGTCATCAAACGCCATCTCCTTGATGGCGGTAACGCCGCGCTCGTTAAGCATGCTCATGTAGTCCGAATACCCGGCGCGCACCTCGGGTAGCGCGAGGAAATCGCTCATCATGCGCCAGATCTTCTCGGCATAGCACGCCTGCGGTGTAAAGCCGTATCGCGCACTGGCGGCAGCATTGAGAACGCAGGTCTCCGCACCCGATGTAAAGCAAACGACAGGGATATCGCCAAAACAATCGTCAAACACAGCTGCCGTATTTGCGTTCTCGGCATCCGACGCCAACATTTCGGGTAGGCTGTGGCCAAAAGCCGCCGCACAATCCGGATGATCTTCTTTCCATGCACGCAAGAGCGACACGGCCTCTTTGGCATCGGCGATGCCGGACAGATCAGACCCCAACGTCCGCAGCGCCCAGCCTGTATAGAAGGTATGCACATCGATCAGGCCGGGCATGACGGTGCGGTCGCCCAGGTCAACTACCTCGTCCGCTTGGGTCAAATACGAAGCTACCTCACACTTGGTGCCAACAGCCTCAATTCGATTGCCACGGACCGCTACGAAACCTTCAAACGGCAGGTCCCCCGTACCGGTAAAGACGCTCTTAGACGTCAGGACCGTTAAACGATCAGACATCACAACCACCTACACCGGAAGCATGCCAGAGATTGCCGTTACGATCAGGCCAAAGACGACCATGAAAATGAAGAACTTCCAAATGGTCTTCCACCATTGGCCAAACGAGATCTTTGCCACGGCAAGGCCGGCAACCGTCATGCCCGCCACGGGACTGATGGTGTTGATGGTCTGATTGGCAAACTGGAGCGCGGTAACGGCGGCCTCGGGATTGAGGCCCATAAGCTCGGTCAGCGGACCCATGACGGGCATGGTGAGCGCCGCCAGGCCAGAGCTCGAGGGAACCAGCAAAGAGAGCAGGCCA
The DNA here is from genome assembly GCA_900542715.1 of uncultured Collinsella sp. Classification (GTDB taxonomy): domain Bacteria; phylum Actinomycetota; class Coriobacteriia; order Coriobacteriales; family Coriobacteriaceae; genus Collinsella. Next base: position 40,524 of record UQOQ01000005.1, read on the forward strand.
AGGACGATATACATAAACGTGGTGTAGACGGCGGCGGGTGCACCGGCGAGCGCAGTAGCGAGCGCCTGGAGAATGGTGTCGATGATCATGCCGCCCTCGGCGATGACCAGAATGCCGCGAGCGATACCGATAACGATAGCGGCGTACGCAAAGTCGGCGAGACCTTTAACGAACTCCTCAGCAATCGTCTGCTGGTCAAGACCGCCCAGGATACCGGCAAGCAAGCCCATGCCAAGGAACACGGCGGAAATCTCATTCATGTACCAACCCTGGGTAACAAGACCCCAGACGATAATGCCCATACCGCAGGCAAAATCGATAAGCACGAGCTTCTGACGGATAGTGAACTCTTCCTCGATGGAGGCATCGGTCACGGAAAACTCGATACGCTTGAGTTTATCGTCCTCGTACGTAATGGACGACTCGGGGTTTTTCTTGACGCGCATAGCGTAGCGCATGGCCCATGCGATACCGACGGCAGTGAAGATGACCCAAGAAACGGCGCGCAGCCACAGCTGAGGATTGCCCTCGATGCCGATAATGCCCTGTGCGATCAAGACGTTAAACGGATCGATGGTCGAGGCACAATATCCCAGGTTAGGACCAAGGAAGCAGATGATGAATGCCGTCATCGAGTCATAACCGATACCCATCATGATGGGAATGAAGATGGCATAGAACGGCAGGGCTTCCTCAGACATACCAAACGTAGTGCCGCAAATGGACAGCAACGTCATCGTGATGGGGATGATGAGGATGTCCTTGTTCTTGAGCTTTTTAATCACACGGCTCATGCCGGCATTCAAAGCGTTGGTCTTGGTGATGATTGCGAACGATCCGCCAATCAATAAGACGAACGCAACGACGTCGGCAGCCTCCTGGATGCCCTTAGTAGGCGCTTGCAGGACCGCAAAGATATCCTGGCCCAGATTGATGGTCTCGCCGGTTTCGGAATCGGTGTAGTTCTTATCGACATGTTCATAGGTTCCAGCAACGGCGACTTCACGCTCGCCCGCCGCTGTCGAAATCATCTTGCGCTGATACTGACCAGAGGGAACGATCCAAGTCAAGACCGCAAAGACAACGATCAGCAAGAACATGATCGTATAGACATGCGGTAATTTGAACTTAAAACGTCTGTTTGTCTTCTTCGCCTTCGTATCTGACATAGATACCTCCAAAGAACTCGAGACTGCATCGCATCTCGCCTCAACGTTTGCACAAGGCAAACGTTCTATGACGTTCTATAGATTACCAGCAGCTTTTCTCGTCATCAAGATAATTTCAAACTGATTGCCGCAACGCGGTTGAACGGTTGCGTTTGCGCCGTGAACGGTATGAAAACGCCCGGTGAGATGATTCACCGGGCGTTTCCATACGCAATGTCCTAGATGTCAAAAACGTAGCGAGACCCAACGATCCGCTGACGACCGATGATAAACGGCCGCCGCTGCTCATCGAAAAAGAAGGCTTCCATATAAAACAAGGGTTCGCCAACGGGAACTGCCAACAACCGAGCGACCTCGGGCGACGCGCACGCGATCTCAAGCGTGCATGGGTCGGTAAACGCGGGCGTGCGGCCCGTCCGGTTGCGCACGAACTCAAAAATGGATTGGTTAGATAGAGGTGCCGTTGATAGATAGGCGTTGTCCTCGTAAACATATATGTTGTTCTCGAGCATGACAGGGACGCCATCGGCAGTACGCACGCGCTCAACGCAGATCAAGTCAGTTCCAACGGGAACACCAAAGAACTGTGCTTCGGTGGAATCCGCCGGCAGCATCTTTCTCGAAATGACACGCGCCCCCGGTTCCATTCCGTTTACGCGGCATGCGTCCGAAAAACTCTGGACGTCATCCTTCTGGCGAATCTTGCGTTTGAGCTTGGGGGCATTGACAAACGTGCCTTTCCCCTGTCGCTTCGTTAGATAGCCCTGTTGGACGAGCTCCTCAATAGCGCGTCGCACGGTAACGCGGCCAACTTTATAGCTCTCAGCCAATTCGAATTCGTTGGGTATCCGCGCGCCTGCCTTGTAGGCACCGGAGTTGATTTCGTTTTTGATGATATCGATAACCTGTTGGTACAGCGGTATCGCTGCTTTACCGTCAGTTAGCCCTTCAGTCGGTGGCATATACCCTCTCCAAGCACAATTAAGTCTAAAACGGACTTAGGGGCATTCAACAAGTCCTTAAGCCCGCATTAGCTTAAAGTATGCTAGGTGTCGCACCAAAATGTTGGCTATTTACTCATCAGACCCGAAAAACGCGCAACTACCGCGCTCCTAAGAAAGCGTGAGCAGCTCCGGCAGCTGGTCGATGATCTTGTCCGCGGCATCCTGGCTAAAGCCGAAGCGCTCCTCGCGCTTGGCAATGACTGTCAGGCCGGCTCGCTTGCCGGCAGTGATGCCAGGCACCGAATCCTCAACGCAGCAGCAGCGGTCCGCGGGCAGCCCCAGCAAGTCCAGCGCATGCAAGTAGATATCGGGCTCGGGTTTGCTCTCCTTAAACTGCTCGCCGCTCACCACATACTCAAAGGCATCAGACAGCCCGCATGCGTTGAGCACTTCCTCGATGCTATCCACGGGAGACGAGCTGGCAAGCGCCACGCGAACGCCACGGCGCGGCAGCTCTCGAATCGTATCCACGGCGCCTGGGTTAATCAAAGTCTGATAGTCGCGCGGACGCGTATGCGCCCACTCGTCCCAACGGGCCAACGCTTCTTCGCCAGTGAAATGCCCCTTACCGGCACGCTCAAACCAATCGACCAGCATATGCAGGAAGAACTGATGCGAGGTACCGACCTGCCCATTCAACTCCTCTTGAGTCAGGTTCAACCCAAGCTCCTTGGCAAACGCGGCAGTCTCGCCCAGGTAGTAATACTCGGTATCGACAATGACACCGTCCATGTCAAAGATAACGGCGTCGAACGGAAATGCAGACACGGCACCCTCCCTAACAAAAGGGCGCCTGTAAGCAGGCGCCCGAACCATGCATTATCGGCGATTCTAACCCAGCAGCTTATCCAGCGCCACCGCAATACCGTCTTCGTTGTTATTGGCGGTCACCATCTGGGCCACAGCCTTAACCTCATCGACGGCGTTGCCCATGGCAACACCGGTGCCGGCCCACTCAATCATGGACTTGTCGTTCTGGCCGTCGCCAAACGATACGACCTCACTGGCATCGATGCCGAGCTTGGGCAGGGCACCCTCGAGCGCACGGGCCTTGTCGATACCGGGCGCCGTGTACTCAAAGTACCAGTCAGCCGTAAACATGCCCGAAAGCGTCTGGGTAAAGGGCGCATACATTTCCGCGTAATGCGCCTGCAGGTAGGTCGGATCGCCCGCCGTCAGCAGCTTGTCCACGGGATAAGCATCAACGACCTCATGCAGGCTTTCCACCTCGCGGATCTTAAGATCGCACGCATCGCGCTCATACTTGACGATGTTTTTCTGAGAGCCGTCAGGCAGCGTGATCATGCAATGGTACGAGTCCTCGACGTGCAAATCGCGACCGAGCGAAATCATAGGGATCACGTCAAAATTGCGCAGATGATCAATCAGACGGTGCAGCTCGTCAGCCGGCATGGCTTGGTCAAAAAGGACCTCATCGGTCTGAGCGTCGACCACATGCGCGCCATTAAAGGCAACTAACAGACCGTCATGGTTTTGAAGGTCGAGCTCCTGCGCCAAGGCGTGAAGACCCCAGGCGGGACGACCCGAAGCCAAGATGAGCTTAATACCCGATTCCTGCGCCGCGAGCAGCTTCTCGCGCGTACGCGGGCTGATCACTTTCTGATCGTTGGTGAGCGTACCGTCGATATCCATCGCGATGGCTTTGATTGCCATATATGCCTCCCTGTCATTGAACAACCTTGTCTGAGCCATCATACAGAACACCCATCGCGACTCCGTTTACAACGGGCAAAAAGTCATATTGTCTCGAACATGAACGGCGTGTGGTCGTGAAGCTTTATCGCTCAGGTCAAATACGTCTGCTAGCGACGCTCATCCGTCGGTGCGCCCTCGACGATCGCGATGCCCGCCGATGCGCCTAACGCGCTGGCGCCGGCCTCGATGAATGCGCAAGCCTCTTCGTAATTATGGATACCGCCCGCCGCCTTGATTGCCACGGCATCGCCGAGCACCTCGTGCATCAGCCGCACGTCCTCGAGCTTAGCACCGCCAAAGCTTCTGCCGGTCGATGTCTTAAGGAATCCCGGCTTGGCCTCCAGCGCGATCTCGCATACACGGCGCTTGGCGGCGTCGTCGCCGTCCAGCTTGCACATCTCGACGATTACCTTGTCAGTGATGCCATGCGCGCGACAAAAATCAGCAATGGTAGTCATCTCGCGCTCGATGGCATCAAAATCGCGGTTCTCGATCGACCCCTGATTCAAAACGTAGTCAATCTCGGTAAAGCCACACGCAGCGTATTCCTCAAACCTCGCAAGCTTCTCCTCAAGCGTCATAGTGCCCTGGGGAAAGTCGATGGCGCCGGCAAGGATGATGTCAGAGCCCTCGAGCATGGCGCGGCCCGTCTCGTACTCCTGAAGGTTCGCGAATACGCAGCGAAAGTTGTACTTTAACGCCTTCTCGACATACTGCTCAAACGTGTCCTCGGGGGCATCGATATAGTCAATGTATTTATTGATGGGTTTGGCAAGTGTCATGCTGGGCCTCCTTGTTCAGGACTGACAACCGATTCGTGGTTTCACGCGAAATACCACGTTCAATGTACGCCCGACATACAAGGACAGCGTCCGCATTCCGACAAGTGGTATGAAATTAGCTGTAAACGTATATTTACAGACAGCGAATGGCACCGCACGCGGATGCCGACAGCAAGACATCCCCCCTCAATACACCCTCATGCCCCTTTACTGTTTGCGGCCAGAAATGATGAGCTGCACAACGTCGTTAGCGGTCGAATTCGACCTCTGACGACGTCACGCGACTCATCGTATCCGACCGACAACAGAAAAGGGGCACGTTCGCATAGCGTGGCGCGTGACGGTTGCAAAACCACCCCATTTGAAACAAACGCAAAAAAGTACTTGCAAAGACGCGTTCCGACATATAAGTTGATAAAAGACCGCCGTTGCGGTTTTAAGTAGATCGAGCATATGAAATTTCAGTTTTTAGCGTGTAAGAGAAAGAAGATCGGCAAAGTACAACCCCAAACGCAATGACAACTTAATGAGGTAACTGCCACATGTGAGGCACCCAGGGCATTGCTGTCTCGATTTTGAGCACGATGCCTTCCGCCTTGCATGGGCCGTTCCATCCCGCCCCTGCAGCAACTGCCTCACGGGCTCATTGAAAACCGCATAGCACCCCAACGTCAGCACATCACCCACGGCAAGCACATCACTCACGACAACCAACACATCAACAAACAGCACGAACATCAACCGATTGGAGAAGCTATGACAAACCACCGCGCTGAAGACGGCGATAAGAAAAGCATTCTGGATGCCCGCATTGAGCGAGCATATGCAAACGAATATGACGCCGCCTTTGCCGCCGCGACCATCAAGAACTACGCGTCGCTACCGCTCGCGACGATCTTGGCCGACCACCCTCAACTGCTGAAGCGCTGTACAAAGATCATGGGCGACCCCGACATTCGCAAGCTGACAGACCCCTATGCCCCAAAACGCGACAACGATTCGTACGTTCTTACCGTAGGCTGCCTAGCCCATATGCTTACGGCGCTCGACACGAAACTCAAGCTCGAATGGGAACCCGACGAGCGTCATGAACTCGAAAGCAAGCGGAACACCCTGCGCACCGCACTGTTCCTTCCGTTGGACGGCCTCAAGCGCTGCAACGTCGAGCTCAATACACAGGCGCGGCAAAAGCCCGGGACCACAGGGCAGAAAACTCCAAGACCCCATGCGGCCATCGTCGACCGCAACCGATATAACCGCATGACCGCGCATTTTTCTGCCGAGGGAGCAGCCATAAGGACGCTGATCGACCTGCTGTGCCTCCCGAGCATCAACGAGCTATTTGAGGGCTATCTCGCCCTTGTTCCCGCGACGGCACCCAAGTCGGTAGCAAAGATCATCGAGACCTGCAGACGCCAGTTTGAGCGCCATCGCAATGGCAGCGAGATGAACGCCAGCATCGCGCAGTACTACGCGGCTCATTACAAAAATGACGGATGTGCCCCTGTCGAGCATCAGCTGCGGCTCGCCTACACCACGCCCGCCGCAACGCTCTATCGCTTTGGAGCCCTTGGCGCTTGCGAGCCGCACGAACAGGCAGCCTGCCCCACAACCGAGCTCGATCTCAGGCTCGGACGAACCCTGTAGCCCGCCAGCCCCTCCGCGGGCAACAATCCTATTCCACAACACAACCAACAGAAAGGAGTCCTCATGGACACCAATCATTCCCCCATCATCAGCCCCCTCACCATGCGTGAATCCGCCCGAGGCATCACGCTCACCAGCATTTACGATGAGATGCTCGCCCGTCGCGAGCTCTCCGTCATGGGAAACATCGAAACCCCGATGGCCCACGACCTATGCCAGCAGATCCGCCTGCTCGATGCCACCGACTCCAGCCGCCCCATCACCATATTTGTCGCCAGCGCCGGCGGAAGCGTGCGATCGGGCCTTGCGATCTATGACGCCATGCGCCTCGCATCGTGCCCCATCCGCACCGTCTGCCTGGAATTCGCCGCGTCCATGGGCGCCGTGATCTTTATGGGCGGCGACGATCGCCGTATGGCGCCCCATGCAGAGCTCATGATTCACGACCCGCTGATCCCCCAGGGGGCAGGCGGCTCGGCACTTGCGCTGCAGGAAACCAGCCGGCGTCTCATGCAGACCCGCAAGACCCTCACGCAAATCCTCTCGGACCGCAGCGGCCTCACGCCCAAGCGCATCCAGTCCCTCACTGCAAAAGACACCTACCTTTCGGCCGAGCGCGCCGTCGAGCTCGGCTTTGCCCACGAAATCCTCTCGACCACCAAGGAGGTCGCCCATGTCTAACCTCGCCAGCCGTCTCGCCGCATCTGAGTCCGCATCGTCCACCATCCTCGCCAAGGATCGAACGCTTTCCTGCGACACCCGCCAAACGGGACTCAACAACAATGCACTTGTGATCGGCCCCTCGGGAGCCGGCAAGACCCGAAACGTCCTCAAGCCCAACCTGCTGCAAATGAACGCAAGCTACATCGTGCTCGACACCAAAGGCACGCTCTGTCGCGAAGTGGGACCCGTGCTGGCAGCCCACGGTTACCGCGTGCAATGTCTCAACTTCGCCGACCTCAACACCGTCCCGGCCCTTGCGCCCGGCATCGAGCGCTGCGGCTACAACCCCCTGAGGCACATTCACCGCAAGGCGGACGGCAGGCCCAACCAGCAGGACATCCTCTCGGTGGCAAAGGCCATCTGCCCCATCGAGGACAACAACCAGCCTTTTTGGGATCATGCGGCGGCAAACCTGCTGTCGTGTCTTATCGCCTACGTCACCGAACAGCTACCCGCCGACGAGCAGACGATCAGCTCGGTCATCAAGCTGATCGAGCACCTGCAGGACGGTGCCACAGGTCGATTGTTTGACGACCTGATCACGACCGACCCCCAAAGCTATGCCCTCTCGCTATGGCGGCGCTACGCCATTACGCAAAATGCCGAGCGCATGCACGCGAGCATCGTCGGCATCCTTGCCGAAAAGGTCATGTGTCTGGGATTCGACGGTGCGGCACAGCTCTATCGTGAGTGCCATCAGGTGGACTTCGCTTCCATGGGACACACCCCCTGCGCCCTGTTTGTAACCGTGAGCGATATTGACCGCAATCTCGATCCGCTGACCGGCCTCTTTATTTCGCAGGCGTTTATGGGCCTCATTCGTGAGGCCGATAGGCAGCCCGACGGCAGCCTGCCCGTGCCCGTGCGCTTTATGCTCGATGACTTCGCAAATCTGCAGATCCCCCAGATCGACAACGTGCTCTCGATTATCCGAAGCCGCAACATCTGGGCAACGCTGCTGCTGCAGTCGACCAACCAGCTCGATGCGCTCTATGGCGAGGCACGCGCACGCTCCATCATGGGCAACTGCGACACGCATCTGGTGCTGGCGTTCCAGGATCCCGAGAGCGCCCGGGTGTTTTCCGACCGCGCCGACGCGCTGCCCAGCACGCTCATGGCGACGCCGATCGATCGCTCGTGGCTCTTTGTGCGCGGCTGCACTCCCGAACAGGTCGAGCGCTTTAGGCTCGAAGACCATCCGCTCTACGGGGAGCTGCCCGAGGCGCAGCGAGGCCATGCGGAGGCCGAGCTCTAGACGCAGGGCCCTCGCAGCACGCGACGCTCCGGCGAAGATCCTTAAAGGCCGTGCGCCCCGGGGCCACGGCAAAGCAAAGGGGCCCGCATCCGATGGGATACGGGCCCCTGACTATAAGGCGCGATGCGTTAACAGCAGCGACTACTTGCGGTGAGCGCGGTAGAACTCGATGAGCGCCTGGGTCGAAGCGTCCTGCTCGGCCTTGGCGGCGTCGTCATGGAAGGCTGGAGTGATCTGCTTGGCAAGCTGCTTGCCCAGCTCGACGCCCCACTGGTCGTAGGAGTCGATGCCCCAGACCGTGCCCTCGACAAACGTGATGTGCTCATACAGGGCGATGAGCTCGCCGAGTGCAAGCGGGGTCAGCGTGTCGCCGAAGATCGAGGTCGTCGGGCGATTGCCCTCAAAGCAGCGGGCCGGGACGATCTGCTCGGGCGTGCCCTCGGCACGAACCTCGTCGGCCGTCTTGCCAAAGGCGAGCGCCTTGGTCTGGGCCAAGAAGTTGCCCAGGAACAGCTCGTGCACGTCCTGGCCGCTGTCGGTCGCAGGGTTGGCGGTATTGGCGAAGGCAATGAAATCGGCCGGAACCACCACGGTGCCCTGGTGCAGCAGCTGGTAGAAGGCATGCTGGCCGTTGGTACCGGGCTCGCCCCAGAAGATCTCACCGGTGTCGGAGGTCACGGCGCTGCCGTCCCAGCGGACATGCTTGCCGTTGGACTCCATGGTGAGCTGCTGCAGGTAGGCCGGGAAACGGTGCAGGTACTGGCAGTACGGAAGCACGGCGTGGCTCTTGGAACCGAAGAAGTTGACGTACCAGACGTTGAGCAGGCCCATCAGCGCGACGGCGTTGTTCTCGAGCGGCGTGTTGCAGAAGTACTCGTCGATGGCATGGAAGCCCTCGAGGAACTGCTGGAAGCGCTCGGGGCCGAGCACGACGATCAGCGACAGACCCACGGCGGAGTCGACGGAGTAGCGGCCGCCGACCCAGTTCCAGAAACCAAAAGCGTTAGCGGGGTCGATGCCGAAGGCCTCGACCTTCTCGAGCGCGGTGGAAACGGCGACGAAGTGCTTGGCCACGGCCTCGGCGTTCTGCTCATCGGAGCCGTCGATGGCGCCCTGAGCCTTGAGCTGCTCGAGCATCCAGGTCTTGACCTCGCGAGCGTTGGTGAGGGTCTCGAGCGTGGTGAAGGTCTTGGAGACGATGATCACGAGCGTGGTCTCGGGATCCAGGCCCTTGAGCTTCTCGGCCTGGTCGTTGGGGTCGATGTTGGAGATATAGCGGCAGTCGATACCGGCGTCGGCATAGGGGCGCAGGGCCTCGTAAGCCATGACCGGGCCCAAGTCGGAGCCGCCGATGCCGATGGACACCAGGTGCTCGATCTTTTTGCCGGTAACGCCCTTCCACTCACCGGAGCGCACGCGCTCGGCAAAGGCGTACATGCGGTCGAGAACCTCGTGCACGTCGGCGACGACGTCCTGGCCGTCGACGATGAGCTGGCCCTTCTCGGTTGCCGGGCGGCGCAGCGCGGTGTGCAGGACGGCGCGGTCCTCGGTGGTGTTGATGTGCTCGCCGGAGAACATGGCGTCGCGGCGCTCCTCGAGCTTCACCTCGCGGGCAAGATCGCACAGCAGCTTGACGGTCTCATCAGTCACCAGGTTCTTGGACAGGTCGAAGTGCAGGTCACCGGCGTCAAAGCTCAGCTTGTTCACGCGCTCGGCATCGGCGGCGAACCAGGCCTTGAGGTCGATACCCTCGGCCTCGAGCTTCTCCTGATGGGCCTCGAGCGCCTTCCAAGCGGCAGTCGACGTAGCATCGATAGGTGCGGCAACAGTTGCCATAGAGTCCTCCTCAGCATACGGGCGCACGCCTCCATGCGCCCGGACATTCAGATGCCACTATTCTAGCGCAGGTCAAGACTATAATCAGCGAGCGTTGCCAATCGGCCCCCAAACGGCAACCGACCAAAAAGGGACAGGTTTAATTTGGCAGGTCAAACGCTTTACCAATCAAAAATAACCTATCCCTTTATGCCAAATATTAGGCCGCAGCGCAGACGCTACCGAGCAACTCACGCAGAGGAGACCCGATGCCCTCCAGCAGTTCGGGCGCGATGATGGCAAAAACGGGAACCTCGCCGGCCCCCACGACGGCAGGCACCTTGCCCTCCGAGACGATACATCCATAAGGGACAAAACCGTCTTCGCCGACATCGAGCGCCGCCATGCGACGGGCGAGCTCGCGCGCAAAGCCGGCAGTATCGGCATCGCCAATCGCCAGGACAAAGTCCACGCCTTCGTCGGTCGCCAGGGCTACGGCCTCATCGACCAAATCGTCTCCCCCATCGCCCCCGACCAAGCCGCAGCGAAAAAGCACGCGTTCGAGTAGAGCTCGATCAAGCGAGCCGAGCGCCGCCGAGACGAGCTCATCGTGCGTATGTTTGTCACCGCCCAACACGACCAGCGCCTTGGTGCCACCGTAGTGAGCGACCAATCGTCCGCACCAGCGAGCCACGTCTCCATCCGCAACAAGGCGCGTCGGCATACCAAACCCATAATTGACCATCTTTTCCACAACCCTTCCGTGCGTATAGGCGGTATCGATCGTTAGGCTCATGCTACGAAGCGAGCTTTTCCGAGCTGTTTCGCGCTCTTTAGGGCTGCGTTAAAAACCCGATGCAGCCGCACGACCATACCCGCCAAAAAGGGACAGGTTTTGACGGTGTCCGGTCGAGCGGGTATTATCGAACAGGTATTCGATAAGAACATGTGTTTGATGGGAGGACGCGTGGCGCACGAGCAGCACACCTACATCTGCATCGACCTCAAGACGTTTTATGCCAGCGTCGAGTGCGTGGACCGCGGGCTCGATCCACTCACCACCAACCTAGTCGTTGCCGACGAATCACGCGGACGCACGACCATCTGCCTCGCCATCACACAGGCCATGAAGGACCTCGGGATACACAATCGCTGCCGTCTGTTCGAAATTCCCGATGGCATCGACTACATCACGGCCGTACCGCGCATGCAGCATTACATGGAGGTGTCGGCGAAAATCTACGGTATCTATCTGGAATACGTCAGCCCCCAGGACGTGCACGTCTACTCCATCGATGAGTGCTTTATCGACGTGACGCCCTATCTGGACCTCTATCACACCGATGCGGAAGGGTTCGCCTGCACGCTGCGCGACGAGGTCCTCGCGCGCACCGGCATCACGGCGACGGTCGGCATCGGCCCCAACCTATTCCAGGCCAAGGTAGCGCTCGACATTACCGCCAAGCACGTACCCAGCCGCATCGGCATGCTCGACGACGAGGCCTTTCGTAAGGAGATCTGGCCCCATCGTCCCATCACCGATATCTGGGGCATCGGTCCCGGCGTGGCAGCCCGCCTCGAGAAATACGGCGTCTACGATCTGATGGGCGTCGCGGCGCTCGACGAAAACCTGCTTTACGACGAGCTCGGCGTCAATGCCGAATATCTCATCGACCATGCCTTCGGGCGCGAGCCGACAACCATCGCCGACATCCAAGCCTATCGCCCGCAAGCAACTTCGACCACCACAGGACAGGTGCTCTCGAAGGGTTATGCCTACGAACAGGCCTATACCGTCTTGCGCGAGATGGTCGATGCCGCCGTGCTGGATTTGATCGACAAGCACGTGGTGTGCGACAGCATCTCGCTCTTTGTGGGCTATGCAAGCGAGCGCGCCGACATACGCCGGCTCAACGTCAGCGGCACGGCGCAGTATATAGACGGCTGCGGACACCTGCGCTCGAGTACATCGAGCATCGAACCCACCGCAACTGCCGGCCCCGAGCTCGCGCCCCGTGCTCCCAAGCCCGTCCAGCGCGATGACGAAAGGCGTCGTCTGGTGCGCGAAGCGCAGGCAATCGATGGCATCTTTGTGGGCGAACACGGCGGCAAACCGCGTGGTGGCTATGCCGCGCTCTTTGCGCACTCCAACGCCTCGCGAAAGCTGCCCGAGCGCACTAATTCGTTTAAGAAGATCATGGGGTATTTCGATGACCTTTGGGCACAAACAGTCGATCCCAAACGACCGGTCAAGCGCATCAACCTGGGATTTGGCAACCTCATGCCCGAGGAATTTGCCACCATCGATCTGTTCAGCGATATCGAGGCCGATGAGCGCGAGCGCGACCTGGCGCGCGCCGTCCTGGCCGTGAAAGGCAAGTACGGCAAGAACGCGCTCGTCAAGGGATTAAGCTTTACCGCCGGCGCCACCGCGCGCGAACGCAACGGCCAAGTTGGAGGACATCGTGCCTAAACCCAAGCAGCAGCCCGTGCGCCCGCCGACCGCCTTCGAGCGCCTGGCGGACCCCGAGGGCAGACGCCGCGCCGCCGACCCCAAGCTCACTGCCAACGGTGCCGTGCGCGCCAACCGCGCCGCACAGTTTATGCCCTTTGCCGCCCTCACGGGATACTACGAACTCGTGCGCAAGCAGGAAATCACCGTCGAGCCAAAACGTGAGCTCACGGAAGAAAAAGCCCTCGTACTTTCTAAAAAGCTCGAGGGTCTCAAACGTGGCGACTTGGTTCGTGTCAACTATTACGATACATACGGCTATCGCAGCCGCACCGGCATCCTCGACGAGGCGCTCCCCGCCTTCAAGCTCCTCAAGCTCCGAGACATCGCCATCAACTTCGACGACATCCAAGACATCGAACTGCGCGGACGAGCCTAGCCAAGGAAGCGCATCCAGGGCGGCGCTTACAGCGTCATGACGTAGTAGCCCGCATCTTTCACGGCCGTCTCGAGGACACCACGATCAACCGGCTGCTTAGAGCGCACGCGTGCCGTGTGGTCCGCATACGTCACCGTTGCCCACACGCCATCCAGCGCATTGAGGGCATTGGCTACGTTCTGAGCGCAGCCGTCACAGCTCATGCCGCCGATGAGCAGCTCATCGCTATAGGGATAGTGTGACGCATCGGTATCCACCACAACAACCTTTTTGGCCTTCTTGCCGCTCGTACCATCGCTGCAGCAACTCTTCCCGTGTGTCGAAGCGGCAATGCGACGCAGCCCAAAAAACATGCCGACGGCAATGACGGCCAGCACGATGAGATTCGCAGGGTTGAGCAAGTCTTCCATGCGATCCCCTTTCTCCAAACTCTTATACCTATACCCCCATGGGGTGTCCCCATCTTAACCCAAAATCATGTCTGTTCGGTCAATTAGTTTCCCTCTTCAAACTTTTTTGTTGACCATGGCTTACTTTCGTGTATAAGTTTTCCTAGGCTAACAGTTTAGATCCGTAAGGAGCGCCGTGACTCGAACCATAGATATCCCAACGTTTCAGGCAGCGGTCGTGCGCAACTGCTCTCCCACGCTCGCGGGCATCAAGCCGGCATCGCTCTTTACCTATCCAGGCACCTACGCCCACGGGAACGGCTCGACCACAACCGAAACCATCGCAGAACGTCGAGCACGCCTGCTCAACGTTATCGCCCAGTGCAATCGCGAGCTTGACCCGCTCGGCATCCACCTGAGTGTTTTGGTCTGGCGGCCCTGCGGAGCACTCGTGTACGTGTACCGAGCCAAAAGCCTCGCCACCTATTTCGCAGACCCTCGCGCCCAAACAGCGCTCGCCTCGGAAGGCTACGACACGAGAGACCTTTCGACATGCCTTGTGCATTTGGCATCACGCATCACGCTCGCGAGCAATAACGTCGCGGAATGCGCTTGTAGCCAGACTCGATGCGCACTACCCCAGCAAGCTAGCTGCAGCAACGACTGCACCTGCGAGTTTCCGCACGAAATAGGCTACTTCCTTGGATATCCCTACGACGACGTGCACGAGTTTATCGTCCAGCGCGGCGAGAACTACAAGGTCTTTGGGGCCTGGAAGGTCTACACGAATGTCGAGCAAGCGCTTGCGATGTTTGACGCCTACCGCGCTTGCACTCAATACCTCACCTTTGTCTATCAGCAGGGCTGCAGCTTGGCGCAACTTGCCCAGGCAACCCGATAGAACATAGAAGCCGCGGCAACCTGCCGCACAACTGAAAGGACTCAACATGAGCAAGATCGCCGTCGTCTACTGGAGCGGCACGGGCAACACCGAGGCCATGGCAAACCTCGTCTCCGAAGGCGCCACGTCCGCGGGTGCCGAGGCTGAGGTCATCTCCTGCGCCGACTTCTCTGCCGACAAGGTCACCAACTATGACGCCTTCGCCTTCGGCTGCCCCGCCATGGGGTCCGAGGAGCTCGAGTACGACGAGTTCCAGCCGATGTGGGATGAGGTCAAGGAAGTCCTCGGCGACAAGAAGGTCGTCCTCTTTGGCTCCTATTCGTGGGCCGAGGGCGAGTGGATGGATAACTGGAAAGCCGACGCCGACGAGGCCGGCGTCAACGTCGTGGACTCCACCATCTGCTACGATGCGCCCGACGATGAGGGCGAGGCGGCCTGCAAGGCCCTGGGAGCGGAGCTGGCCTAACGAAGCCGCCAGAAAGTCGCAAGGCAACTAACAGCCGAGCACCGCACAACAACAGTCGCTCATGCCCAAACAAAAACGGGGGCCGGATACTATCCGATCCCCGTTTGTTATATCGACAATTTCGACGCGCCGCTACGAGATATTGCCCAAGAACGCCTTGGTGCGCTCGCTCTTGGGGTGGTCGAAGACCTCGCTCGGCGTACCCTCTTCCACGATAACGCCACCGTCCATAAAGACGACGCGGTCGGCGACGTCGCGGGCAAAGCCCATCTCGTGCGTCACCACGATCATAGTCATGCCATCACGTGCCAGGTCGCGCATGACGCCCAGGACGTCGCGAACAAGCTCGGGGTCGAGCGCCGACGTGGCCTCGTCAAAGAGCATGACGTGCGGGTTCATCGACAGGGCGCGGGCGATCGCCACGCGCTGCTGCTGACCGCCCGAGAGCTGGCTCGGCATAAAGTCGATGCGCTCGGCAAGACCGACCTTGGTCAGCTCCTCGACGGCAATCTTCTCGGCCTCTTCCTTGCTGCGCTTGAGTACCTTTTGCTGTGCGAGCATGACGTTCTTTTTGACTGACAGGTGCGGGAACAAATTGAACTGCTGGAACACCATACCCAGATGCGTACGTACCTTGTTAAGGTCGACGCCCTTGGCGCAAACGTCCACGCCCTCAACGACGATCGAGCCGCTCGTGGGATGCTCCAGGCGATTGATGCAGCGAAGCATCGTCGACTTGCCCGAGCCCGAAGGACCCAGGACTACGACGACCTCGCCCTTGTGCACATCCAGATCGATGTCGCGCAGGACCACGTTATCGCCGAAGGCCTTCTGGAGGTTCTTGATGCTGACGACGACCTCGTTCGAGTTATTGGTTTCGCTCATGATAGAACCTCCTTACAGACCGGCGATGTGGTCGGCGGGCGTCGCGACGACCTGTCCAGCGCTCTTGGCGGGACGCTTCTTCTTGGTTTCGGCCGTCCCCAGAAGCCTCGCCTCAAGACCGCTCACCAAGCGAGCAAGCGGCAGGGTGATGACCAGGTAGAACAGCGCGGCAACCACATACGGCGTAATGGAACCCGTCGTGGCCACGATGGTACGGGCGTTCATGACGATCTCGACCACGCCCACGGCCGCGAGCAGCGACGTATCCTTGTAAAGCAGGATAAACTCGCTGGTCAGCGTAGGCAGGACATTGCGGAACGTCTGCGGAATCATAACGTAGAGCAGCGTCTGGAAGGCGTTCATGCCCAGCGAGCGCGCGGCCTCGTTCTGGCCCTTGGGGATCGACTGAATACCGGCGCGGAAGATCTCGCACAGGTAGGCGGACGAGTTCATGGCCATGACGATGACGCCCAGCACATAATCGTCAACCTTGACGCCGGCCAGCGGCAGGCCAAAGAACGCGATGTAGATCTGCAGGAACGCCGGCGTACCGCGGATGATATTCACATAGATGCCGGCAAGGCAACGCAGGATGCGCGACTTGGAGATGCGCATGAGTGACAAGGCAAAGCCAAAGGGAATGGCCAACGGAAATGCCACGAGCACGATCGAGAGCGACATGAGGAAGCCTTTGAAGACGATCGGCAGGCTCTGAACCAAAATGACCGGGTTCAGGAACAGGCGAAGGAACATGTTGGAATTCCATGCCTCGACCCACGGCTGCTCCTTAAGGTCGGCCAGGAAGTTATCGAATGCCGTCACGCCCTTAATCTCGACGGAAGGAATCTTTGAGATCTTCTTGGTTGAACCGTCAGCCAACGTGTAGGTGCCGCTAAAAGCCTCGTCGCCGCCCTCGACGGGGAAGGTCACGCCGTAGACCTCGACACGGAAATAGCCGCCGGCCGGAGCCGTCTCGCCAAAATCGATCTTGAGCGTCTGGCCGTCGACCTTGCACGTAGGCTTCATGGGCGTACGGTCCATGAGGTCATCGCCCGAGAGCATCGTCAATCGCGTGTCATCGGCACCAAACGTCGTGCCGTCGACAAACGTCAGCGAAAGACCGCTCAGCTCCTCGTCGGCATCGGCCTGAACTTCCCAGGTAATTCGCGTCTCGGTGCCGCCGACCACAGCGCTGCCCGAACCGGTATTGGGTCGGGCGGTGATCTTTGCGGTCTCAAGCGCCTGGGCGGTCGTGGGCGCATATGCCCCCGCGCACACCAGCGCGAGCGCCACGGCCATGACGCAGGCTAGCTTTTTGAGCAAGGCGGGCAGTGGAAAACGCTGCTCCGCGGCTCCTTTGTTCAGTCGAGACAAGGTGGCTCCTATCGTAGAAGTTGCCGGCAAAACGAGACGGAAACGCTCTCCGTCAAGAAAAGCGCAAAGGCCCTCTCCGCAAAACGGAAAGGGCCCGCGCGCAATCAAGTGACTATTTTACTTGATGTTGTACTTAGCCATGAGGGCGTCAACGGTACCGTCGTCGGTCAGGTCCTTGATGGCCTGGTTGATGTCGTCCTTGAGCTTGGTGTTGCCCTGGTTGATGGCGATGGCGTACTCCTCGCCGGTGCTGACCTGCTTGATGGTCTGGCAGGTGTTGAACTGCTCGGCGGTCAGCTGGCTGGCAACGGAGCGGTTGGTGACTACGGCATCGCCCTTATCGGACTGCAGGGCGCTGAAGCACTCGGTGGCGTCCTTGTAGGGGACGATCTTGGCCTTGGGGAAGTTCTCCTGGGCAAAGGCCTCGGCGGTCGATCCAGACTGGACGATGATGGTAGCGTCGGCGTTGTTGAGCTTCTCGCTGTAGTTGTCGGCCGTGATGTCGGTGTTATCGACCTTGGTCACGATAGCCTGATCGTCCATGTAGTAGGAATCGGAGAAAGCGACTTCCTTCTCACGCTCGGGCGTGTCGGTGATAGCCGCGATGGAAACGTCATACTTGGCGCCCGAAGCAACGCCGGGGACGAGCGTGTCGAAGTCGTTGTTGACGTACTCGACATCCAGACCCAGCTTGTCACCGATAGCCTTGATGAGCTCAAGGTCAAAGCCCTGGTAGTCGCCGTTGTCGTCCTTGTACTCAAACGGAGCGTACTCGGCAGAGGTGCCGACGGTCAGCGTACCGTCCTTGACGAGCGCGTACTCCTTGGAGCCATCGACCTTCTCGACCTTCGCGTCGTCAGAGCTGCTGGAACCGGCATCGGAACCAGAGGTGGCGTTGGACGAGCCGCAGCCCGTCAGTGCGAGGGCGAGTGCCATGGCGCCCGTGGCGGCAAATGCGCCAAGCTTCTTGAGCTTCATAATCAGTCTCCTTCCAATGACCCCACGTGATTCAGGGGCCTGCAAAAACTGAGGGTTATTATGCACCCGCTTGGAAGAATCCGCAATTAGAAAACTGATTGAAACAAACCCATAACGTGAATGGAGCACTCCACTTTATGACAGTCATTACTGCTGCAACGACCTTAACAGTTTGATTTCAGCCGCATAACCTGCAAGTTCGTTCGGTGTCTCCAAAATGAATGGCAATGCGCGCAAGCGGCTATTCGATACAATATTCTGTATAACCTGCATACCGCCGCCAAACTCCTCGCTGCCAAGGTATCCCTTGCCGATGCACTCGTGACGATCTTTATGGGCGCCACAGGGGTTCTTCGAATCGTTGATGTGCACGGCACGCAAACGGTCGATACCCACCACGCGGTCGAACTCGTCGAGTACGCCGTCCAGATCATGGATGATGTCGTAGCCGGCATCGCTCACATGGCAGGTGTCCAAACAAACGCCCAGCTTATCGGACAGCTCTGGACACTTGGCGGCAACGCCCTCGATAATGCACGCCAGCTCTTCAAAGCTACGGCCCACCTCGGTGCCCTTACCCGCCATGGTCTCGAGCAATACCGTCGTCTGCTGTCCCTCAAACATCACCTGGCACAGCGTGTCGACAATCATCTGAATGCCGGCGTCTGCCCCCTGTCCCACATGCGCGCCGGGATGGAAGTTGTAGTAGTTGCCGGGCAGTGCTTCCATGCGTTGCAGGTCCTCGGCCATGGCCTCCAGGGCAAACTCGCGCGCCCGCTCTTTAGCCGAACAGGGGTTATAGGTATACGGGGCATGAGCCACAAGCGGGCCAAAATCGTTTTGCTCCATAAGCTCGCGCAGGGCCGCCACATCATCCATGTCAAGGTCTTTCGCCTTGCCGCCACGCGGGTTGCGCGTGAAGAATGCAAAGGTATTGGCGCCAATGGACAGCGCCGTCTCCCCCATCGCCCGATAGCCCTTCGTCGTCGAAAGATGACACCCAATCGTCAGCATCTCCAGCTCTCCCTCATCAGTTGCGGTGAAATAGTTCCTGTCGATGCCCTATTCTGCCGCAAACAGGAACTATTCCACCGCAACTTATAAAAGGGGCATCAGGAACGCGTTTTGCAAAAGGCTTTAAGCGCGGCCGTTACGGGGCCAGGCTGGAAACGTCGGCGCACATCGTCGAGACGCTCAGGAATATCGATGTGCTGCGGGCAGTGACGTGCGCATTTGCCGCATTTGACGCAATTGCTCACCAACTTGGGCTCACTCGTCCGCACCGCGCTCGCCGTAAAATACTGCGACAGGCCCGTAAACCAGCTGTGCGCATAGCTTGCGTTGTAGGCGGCGAAACACCCAGGGATATTGATGCCTTTGGGACACGGCATGCAGTAGCCGCAGCCCGTACAGGGCACGCGATTCGATTTCTCAAACTCTCCCAGCACACGCGCGATGGTATCGAGCTGCTCTGTCGTCATCGAATTCGGCAGTGCGCGATCCGCCAATGCCGCGTTCTCGTCCACCTGCGTGGTATCGGTCATGCCCGAAAGCAGCATCGTGACTTGAGGATGGTTCCACACCCACGAAAGGCCCCAGGCGGCAGGAGTGCGCAAATGCGGGTCAGGGGCGCCATCGAGCACAGCGCGGGCCCGCGGCGGCAGCTTGCCCGCTAAACGCCCGCCCAGCAGCGGCTCCATCACAAACACCGCGAGCCCGCGCTCCGCAGCCGCCATGAGTCCCGCCGTCCCCGCTTGGTAGCGCTCTCCAGCGTAGTTGTACTGGATCTGGCAAAAATCCCAGTCACACGCGTCAAGCATCGTGAGGAAGTCCGCCGCACTGCCGTGATACGAAAAACCTATCTGGCGAATACGCCCCGCAGCCTTTTGGTGCGCAATCCAGTCCTCGATGCCCAACGCCACCACGCGCTCCCACTGGGCGGGCGAGGTGATGTTGTGCATAAGGTAGTAGTCGATATGGTCGGTCCGCAAACGGTGCAGCTGCTCGTCAAAAAAGCGGTCAAAATCCTCCGCACATTTGCACGAAGCGTGCGGCAACTTAGTCGCCAGCAACACCCGGTCACGCAGCCCCAAGCGCTCAAGTGAGGCGCCCACGCACACCTCGTTACCGGGATAAAGATACGCAGTATCCAGATAATTAATCCCCTGTTCCACCGCACGGGAAATGATGGCATCGGCCGTCTTCGCATCGGGGTGTCCCGGCGCACCGGGAAATCTCATGCAGCCCAGACCCAGAGCAGATATTCGGTTACCACTTTTGGGGTCAACGCGGTATTGCACGGCCCCTCCTTTCGCCATCAGCGCCCCGGCAAGACGAAACACAATGGTCACGCGGCCGAAACATCGTGGAATCGCAATCGAGAACGTATCGTAACGCAGCAGAAATCGAGCTGTCACGGCACCGCTTTAACATCAGCAAAAAGCCCGATGAAAGGAGCAACAAACAAATACGGCCATCCGGTGCACGCAGCATGGTCCGGCAGCATACAATCCATCAGGTGCCCCTTACGCGGGCGCCTTTTATATGGGGAGATGATTCGCATGCAGATCAACAAGATCGCCTTTATCGGCAAGGGCGGCGTCGGCCTGCTCTACGGCAGCATGATTGCCAAGGCCCTCGGCAATGACGCCGTCGAATACGTTATGGATGACGCCCGTTTTGAGCGTCACGCAAACGATGCGCTCACCGTCAACGGCAAGCCCTGTGCGCTCAAGTCCGTCCGCGCCAGCAAGGCAACGCCCGCCGATCTGGTCATCCTGACGGTCAAGACCACCGGTCTCGACCAAGCACTCAAGACTATGGAGCGCGTCGTGGGACCCAATACGCTCATCGCCTCGCTGTGCAACGGCATCACGAGCGAGCAAAAGATTGCCGAGCGCTTTGGCTGGGAGCATACCGTTCTTGGTATTTGCCAGGGCATGGACGCTGTGTTTCTCAACGGAGAGCTCACCTTTACCAACACGGGCGAAATCCGCTTTGGCGCGGCGGCCGGTACGGATCCCGCAGCCATCACCGCAATCGACGAGCTCTACACGCGCTGCGGCATCGCACACACCGTCGAGAGCGACATTGCGCACCGCATGTGGGCCAAACTCATGCTCAACGACGGCATCAACCAGACCTGCATGGCCTACGGCGGCACGTACGGAAGTGCCACGGAGCCGGGCTCCGAGCAGCGTCGCTGCCTTGTTTCCGCCATGCGCGAAACGCTTGCGGTCGCCAACGCCGAGGGCGTTGAGCTGACCGAGGCAGACCTGACGCAGATGGTGCACCTCATCGAAGGAATCGATCCCGCCGGCATGCCCTCGATGGCGCAAGACCGCGTCGCGCGGCGCAAAACCGAGGTCGAGGAGTTCGCCGGCACCATCTGCCGTCTGGCGGCCAAGCACGATATCCAGGCACCGCAGAACGAATGGCTCTATCAGCGCATTCGCGATATCGAGGCAAGCTGGTAGCGCCCGACTCACCACGTCAACAGACTCAACAGCAAAGCCGCCGCAAGGGCACTCCCCTTACGGCGGCTTTCATCTTCATCTATAACCAGTAGTCGATGTCCCGACGGTTAGAGCTGCGACTCCGAGGCCTGGCCCTCATCGTCGCGACAAAGGACTACACCCGCACTTCCCAGCAGCGCGGCCGCAATCAGCGCGCCGACCACGATTGGAGCAGCCCCGCATGACCCCTGCACGCCCGCAATGAGCGCGGCCGTAGGACCAAGGCAACCAAGCACCAATGCGACGACGGCAACGGCGATATCTCGAGCGTTCACAAGACCACTTCCTCCAAGAGAAAGACCTTATTTCTCATGAACTAGTGTGCCCCGCGCCCATATGCGCGGCGTACTGCCACGGTAAGCGCTCTGTTAACTCAAGCACGCACAAAAAACGAACGCCCTTACGTTGCCCAAAGGCTCGGTAAAGACGCCCGCCCGTCATGTCCTATTGGCTTATGGCAGATTACCAGCCAGTGTAGTAGTCGGTGGTTCCGGCAGCACAGCCGGAGTCATAGACCTTGCACTCGCCCTTGGAACCGGTAAACGTGGAGCCTTGGGCCTTATCGCCCGCGGCAACGACGTAGTAGCCATCGGAATCGCGCCAAAAGCCCTCGGAATCCTGCGTCCATTCGCCCGTGCGGTGGTGATACAACACGTTGCTGCTGTAATAAGTCTCGCGGCGGCCGTTATAGTTATTGACGCCGCTCGAGCGCGTCAGACCCGAGCCGTTCGCGTAATACGCAGCAGACGTGTAAGACAAGCCGGAGCCGGCGTTGTAATACGAAGCCTGAACGGCCTCGGCGGCCTCGGCCTCGGCTGCGGCGGCCTCGAGCGCTTCGCGCTTGGCATTCTCAAGCGCAGTGCGCAGCTCATCGAGCTCGGTCGACTTCGCGTCGACCTCCCCCATCGTCAAAAGGCTGCCCGCACCATCGATACAACCCTGCAGCACAGCGCGCTCGTCATCGGTGGCATAGTCACCATACATGTTTAGGATAATCTGAGCGCGCATCTCAAGGGAATCGCGCTTGGCCTCCATCGAGGCGTTCCACTCCTGCATGGAACCATAACCATCGCCGCGATAATCAACGGGCTGTACCAGCGTCGTCTCGGACGGCGTAGATCCAACCGTATCGGACAGTGTTGCCGCGTGGGCATCAGTTGCGCCGGCGCCCGCCAAAAGCGCCACGGTCAGAGCGGCGGAAAGGGCGGCGGCTTTCGGTTTTCGTGAATCGATCCTCATGTAGCTGGAAACCTCCGTAGTGCGTTTTTGCTGCGTTTGAGCTGCGTGTGATTCGATCGCGCTGCATAGTACCTCAAGCAAATCGCGACCTGCGGTTTTACTCAAAAGGCGCACGTCAATTGCGTAAAACTCACATCCTCTCAACAGGAGTTTTCCACAACTCGAATGCATAAAGCATGCCAAAAACCCTGTAATAGCGCCCTTCCTATGCAAAAAAGGCGCCTGCGCAACCATTGCTTGCGCAGGCGCCTTGAGCAGGCATTTTATGCAGTTATACCTATCGAGTCGCAAGGGGTCCTTGCACAAGTCGCCTTACTCGTCCAGCGCGGCGAAGGCCTGCTTCAGATCCCAAATGATGTCCTCGGCGTTCTCGGTACCGATGGAAAGACGGATCGTGGAGGGCGTGATGTTCTGCTCGGCGAGCTCCTCGGCAGAGAGCTGGGAGTGCGTGGTGGTAGCCGGGTGCACGACGAGCGACTTGACGTCGGCCACGTTGGCGAGCAGCGAGAACACCTGCAGATGATCGATGAACTTCCAAGCTGCCTCCTGGCCACCCTTAATCTCAAAGGTGAAGATCGACGCGCCACCGTTGGGGAAGTACTTCTGATAGAGCTCGTGATCGGGGTGCTCAGACAGGCTCGGGTGGTTCACCTTGGCAACATGGCTGTCACCAGCCAGGAACTCAACGACCTTCTTGGTGTTCTCGACATGACGGTCGACGCGCAGCGACAGAGTCTCGGTGCCCTGGAGCAGAACCCAGGCGTTGAACGGGCTGATGCAGGCGCCCTCGTCGCGCAGCAAGATGGCGCGGACATAGGTCGCGAAGGCGGCGGGACCGGCAGCCTCGGCAAACGAAACGCCGTGGTAGGAGGGGTTGGGCTCGGCGATCTGGGCGTACTTTCCGCTCGCCTTCCAATCGAAGTTACCGCCGTCGACGATCACACCGCCCAGCGAGGTGCCGTGGCCGCCGATGAACTTGGTTGCGGAGTGGACGACGATGTTGGCACCATGCTCCAGCGGACGGAACAGATACGGGGTGCCGAAGGTGTTGTCGACGACAACCGGCAGACCGTGCTTCTTGGCGATCTCGGAGATGGCGTCGATGTTGGGGATGTCGGAGTTGGGGTTGCCGAGCGTCTCGAGGTAGATGACCGTGGTGTTGTCCTTGATGGCCCCCTCGACCTCTTCCAGGTTATGGGCATCGACGAAGGTGGTCTCGACGCCAAACTGGGAGAGCGTATGCTCCAGCAGGTTGTAGGAGCCACCGTAGATGGTCTTCTGAGCCACCACGTGGTCACCGGCCTGGGCAAGAGCCTGCAGGGTATAGGTGATGGCAGCAGCACCGGAGGCGACGGCGAGACCCGCCACGCCACCCTCGAGTGCGGCGATACGGTCCTCGAAGACGCCCTGGGTGGAGTTGGTCAGACGACCGTAGATGTTACCAGCATCGGCAAGACCAAAGCGGTCGGCGGCGTGCTGGGAGTTGCGGAACACATAGCTCGTGGTCTGGTAGATAGGCACGGCGCGGGAGTCGGATGCGGGATCGGCGCTCTCCTGGCCAACGTGAAGCTGCAGGGTATCGAAACCAAAGGTGTGCTCGGGGTTGTTGATGAACTGGCTCATGATGATCTCCTTGATCGAACAAAAGTAAATAAAAAGAGAGAAGTAAGTCGCTGCCTCCTGATCACGCCGACGGGCGCAAACAGGAGCCCGGCATTCGTCTTGGTAAGCAATTCATATGCGGGCCTCCTTTCGCATCCCGGTTCCGTAGTCGGCTTAATAACCTACCGCCTTTGTGTGTTTTGAATAGTACGGGCATTGTCTTCCTCGGTCAATCACTAAAAAGCGCTAACTTGTTATCTGTTTTATAGATAACTATCGAAAGGATGGCGTCGATGACCCTTCAGCAGCTTCGTTTTCTGATCGCCGTGGCAGAGTCCGGCTCAATCAACGCCGCAGCTCAGCGCCTCTATACCGCTCAGTCCAACATCTCAAACGCCGTCAAAAGCCTGGAACAGGAACTCCATCTGGAGATCTTTACGCGCTCCAGCCGCGGCGTCACGCTCACCAACGACGGCACCGAGCTTTTGGGCTATGCGCGCCAGGTCGTAGAGCAGGCCGACATGCTCGAGGCACGCTACGAGGACGGCGGCACCCCGCAAGCCCGCCTCGCCATTTCCGCCCAGCACTACGCCTTTTCGGTCGAGGCCTTTGTCAACGTGGTCGAGCGCTGCCGCGACAGCAAGTTCGAGTTCATCATGCGCGAGACCACCACATCGCAGATCATCGATGACGTCCGTGCGTTTCGCAGCGATATCGGCATTCTGTATCTGGATGACTTTAACGCCCGCGTTCTGCAGAAGGCCTTCGCCGATGCCCGCGCAAGCTTCCATCCCCTATTCGACGCGACGGTCCACGTATTCGTCAGCGAACGCCACCCGCTCGCACGCCGCCCTCAGCTGTCCCTTGCCGACCTCGCGCCCTATACGCGCTACAGCTTTGAGCAGGGAACCTCAAACTCCTTCTATTACGCCGAGGAACCTTTTAGCTATATCCCTTGCGACCGCAACATACGAATCTCGGACCGCGGAACACTTACCAACTTACTTATCACGTCGAACGGTTACACCCTGTCGACCGGAGTCCTCTCCAATGAAATGCAATGGGGTATGGCATCGATCCCGTTAGCAGACGCCCCAACGATGCACGTTGGCTACATCATGCACGACGAGCGCAAGCCCTCTCTCCTCTTGCAGCAATACCTCGACGAGCTCAACCGCATCATCCATGCCAGCTAACAGTCGGAAGACGGGGTAGAAATCGTAGATTGCTGGCCCCCGGCGGGCATGGCGCTACAATGGTCACTCACATGAAATGCACTCAAAGAAAGGAAGCCCGTGAAGGTCATCATCTATACCGACGGCTCGGCCCGATCAAATCCGGGACGCGGCGGCTACGGCGCCGTGCTCAAATACACCAACCCCGCCGGCAAGACCTTTACCTCCGAGCTTTCGCGCGGCTACGCCAAGACCACCAACAACCGCATGGAGCTCATGGCCGTTATCGTGGCGCTCGAGGCACTCAACCGCCCCTGCGAGGTCGAAGTCCATTCCGATTCGCAGTACGTCGTCAACGCCTTTAACAAGCACTGGATCGACGGCTGGAAAAAGCGCGGGTGGAAAACCGCCAACAAGCAGCCCGTCAAGAACCGCGACCTGTGGGAGCGCCTACTCACCGCCAAAAGCAAGCACAAGGTTGAGTTCATCTGGGTTAAGGGTCACGCCGGCCACGAGCTCAATGAGCGCTGCGATGAGCTCGCCACCACGGCGGCCGACGGCAGCAACCTCGATATCGACACCGGCTTTAACGAGAGCGACCTGTAATAGCGTTTTCGTACAGCTTTATATCCCCACGCGCTACACTCATCCTGTAGACCAAACAACGCAAGGGGGACGTATGCTGCGCATCGCGACCATCGGCACATCCATGATCACCGACGACTTTATCCAAGTCGTCAACGCCAACGACCAAGCCGCGTTTGTGGGCACGCTTTCACGCGATGCCAATCGCGGTGCCGCCTTTACCGCCGAGCGCGGTGGCGAGCGAAACTTTACTTCACTCGATGAGCTCGCGGCAGCTGCCGACGTCGACGCCGTCTATATCGGCAGCCCTAACGCACTTCACTACGAGCAGGCCCTTGTCTGCATCGCCGGTGGCAAGCACGTCATCGTCGAGAAGCCCTTCTGCGCCACCGAAGCGCAGGCGCTGGAAGTCTTCCGCGCTGCCGAGGCAGCAGGTGTCGTGGCCCTCGAGGCCATGCGTCCCCTCCACGACCCCGCCTTCCACGCCATCGAGGACGCCTTGGGCGAGATCGCCCCCATCCGCCGCGCCTCATTGCGCTTTGGCAAATATTCCTCGCGCTACAACGAGATTCTCGCGGGACGCGCCACCAATATCTTCGACTGCAATATGGCATCGGGTTCCCTCATGGACATTGGCGTCTACACCGTCGAGCCCATGGTCGAGATTTTCGGCATGCCCTCCGGCCTTACGAGCATG
The DNA here is from genome assembly GCA_900542715.1 of uncultured Collinsella sp. GTDB lineage: Bacteria > Actinomycetota > Coriobacteriia > Coriobacteriales > Coriobacteriaceae > Collinsella. The sequence continues at coordinate 67,332 of UQOQ01000005.1, forward strand.
GCTACTCTGCTCGACCCCGCCACGCGACAGCTCACGCACGGCCCCATCGACGGCTGCGGTTCCATCCTCGCCAGCTACGGCGGTGGCCGTATCTCCGTCGAGCTCGCGCACTCCAAAATAACGAATGACCTGCTGCCCTCGCAGATCGAAGGCGAGCGTGGCACTATCCAGATCGACCATCTGTCCACGCCCCGCAATGTCCGCATCGACTATCGCGGCGATGTCGTACGCGGCTCGGCGACCGAGGCACCGCGCGAACAGGGCGACAACGGCCGCGTGCTCGACCTGCCCAAATCGAGCAACACTATGGAATACGAACTCACAGACTTTATCACCGCCATCGGCGGCATCGATAACGTTAAGGAAGAGATTTGGGAGACCCCGGCGGGACGTCACGAACTTGGCCACTACCGCGATGTCACGCTCGTCTCATTGCGCATCATGGATGCCGTGCGCCAGCAGGCCGGCATTACCTTCCCGTCCGACGCAGGCAAGCAGGCCTAGTGATGGGCTTCTTCGATGCGTTCTTCTCCAGCGTCACCGGCGGCAGTCGAGAGCCTCAAAAACCATCAAACATTGAGCTCGAGTTGCGCCGCAGGCTTACTGTGCTCGCAAGCGACGAGGCCACTCAAGACACTCCCCTGCGCTATTTCCTGCGCTGGGCGGGGCAAGTCCAGGGCGTTGGTTTTCGCTTTACCAACACCAACCTCGCGCAGGCACGCGCACTCACCGGCTGGGTGCGCAACATGGAAGACGGCTCGGTCGAGATGGAGATACAGGGAGCTCCGGCAAACATCCTATCTCATCTCGAGGCGCTTCATGCCTCCTACGAGCGCATGGGAACGCGTTTTCGCCTCGTAGAAGCCCAGGCCCAAGCCACACTTGCCAATGAAGACAGTTTCATTCCTCGTTATTAGTATTGTGTGCTAAATACGGTATCATTTACCTACGACCGTTGATAGAAAAGAGGCGAGGCGCATGGCGGTGCAAAGAAGGAATACCAGGCAGCGAAAGCTGGTTCTTGACGCCGTGCGCCAAAGCTACAACCATCCCACCGCCGACGAAATCTACAACGTCGTGCGCGCACAGGATGACAAAATCAGCCGTGGCACGGTCTACCGCAACCTCAACCTCCTGGCCGATGCCGGGGAGATCCTCTCCATCAAGACACCAGGCGGCAGCCGCTTCGATCGCACGATCGAGCCGCATGCGCATATCATCTGCACCTCGTGCAGCCGCGTCATCGATGTACCGCTCCCCTTCGATGCCCAACTCGACACCAAGGCGTCCGAGCAAATCGGTTGGAGCGTCACCTCGCACTACACCATCTTCGAGGGTCTCTGCCCCGACTGCCGGTAGATGTTTGGGACATGCCTACTCAGTAAGTAGACGACGCAGCTCTTCTTCGACCGTGCACACGTAGCGGACACGGTCATTGACACCGCGCATGCTGGGATTGCAGCTTTCCATCAGATAGGGATGGCCCACCACGTTGAGCATGTCGCGATCGTTTTCGTTATCGCCAAACGCCATCATTTCGTTAGGTGAGATCCCCAGCGCACAACCATAATCGGCAAGCGCGGACCCCTTGCCCGAATCAAAGCCGATAAAGTCGGTCCATTCGGTTCCCGACGTCATCACATCGACCCGGTCGCTAAAGCGACGCACAAAATACTCCAGCGCCGCCGGCTGCTCCGCCTCGGGCGTCTGGAAGGCAATCTTAATGACATCCTCGTCAATGTCTTCGGGACGGTCGACTACCGCCACATCGCAGTGGACCTCATAACGCAGGTGGTCAACAAACGCGTCGTTGCCGCTCATGGTGTAGAGGTGCCCCTCACACGAAAGGGTCACGTCGGCATGGGGATACGCAACCACGGCATTCGCGATATCCATGGCCAGGCCACGCTCCATAGAACGCTTGACCACGGCACGCCCCTCGCTCATGACCAGGGCTCCGTTTTCGCATACATAGGCGAGTTCATCGGCCACCGGGGCAAACAGATGGCGCAGGCTCGCATATTGACGGCCACTCGCCGGCATAAACACGATACCGCGACGATGCAGCTCATCGATGAGCTCAAAGGCCTCGGAACGCGGCTCGCGCTCCCCCGGATGTAGCAACGTGCCGTCCAAATCGCATGCAATCAGCTTGATTCCCTCAAGACCCATATGCTTCCCCCACAGCATCTCATCAACAGAAAGACGGACTTTGAATAGTTGCCTCTCAAAGTCCGTCTTACTTATACGCACGTTAACCGCGCGCCTTCTTTACGATCGTAAAGTCTGGAGCCATACTCACAACGGCCTCCGCCGCACTCGATGCAAAGCGCCGGTCCACATCGAGTTCACGGGTAACCACCGAGAGCCGAACGCCCTCGACACCCCGGAGCATGCGGCCCAAAACAGGCTGCACCGGCGTATACATGCGCACGGTATGCTCGTCCGAGTCGCCTCGGAAAAGCGGCGCGTGCATATTGCCGATCTCCCAGCACGCATGCGCAAGCGCAATCGGGTCCATGCGGTCGACTTCGACCAAATATACCTCGGCGCTGCGCAGGCGCACGACAACCGCCACGGGCACCACACCCGAACGGTCAATGGCGAGCACGTCGCCATCGGCAAGACGACCGCCGTCGACAGTATCCAGCCGAACATCGATCGTGCGCCCCAGCTCCGTCACGCCCGCAAACGCGCATACATCAGCCTGGTCCCAATCGAGCAGTAGCTCGTCAACTTCAAAGACACCGCCCAGCTCCCGACGAAGCAGGAGCTCATAGGACGGGTCGTTGAGATTTCCCAAGCGCTGCGTAGATACCAGGTCCACGGACATCAGCTAGTCCTCGACCTCGACGAGCTCGATATCAAAGTTGAGATCCTTGCCGGCGAGCTCGTGGTTGGCGTCGAGCGTCACGGCCTCGGGCGTCACGTCGATGACCACGGCGGGAACGGGCATGCCGCTCGGCGTGGACAGGAAGAGCTTCATGCCCTTCTCGATCTGCTCGATGTTGGGAACCTGTTCGGCCGGGAAGGTCAGGACCATCTCGGGGTTGTGCTCGCCGTAGGCATCGGCAGCCGGGATATGCACAGTCTTCTTCTCGCCCACCTGCATGTCGACCACGGCGGCGTCGAAGCCCTTGATCATCTGACCGGCGCCGCAGGTGAACTCTAGCGGCTCGCCACGATCGTAGGAGCTATCGAACTGCGTGCCGTCATCGAGCGTGCCGCGATAATGGGTCTTGACCTTCTTGCCCTGGTTGGACATGGTAACCTCCGTGATAAGGGCGGCGCACAACGCGGGCCGCCATGAACATATGGCGCTAACTATACCCTAGTCATACAATTCAAGGACAGTTTGCAAAGAAACGCTGCAACCGGAGGAACTATGGCATATCCCGTATTTGACCTACACTGCGACACCGCCGACCGCATCGGCTGGGCCACACTCGATCTCGACTTGCGCTTCACCGCTGGCACCGACGGTTATTTCCCCGGCGACGAAACGCATCCGCAAGATTTCGACCTCATCGAGGGCAACGCCTGCGCCATCTCGCTCGCAAAGATCGGCAACACGCCGTGGGCACAGTGCTTCGCCACGTTTGTCCCCGACGAGATTCCCACCGCCCACGCAGCGCGCTTCCAAGCGCAGATCATGGCGCATATGAGCGGCCAGGCAATGCTCAACCACGACCGCATGGTCAACGTACGCAGCGCGGCAGACATTCGCCCTGCGCTCAAAGACGGCAAGGTCGCCTGCATCCACACCATCGAAAACGCCACGTTCTTTGCCGAGGACCCCGCGCTGATCGAGGTACTCAAGAGCCTGGGCGTACTCATGTCATCACTCAGCTGGAACGCGCAGGGACCGCTCGCGAGCGGCCACGACACCCACGCCGGCCTCACCGCCGCCGGCATCGACGCGCTTACGCAGATGGAGCACGCCGGCATGGTGCTCGACGTCTCCCACCTCAACGATGAGTGCTTTGACGAGGTCGCCGCCCGCGCCACGCGTCCCTTCGTCGCCAGCCACTCCAACTCCCGTGCGGTTTGCGGCGCCAAACGCAACCTTACCGACGACCAGTTCCGCGCCATTCGCGACATGGGCGGTATCGTCGGCCTCAACTACTGCAGCGAGTTCCTTTCCAACGACGCAACCGACAAGACCGCCGCAGACGTCACCTTCGACCAGCTGGCGGCGCATATCGAGCACTGGCTCGACCTGGGCGGCGAGGACGTCATCGCGCTCGGCGGCGACTGGGACGGTGCCACTGTGCCCGCTTTCCTCTCCGATGCCAGCATGATGCCCGAGTTCCAGAACATGCTCTCCAAGCACTTTGGCAAGACCGTGATGCAAAAGCTCTGCAGCGACAACGCGCTTGCCTTCTTTGAGCGTTATTAATTTCACATCCCTTGAGCGGGCCGGCATGCCGAACGGTCGACATGCCGGCCCGTCCCCAATCCAAAGGACCGCTTTTGACGCAGCAGTTTACGATTTCCGCATCCCGACCGGATGGGACGCCCATCCCCGTCGTCGTTACCAAAAAGTGCGTCAAGAACTTCAACCTACGCGTCACTTCGAGCGGTGAGGTCCACGCCAGCGCACCGCTCGGCGCCACCCGCGAGCGTATCGAAGCGTTTGTGAAGCGCAACAGCGCCTGGATTATCAGCCGACTTGCCCAACGTGAGCAACGTCAGGCGACAGCGCGAGAGCCGCTCAGTCCCTCGTCCATCATTGCGCTTTGGGGCAAGCCCATCACGGTACAGGATGCACTCGATCACAACTTTGCATCACCCGCACCGCGACCCAAACAGGCCACCTTCGCAAGTTTTATGGGTACCGATGAATCGGACGAAGGCCCACAGGCCAAGCGGCACGCAATCCTCGACGGCCTAACGTCCGATGAGCTCCAAGCCCATATCGACCAGCTCTGTGCAACCGAGGTCACCACGGCGCTGTACGATATGGTGCACGCGTACGAAATCGCAATGGGCGTCACCGTGGCCCGCGTCTCCGTGCGCAGCATGAAAACGCGCTGGGGATCATGCACGCCCAAGACCGGCGCCATTCGCATCGCACGCGAACTTGCCGCCTATCCCATCGAATGCCTCGACATGGTTGTCGCCCACGAGCTCGTCCACTTGCTCGAGCCAAGCCACAATCAGCGATTCCACGCCCTGCTCGACACGTACTGTCCCAACAATAAAGCTCTGTCGCAGCGGCTCAAGCAGCCACCCATAGAGTCGTATTAGAACCGGTTAGCGCACGCGCTCGATCTCGACGCCGCAGCTTGCCAGGGGCAGGCCAACAGGAGCCCACGGCTTATCGAGCTTTATGCGCACACCAAGCAGCGAGGGATAACGGCGCAGCAGCATCTGGGCTGTCCCCTCGGCTGCCGCCTCGATGAGCTTAAACGTATGCTCGCGCAGATAGCCATCGACATCGTGGCACACCGAGCCGTAGTCAATCGAGGCGTCCAGGTTATCGTGCTCCCCCGCCGCGCGCAGGTCGGCATAGAGCACCAGAGAAACGATGAACTTCTGACCCAGCGCGTTCTCCTCGGGATACACGCCATGGTTGGCAAAAACCTCAAGGCCGTCAATGACAATACGATCGGCATGGCGCAGATCGTCATAGCTCACGTGAGGCACCGCCGTTGCGGTGGATATTTCGCCCCTTCCACGGCGGGCGAGCTCAGCACCTTCAGTCTTGGTTGCATTCTCGGGCAGTTTTTTGTTACTCAACGCGATCGTCTCCTTCGTTTAGAACCCCGACCGCGCAAACTAACTACACGCGAATCGACAGGTTCTTTTTATCATCGCTCCAGTTGCAAGCATTGCGCGCGGGGCATGCAAAGCAGGCGCGCGACGCTTTGTCGGCTGCATAGAGCAGACGCTCGAGCGGTTGACTGTTCACGCGCAGCTTTCGATGGCCCAGAATGGCCGTCTTAATGGCTGCGGCATCGGCCGGCTCAAACGCCACGTCATCGGGCATGCCGCCGAGAATCGCATCAGCGACGCGTTCGCTTGCAACATCATGGGATATACCCGATTCATACTGTTCATCTTTGCCGATATCGTGAAGAAGTGCCGTGGCGTAGATGACCTCGCGGTCAAATTCGAGCTGTTCCTCGAGATTCTTGATCCACATAATGCGAGCGACATCGAGCAGATGGTCAATACCGTGGCGGCAGAAGATACGCCCCGATTCCAACTGTACGATGTTACCCAGGTGCCGCCGGAACAGCCCGTTGGCACAAATGTAATCAATGCGAGGCATGGCACCAAAGGGGGCCAGGCCCGAAGCCATAAAGCCGCGACGCGACGTCCCCTCATCAGTCTTCGATGTAAAGTCGTTGACGACTCTCATGGTTAGCGGCCCAGCATCCTAAAGAAACGCTCCTCGAGCGCGGGATCGGTCTCAAAGACGCCGCGGCGAGCAAGCGTCACGGTCTTGGTGCCGGGCTTTTGCACGCCACGCATCGTCATGCACATATGCTCGGCCTCCATCAACACAATCGCTCCCTGGGGAGCGAGATAATCCATGAGGGCATCGGCAACCTGTGTGCACAGTTGCTCCTGCAGCTGAAGACGGCGGGCATAAACCTCAACCGTGCGGGCGAGCTTGGAAAGCCCAGCCACCCGACCGTTAGGGATATAACCAATGGCGGCCTTGCCATAAAACGGCAGCAGATGATGTTCGCACAGCGAGTAGAACGTAATGTCGCGCTCGATAACCAAATCGTTCGAAGCGACGGCAAAGGTTTTGGACAGGTGCTCCTCGGCACTCTGGTCCATGCCGCCGGCGATCTCACCATACATACGGGCAACGCGCGCCGGGGTCTCCAGCAGGCCCTCACGAGTTGGGTCCTCGCCTATGCCCTCAAGCAACAGCTTAATGGCGGCCTCGACTTTTTCCTGATCGACCATCTGGGCCTCACTTTTCCGATTTCACGTTCGCGCTATGGTACCACGCCCTCCGGCATCGACCACAAGCTACATAGTATGGGTCGAATAGACCGGATCATCACGCCAAAGTTCAACCGCATCACAAAGCGCAACGCCCTCGCGCTCAGCACGGGCGCGCGTGGCGTTCATATCGATCACGCGCTGGTTACTCGAGCCCCTAAAGCGCAGCGTGATATCGTACAGGTCCTGAACAAACGGGCCGTCCACCAACATATCAAGACAGGTAAGGATACGGTCCGTGACCTCGGTATGGTGGCGTCCTCCCGGCATAAGCTCCTCGAGCACATCGCCGGTAAAACACCAAATGGTCTTTCCTGACCCCGCAGGATAAGCGGCACGAACACGCTCGACAAACTCAACGAGCCCCGCCTGGTTCTCGGGCTCCATGGGCTCTCCGCCCAGAATCGTCAGGCCGTCAATAAAGGGATGATCGAGGCTCTCGATAATCTTGTCCTCGACGGCACGATCAAAGGGCTCGCCCGCAGCAAAGTCCCACGCAACAGAGTTAAAGCAATTCTTGCACCCACGACGGCACCCGCTCACAAACAGAGAAGTACGAACACCTTCCCCATCGGCAATGTCGAAATATTTAATGTTCGCGTAGTTCATAAGTAACCTTCCTGGGGGTCTGGAGCATATCATCCCGTCCTCAAACATTCTCGGCCTGCGGCCTGCGAAACTGCGGGCGGGACGATATGTCCCGGCCTCATGCAAAAGGCAACTCAATGAACGAAGCGAACATCGAGTATAGGGTTCGAGGTCCAATAAAAACTGGGTTGCGGCTCAACCGCCATCGCAAGTAAATCGCAGCTGCAGCTCGAATTATTTCCGCTAAGAACTTCGAGGAGTGAGCAGACCGCATGCTGCATCTCAGCTACATCAACTTGGCCGCCCCGTAGCGAGGCCCCGGACCTTTGCTCGATATGAGTTCCGCACGAACAGGAGGCGCCAGTGGCGCCTCCGTCGTGAGCCAGGACTGTCCGAAATAGCGAGTAAAGGTCCGGGGCCTCGCTACGGGGCGGCCTGGGATGACTATTAGAGATGCAGCACGCGGTCGCGGATCTCCTCGGTTCGACCCTGGTTCCAGAACTGGGTACCGATGTAGCCGCACGTGCGACGGGCGACATTCATCTTCTCCTGGTCGCGGTTGCCGCAGCTGGGGCACTCCCACACCAGCTTGCCGTCATCCTCGACAATCTTGATCTCGCCATCGTAGCCGCACACCTGGCAGTAGTCGCTCTTGGTGTTGAGCTCGGCGTACATGATGTTGTCGTAGATGTACTGCATCACGCGGATGACAGCCTTGAGGTTGTCCTGCATGTTGGGAACCTCGACGTAGGAGATGGCACCGCCCGGCGAAAGCTGCTGGAACATGCCCTCGAACTTAAGCTTATCGAAGGCGTCGATCTCCTCGGACACGTGGACGTGGTAGCTGTTGGTGATGTAGCCCTTGTCCGTCACGCCCGGGATGATGCCAAAACGACGCTGCAGGCACTTGGCGAACTTGTAGGTCGTCGACTCAAGCGGGGTACCGTACAGCGAGAAGTCAATATCGCTTTCGGCCTTCCACTCGGCGCACTTGTCGTTCATGCGCTGCATGACGGCCATGGCAAAGGGCGTGCCCTCCTTCTCGGTGTGGCTGTGGCCCGTCATGTACTTGACGCACTCATACAGGCCGGCATACCCCAGGCTGATGGTGGAATAGCCGCCCACGAGCAGCTTATCGATCGTCTCGCCCTTCTTCAGACGCGCCAGGGCACCGTACTGCCAAAGAATCGGTGCGGCATCCGAAAGCGTACCCATCAGACGCTCATGACGGCACAGCAGAGCGCGGTGGCACAACTCAAGACGCTCGTCGAAGATCTTCCAGAACTTGTCCATGTCCTGGTGCGAGCTCAGCGCGACATCGGGCAGGTTGATGGTCACAACGCCCTGGTTAAAGCGACCGTAGTACTTGGGCTTGTTCGGGTCATAGTTCAGCGCGTTGGCTACGTTGTTAAATCCGTTACCGGAGCGGTCGGGCGTCAAGAAGCTGCGGCAACCCATGCAGGTGTAGCAATCGCCGTTGCCGGTGGTCTCGCCCTTAGACAGCTTGAGCTCGCGCATCTTCTTCTCGGAGATGTAGTCGGGCACCATGCGCTTGGCGGTGCACTTGGCAGCCAGCTGGGTCAGGTAGAAGTACGGGGAATTCTCGTGAACGTTATCGTCCTCGAGTACATAGATAAGCTTGGGGAATGCCGGGGTAATCCACACACCGGCTTCGTTCTTAACGCCCTCATAGCGCTGACGAAGCGTCTCCTCCACGATCATGGCAAGGTCGTGCTTCTCCTGCGCTGAGCGAGCCTCGTTGAGATACATAAAGACCGTCACAAACGGCGCCTGGCCGTTTGTGGTCATAAGGGTCACGACCTGATACTGAATCGTCTGGACGCCGCGACGGATCTCGTCACGCAGACGGTCCTCAACGACCTCACGGACCTTTTCGGCAGATGCCGAAACACCGAGCTCCTCGAGCTCGCGGGCAACCTCGCCGCGAATCTTTTGACGGCTCACCTCAACAAAGGGAGCGAGATGGGTCAGCGAAATAGACTGGCCGCCGTACTGGGAGGAAGCAACCTGGGCGATAATCTGCGTCGCGATGTTGCAGGCAGTCGAGAAGCTGTGCGGCTTCTCGATCAGCGTGCCCGAGATAACGGTGCCGTTCTGGAGCATGTCCTCCAGGTTCACCAGGTCGCAGTTATGCATGTGCTGGGCAAAGTAGTCGGAATCGTGGAAGTGGATCAGGCCCTCATTGTGGGCATCCACGATCTCCTGGGGCAGCAGCACACGCTGAGTCAGGTCCTTGGAAATCTCGCCGGCCATATAGTCACGCTGGACGGAATTGACGGTCGGGTTCTTGTTAGAGTTCTCCTGCTTGACCTCTTCGTTATTGCACTCGATCAGCGACAAAATCTTGTCGTCGGTCGTGTTCTTCTGGCGCTTCAGACTCTGAACATAGCGATAGATGATGTAGTGGCGAGCAACCTCGTAGCAGTCGAGACGCATGATCTCGTCCTCGACCAAATCCTGGATCTCCTCGACCGAAACGGTGTGGCCCGCGTTCTCGCATGCCTCGGCGACGTTTTGTGCCGCGTAAACCACCTGGCGGTCGGTTAGACGAGAGCTCTCCTCGACCTCCAAGTTGGCGGCGCGGATGGCATTGACGATCTTATCGATGTCAAAGACAACCTCGGTGCCGCTGCGCTTGATGATCTTCATCCTCTTGCCTCTTTCGCATCGTAGCCTCATTGCGCTTCAGAGCCAAACGATGCCCGGCAGGGCCTGTCCCTGTCTTGCGGCGCCGTCGCGCAATCTGTGTTCTCGATAAACCATAAGCCTCCATGCGGACATTCCCAGAAGCCGATCAAGCGGCTCAAGGACACGTTCAAAAGAGGCAGTTAAGGTCTTCGTTCTCTGTCCGCCATCTATCATACGACAAAGAGGCATCTATATCCTGTATTCTTTTTTTAGGTCAAACACAACATATAGTGTTTCAGCAGGTCAAAGCAATTAGTCATTTTGCAAACGCATTAAAAATGAAGGGCTCTTGGCAGAGTGCTAAAACGTTATCAGCTCGACTACCTGCACGGCAGTTTTGAAACCCCCTCAACCGCGCCGCTGACAAATCCTACCAAAACCAAGCCGCTCACGCCAAAAGAATCCAAAAGATTATGCTTGACCAACATGTTGCGGTCGAATGTCGGCGGACGGAGCGACAGGACTGTAAACGCTCGGAAGACTACAGCCCTGGCGCTCCGTCCGCCGGCATTCGATAGGCGAGGATCTATTACTTCTCTTCGCGAACTATCATGCGGCCGAGAGCCGCTGTAAAGGGATCGAGCAGCACGCCGGCGATAACCACAAAGGCCCATCCCTTTGTGACGAGGCCGGCCCAACGCGCGAAAAATGTACGGCCTTCAATCGTTCCGAATCCTCCTTGGAAGGCAATCTCGCCAAAACCGATCACCATAAAAAGGAGCGTGGCACCGATGACCGTACCGGCGATCTTGTGTGATGCACTCCCTTGCTCAAAACCAAAAAAGTCCAGGCACATACCAACCGTTTTGCCAAACAGCGGGAGTGCGCTCAGAACCTCGGCGATCACCGTGGCCACGATGAGTTGTCCCCAAAAGCCCGTGGGGCCCGTCAGATCCAAGCCAGGCGCCCCTTCAATGATGGGGAGAAACGCGCAGAGCAATAGCGGGTTAAAGAAGCCGTTGAGAATACCGATAACGCGCCTGACAGGTAACTTCATAGCCGTAAGCCTTTCAAAGTCATTGATAGAAAGAGGGCCGCCGGCATATGTCGGCGGCCCCGATAAAACATGATGTACGGCAAAGCAACTACTCGAGCGGCTACTCCGCCTCGCCGCCGGCCGCCATCTTTTCGGCCTCGGCAAGCTGGGCCGGGGTGAGCTTGCGATACTTAATGGCGCCAAAGACGACACAAGCCGCACAGACGATCATGCCGGCGATGAACTTCTGGTCAATCGTTGCACCAAACGGCGACGTCACGGCCTCAAACACAATGGGAGACAATGCCATGCCAAAGTTGATACCTGCCATGCCAATGGCGAGGTTAAACGCACGTCCCTCGGGGGCAGAGTTGCCGGCAGCAAAATTGCCCTCCAGCGGCACGTAGGTCTCCTTGCCCAGCGCAACGACAAAGCCCGCAACGCACAGCACCATAAAGGCGGGCGCAACCAGCGTCAGGCCCAGGCCAACGAGCGTCACGCCCCACGCGATCGGCATAGCCAGGTTCTTGAACTTGGCAAACAGCGGACCGACCAAAAGACCAGCCGCAATACCGGCAACGGTCATAACGGTAGAGGCAAGACCGGCCTCCACGGTACCGCCAAAGCCGCGACCTACAACAAGCAGCGAAACGTTGGAGCTGAAGAGCTGGAACGTAAGTACGAACACAAAGCTCATGAGCGTGATAATCGCGACCTCTTTAGGCATATTGGCAAACACGTTGACCTTGCGCTTGGGCTCAAGATGACCCTCAGGAAGGCAAACAGCCTCGATTACGATGAAAATGATCATGATGAAGTACGCCGCATAGCTGTGGAACCACTCGGCAGAACCCAAGATGCCGGAAACCATCGTCCAGATAATGCCGCCCAGTGCAACAAAAGTGGAGTAGATGCCCATGACAAACGAGCGCTGCTTTCCGCCAAAGTAATCCGCGATAAGAGCGTCCGTTGAATTCTGCACGGCGCCGAGACCAAGGCCCATGACAGCAGAAGCCGCTAAGACTTGGCCGAGCGAGTCGTGGAACACCAGCACCGAGGCGCCTGCCAGCATCACGATAATGTGACCGACGAGCGTCGTCTTCTTCTTGGACACGCGAGAGGCAAGCTGTGAAGAGACGAGCATGGCGGACAACGCCATCATCAACGGGATGATGCCGATAATCATCTGAACGGCAGCGATGTTCTCGTTGGGAAACGCGGCCGCAACAGAGGCCACGATGGGAACGGGCACGAGCATGCCCATGATGCACATGGCGGCTGCGTAAATGCCCACCAGGTACTTGATCTTGGTTTTATCCATGATCCATCCTTACACTTAAAGAAAAGGGTCGGAGCGGCCAGGCATCACCAGCGGCCGCCCCAAACACAGCACTATCAGTCGTTGAATCCGGTGAACACGGGCCCTCCGCTGTACACGAGCGCTTCCTCGACACCATCGAGCACGCGGCAGGCGCCAGACGCCATCGCCTCGAGCTCAAACTCGCCGGGATAAGCCGACACGGGGGCGATCCAAGAGCAGCATTCCTCAATCGAGGCAACGAGCTCCTTGCTGTGGACCATGCCGCCTCCGAGCAAGATGCCGTCGACGTCGCCCTTCAGCACACAGGCCATCTCGCCAATCCACTTGCAGATTTGGTAAACCATCGCATCCCAGGCGCGAGCCGCGGCCTCATCGCCCGCGGCGGCGCGCTCGCACACCTCGATGGCATCGGACGTACCCAAAAGGTCAACGAAGCCACCGGTCTTCATGCAATGGGCGCGGGCAACGTCGAGACCATGCTCCGCCGTATACTTCGCGACCTCGATTGCGGGGACCGAGCCACAGCGCGTCGGCGCCATGGGGCCCTCGCCGCCGACGATGTCGTTGCCGTCCACCATCTTGCCCTTAAGATGAGCCGAAATAGAGATGCCACCGCCAATATGACAGACAATAAAGTTACACTCGTCATATGCACGACCGAGCTTTGCCGCGTGGCGAATGGCAGTCTCTTTGAGATTAAGGGCGTGCAGGTGCACGTTTCGATACACGCCCTTAATGCCTGTCATACGTGCAAGGTCGCACAGCTCGTCAGTATCGGGAGGATTCACCACAAAGGCGGGCTTGCCACATTTCACGGCAAATTCGTGGGCAATCTGGGGTCCCAGCTGCGCTGGGTGCTGAATACCGTTCGCACCGACGCGGGCATGCTCGAGCATGACCTCATTGATGGCATACGTGCCGCCGGGCAGCGAAAGCAAGCCGCCGCCGCGACCGACAAATGCATCAAAGTCGTCAAGGCTAAGACCGGCCTCTTCGAGCGCAGCCAAAATCAGACCGCAGCGATACGGCATCTGGGCCGAGACCCCATCAAACTGGGCAAGGTCCTTCGCATCATGCGCAACGTTCTTACTGAGCTTGCACTCATCACCCTCAAAAACGCCCACCTTCGTGGAAGTGGAACCCGGGTTGATTACCAGGACGCGCCAGGGAGTCTTTTTATCGGACATACCTTAAGACTCCTTAAGCGCCTGGGCACGCACGCAGCTCATCACCACGTTGCCGACGATCTCGTCGACGGGCGCAGAACGCGAGCAATCGCACACGATCTTCTTAAAGCCCTGAAGCATGGGGCCGTAAGCATTGGCGCCGGTCAGGTTCTGGATAATCTTGACGCCGATATTGCCCACGTTGATATCGGGCCAGATGATCACGTTGGCCTGGCCCGCAACAGCGGACTCGCGATGAACCTTCTTGGCCGCAACCTTGGGGTTAATCGCCGAATCAAACTGAAACTCACCGTCGATGGCAAGGTCGGGACGGCGGTCGTTGGCAATCTCACGGGCGCGGCGCACCTTGTCGACGAGCTCGTTATCCATCGAGCCATCAGTCGAATGCGAAAGCAGCGCGCAACGGATATCCCATCCGGTCAGCGAACGCACCGTTTCGCTCGACGAAATCGCGATCGAGGCAAGCTCCTCGCTCGTGGGGTCAACGCAAACGGCAGAATCGCCAAAAGCCAGCAGGCCGCCTTCGCCTCCGTTCCAGCTGGGAATGTCGGCAATACCGCACGAGCTCACGGTATCCACCCCATCGGCAAGGCCGACGATACTCTGGCCCGCCAGGATGATATCGCCCGTGGCGTTATCGATGCCGGCGAACATAACGTCGACGTCTCCGAGCACCTGCAAAATAAGGGCGCGCTCGAGCGGGCGCGTCATGCGGCGCGCGGCGCCCTTGGGCTTAAACTTGCAATCAGGATGCGAAAGGTAGCGCTCGCAGCAGGCAGCGTTCGCCTCATCATCGGTCACATCGACGATCTCGATGCCGTCAAGGGAGATACCGCGCTCATCGGCAAGCTCCTTGAGCTTGCCGCCATCGCCGACCAGCACGCATTCGGCAAGATGCTCGGCGGCGATCTTTGCGACCGCCTGCATCATGGTCTCGTTGTCACCCTCAGGAAAAGCAACGCGCACAGGTTTGGCGGCAGCCTGCTCACGCAGGGTCTGCATCAGGTCCATGGCAGCTACTCCATCTCTTCGGCAGTACGCTCGATGAGCTCGCCGACGGTCTTCATAACCATGACCTCGCGGACGGGGACCTCAGCATCGAGCTCATTCTCGATCATGGAGGTCAGGGCGATCATCTTCATCGAGCCCTTACCCAGGGTCTCAAACGTCGTCTCGGGAGTCACATCGCCGTCATAGTTGTAGGCGGACTTGGCAAAATCGCAGATCTGCTGAGCGAGTTCTTCGTTCATGGTGGTGCCTTTCAATCGAAAAAGAGGGGGCGGCCACGGCGGGCAGGAGACAGATATCCCGCCGCGGCCTAAGAGAGGAAGCGAATTGTTACAGGGGTGAGAGCCTAATCGTCAAGCTCGAACGCGAGCTCTTTGTAGCCCGGTCGGTCGATGACCTTGGCATGGACGCCGACGGTCTCGCCCGCCATGAGCTTGGCGCGAATCTCGGGGGCCTTCTTCTTGGTAATGCCGTAGATGACGTAGGTGTACTGAGAGCCCTCGTCGATATCGACGGCGCCGTAAGCGTACTTGCCATACTCCTTGAGGTAGGGCTTGTCGTTCTGCGGACCGGGCAGGGTGAAATCGATCAGATGGCCGTGGCCGGAAACCTGGACCCAGTCGGTCTTGTGGTAGCCGCAGGCATTGCAAGCAAGGTGAGGCGGAAACTCGACGGCTCCGCACTCGGGGCACTGGCGCGCCCAGTAGATGCCCTCTTCAAGACCCGCGTAGAACTTCTTGACCACGGGCTCCATATCTTTGAGTTGCATGAGAATACTCCTTATGGGAAATCGAAAACCGCGGTCGTTTAGGCGACGGTACGAAGAATCTGGCAGCGCACGTTCTGAGAGCCGCCAAAACCACGCAGGAAGGTCGTCTCGGGGACGTTCTTCATCTGGGTGGCACCGGCGACGCCGCGCATTTGCTTAACGGCCTCGACGATATCGGCGATGCCCGATGCGCCATGCGCGTGGCCAAAGTTGCAGCGGCCACCGTGCGGGTTGATGGGCTTATCGCCGTCAAAAGCGGTGCGACCATCGATCGCGTACTTCCAGGCCTCGCCGCGCGGAATATAGCCGCACTCCTCAGCCGAAACAATCTCGGAAGCCAGGAAGAAGTCGTTGCACATGAACAAGTCGATCTCATCGGGGCTCACGCCGGTAAGCTCATAGACCTGCTTGGCGGCAAGTTCGGTAGCCCAGTGCTCGTTGTGGACCAGACCGGCCTCAACGGCAGAGGCACCCGTGCCCAGAACCTCAATAGGCGCATACGGCACGCCCATGGCCTTGGCCTTCTCCGTGGGCATCACGACAACAGCGGCGGCACCGTCGCACTTCTTCTCGAAGCCGGTAACACGCAGGTACTGCGTGACGCGCGGGTTGTACATGCTCTTGAGATACTCATCGGCAGTATCGAAACCGGCTGCCTTCGCGTCCTCCTCGACCGTAGTCTCGTACCAGGCCAGGGGATTCAAGACGGCACCGCGGCGAAGGCTCTTGGTAAGGCCGTTCAGAGCGTCATCGATCTGATCGGCGGTAAGGTCGTAGCGCATCGAATACTCGTTGATCCAGTTGTCGAACGACACGCCAAAGGCACCGTCGAGCGGGCGACCATAAGCGCGGTCATAGATCTTATCGAGTGAGGGAATCATGACGTCGAGCGTAAAGTCCTGACGAATATGGGAAGGCATGTGCTCGACGGGAAGCGTCGAAGCCAAATCGCAAGCACCCGTAAGAACGACATCGTAAACACCGGAGGCGACTGCCATCACGGCCTGCTCAAGGGCAACGTAACCCGTGCAGCAAGCCTCGGAATGATGGACGGAACCCTTGGCGCGAACGCCAAACCAATCGGCAACCTGCATGTTCGGGGTAATGCAATCGCCAACAAGATACGGATTGGCGCTACCGTGATAGAAATAGTCGATATCGCGGGGCTCAAGACCGGCATCAGCAATTGCCTCAAGGGCCGCATAGCCAAATGCCTCGCCCTCGCCAATACCCTGGGTCTCGGGGTGCTCCTCAAAATCCTTGAACGGGGTGCAGCCTACGCCTACAATCGAGACGCTGCGCATGTTCTTTCCGAGCGTAACCACTGAATATCACATCCTAATCATGTGAAGGTGTACGGGATGACGGCGCAGTCCGGCCGCGAGCGAAGGTGAGAGAGCGCTCGCGGCTTTTCTGTGCCGTCACACGTTGAACTACTGCAGTGGTTCTCTTGAACGTGACTTTAGTTTACGAGGGGCAAGACAGGACGCATGAGACAAAAAGGCCCTATGTGTCCCATCATTTGAGACCCATAGGGCAAAAGCGTTCCAAATAGCAGGTAGATTGTCTTATCAATAATGCAAGGATTCAGCGAATCATTATGACGCCGCCATGAATCTAACCATTTACCCGTAAATAGCGACCGTTCATCCGAGCGTATTATCGAAATCAGGGATCCGCGGATGCCAATGGCGCGATGCATCGTCGACAAAGAGCGGTGCGTAGAACATGCGATTGAGCGCGGCGGCAACGGTTCGTGCCTCAAGGTCAGGCCGGACTTCGAGCCAATACTGGATGAGGTTATGGTGACCCGCAAGCGCAAAAGCAAGATACAGATCGAGGTCCGTCTCATCTGAAAACGTCGACCGCAAACGATCGCGAAAATAGTCATGCATGAAGATCGTTGCCTTGTGTGCAAACACGGGATCACCGTTATCGCTGTTAAGCGCCAGGACTTTCGAGCGATTGGCCTTGAGGATTTCCATGCGCTTGATCATCGTGGGCGTGGGATCAAGCTGCGCATCACCAAAACGAGCCTCAAGGGCAACGTCGTTAATGTCTTGCATGTTCTGGAGCAGCTCATCTTCAAAGCGCTTGACCACATCATCGACAGAGCGGTAGCAACGATAGAAGGTTGATTTTGATGTATGGGCAAGACGGAGTACGTCGGTGACCTTAATCGATTGCACAGGCGTTGTCGCCATAAGTTCAAAGACGGCGCCTTCGATCCGCGAAGCAATATCGTTTATAGCGTTCAGTGACATAGAAGGCCTCCCCTGTTGGCGATTGGCTACTATGCTACCCGAAAGGCATGCTCCTCAATGGCGATATGGGGCATAGAACGCGCTGCACAAGAGATGACACACTGGCCAAACACCACCGAGGAAGTAAACCATCCGCTCGGCAACCCGTCTTTGCGGGGATCGATTGAAAAGCCGGACCCCTCCGCCTTCAGGACGGCTTCGATACGCGTCCAAACCCGACACAGCCGAAAGGCGCGTTCCTGCGAATCTGCCGCAGCGTCAATCCACGCCCGTTCCCTTGAGCTCGCCATACGCTCAACCGCAATAGGTACAATCTCATCGACCGCCTCGATATCCACGCCAATAGGTCCTCCGACCGACCGAGCAACATCGGAAACAGCGAGGACGGCCACGCTTCCGCCATGTGAAATGGAAATAGAGGGGGCCTCCCCATCCGCAAGCTCGATCTTGCCGAAAGCAGAACGCGCAAGCTGGGTGTCGTCGAAGACACCCAGGGCGTCGCGAAGCAGCAGACCCACGCCCGCAGCTTCCCTCCGAGACGCAATGGGGAGATCTCCATTGGAGGCACGCGAGGCATAACGTCCCGCGATTGATGCCATATCAACGGTCTCGCCGGGATCGATCGCAGAAACGTCAACGAGGTGCACGGTTATGTTCAAAATGGTCAACCCCACTCGATTGAGATGACAAGGCTAAACTGACGCTCAGAACCGCTCTTTCATGAATCGAGGTACCTTTTGCCGACGATTTGGCGACCCATTTGGCGACCAAAACAAAACAGCTCAGAGGCTAAGCCTCTGAGCTGCGAACATTTGGTGGGCGTTAGAAGATTTGAACTTCTGACCTCTTCCGTGTCAGGGAAGCGCTCTCCCCCTGAGCTAAACGCCCAAATGGAGCGGACAACGGGGCTCGAACCCGCGACCCCAACCTTGGCAAGGTTGTGCTCTACCAACTGAGCCATGTCCGCCTGCGAGGATTTAATATACGGGATAATCCACCCAAATGCAAGAACTTTTTTTGAAAAGTTTTGCGACACCCTCGCGAACCTCGCGAAGACATCAGCCACCACGGAAAGCGCAGGCAAACGCAAACTCGCCGCAAGAGGCCCCTACAACTCAGCGAGCATGATCCAGACAGAACTGTCCTGCGCGAGCCTGCCGTCTGCAAGCGGTGATGAGGTGAGCAGGACCCTGCCCGCCGGCAGCTCCACGGGTGCTGCACCGAAGTTCGTCACACACGCCCAGCCGTTGTCGCGGCGATAGGCGATGACGCCGCCCTCAGCGCCCTCGGCACCATCCGCAAGGCCGGTGCGCCCGTCAAGATCGAGCCACGCGAGATCGTTGGCGCACCCGCGCAGCTTGCGCCGCAGCCAGAGGGCGTCACGATAGAGCGCAAGCATCGATGTCGGGTCCGCTTCTTCCCTATCGGCAGCGTAATCGGAAAACCATGCAGGCTGCGGCAGATGGGGCGCCGCATCGGCGTCCGCCGGTGAAAACCCAAACGATCCGCCCTGCGCGGGATCGTCCGCCGCCACCCACGGCAGGGGCACACGGCAGCCGTCGCGCCCCTTCTCGCGCTTCGGTCCGTGCGTATTGGTCGCAGTAGGATCTTCGAGTGCGGCCCACGGGATATCGGCCACCTCAAAAAGGCCGAGCTCCTCACCCTGATACACGTATGCCGAGCCCGGAAGCGCCAGCTCGAGCAAAAGGGCCGCCCGCGCGCGGCGCTCGCCGAGTTCACGGTCCTCGTCATAAGACGACCCGTCGCGTAAGAGCCAGTCGAGCGCAATCTGGTGGTAGCGCGTCGCCTTGATCTGCGGCAGGGCATAGCGCGTCGCCACGCGCGGCACGTCGTGGTTGGAGAGCACCCAGGTCGAGGCGGAATCGGATTCTATAGCTGCCTTCAAGCCCTCCTCGATTGCAGCGTGCATGTCATCATAGGTCCAAGTGGCCTTGGCAAACTCAAAGTTGAATGTCTGGCCAAGCTCGCTGGGACGCGCGTAGAGATACTGGCGCTCGGGCAGCACCCACGCCTCGGCAACGGCGCTGCGTGGCGGATCATAGCGGTCGAACACGCGGCGCCACTCGCGATAGATCTCGTGGACCTCGTTGCGGTCCCACAGCGGATGGGTGCCGTCCTCAACCATGTCATCGCCCTCGGCGAGATGCCACCGGTCGAGGTCATCGCGGTCGAGATCCTTGGCGAGACCGTGCGCCACATCAATGCGAAAGCCATCGACGCCTCGATCGCTCCAAAACGCCAGGACGTCGCAAAAGAACGCATGAACCTCGGGGCACGACCAGTCAAAGTCCGGCTGCTCGGGCGTAAACATGTGCAGATACCACTGACCGTCCGCGACGCGCGTCCAGGCGGGGCCACCAAAGTTGGCATTCCAATTGGTGGGAGGCAGCTCGCCGTGCTCGCCGCGACCATCGCGGAAGATATAACGGGCGCGCTCGGGCGATCCGGGGCCGGCGGCAAGAGCGGCTTTGAACCAGGGGTGCTGGTTGGACGAATGGTTGGGCACGATGTCGACGATGACCTTGATGCCGTGCGTATGAGCCGCAGCGATCATGTCATCGAAGTCATCAAGCGAGCCGAGACGTGGGTCGACATCGCAGTAGTCCGCCACATCATAGCCGCCATCAACAAGAGGCGATGGGTAAAACGGGCTCAGCCAGATGGCCTCGATACCCAGCCGCTCAAGATAGTCCATCTGCTGAGTAATGCCCGCGATATCGCCCAGACCCGAACCAGTCGAATCCTTAAACGAGCGCGGGTAGATCTGATAGATCGCGGCATCGGACATCCATGAGCGCGAGGAGGACTTTTCTGTAGCCATGGGGTGTGTCTCCCTTGCAACGAGGTTTTGCGAGATACCCACGATGATACGCTCAAAGCTGACATTCTCGGCAAACAACGCCACAGCCACGTCCCAAAACGCTCGCTCCCCCTCGGGTTCGAGCCCAAGCGACGGGTACGAAAAAGCCCGGCTACCGTAGTAGTCGGGCTGCTGCGTTTGGAGCGGACAACGGGGCTCGAACCCGCGACCCCAACCTTGGCAAGGTTGTGCTC
>UQOQ01000006.1:0-66688 GCA_900542715.1 uncultured Collinsella sp.
TGCGTAACAGCTCACTGGTCGAGTGGACATGCGCCGACAATACACGGGGCTAAGCTGGACACCGAAGCGGCGGGATTTTGATTTTCAGAATCGGTAGGGGAGCTTCCCATGGGCGGTGAAGCCGCCGGGCGACCGGCGGTGGAGCGCATGGGAGTGAGAATGCTGGCATGAGTAGCGAGAGACGAGAGAGTAACTCGTCCGCCGTGAACCCGAGGTTTCCTGGGCAAGGCTAATCCTCCCAGGGTCAGTCGGGGGCTAAGGCGAGGCCGGGAGGCGTAGCCGACGCGCAGCAGGCAGACATTCCTGCACCGCGCACGCGGCGCTACGACCGACGGGGCGACGGATGGGGGTGGCTCGGCGGGGTTCTGGACGTCCCCGTGATGGAGCGCGGCCCGCGGACCAGGGAAATCCGGTCCGCAGAAGGGCGAGGCTCCGGACGAAGCGATCAAGCGAAGCGAGTGAGCCCGAGGTCCCTAGAAAAACCCCTAGGCAGGCGCGTGCGCGCCCGTACCGCAAACCGACACAGGTGGGTGGGTAGAACATACCGAGGCGATCGGGTCAACCATGGTCAAGGAACTCGGCACAATGGCCCCGTAACTTCGGGAGAAGGGGTGCCCGCGCGTACGTGAACGGACTTGCTCCGGGAGCGGAGGCGGGCCGCAGTGGAGAGGCCCAAGCGACTGTTTACCAAAAACACAGGACTCTGCAGAAGCCGCAAGGCGACGTATAGGGTCTGACGCCTGCCCGGTGCCGGAAGGTCACGCGGAGGAGTTAGCCGCAAGGCGAAGCCCCGAAGCCAAGCCCCGGTAAACGGCGGCCGTAACTATAACGGTCCTAAGGTAGCGAAATTCCTTGTCGGGTAAGTTCCGACCTGCACGAAAGGCGCAACGACTTGGGCGCTGTCTCGACCATGGACCCGGTGAAATTGCACTGGTCGTGAAGATGCGACTTACCCGCGGAAGGACGGAAAGACCCCGTGAACCTTCACTGCAGCTTGGCATTGGCCGCTGGTCCCGCGTGTAGAGGATAGGCAGGAGGCATCGATCCGGAGGCGCCAGCCCCCGGGGAGCCGCCCTTGGAATACTGCCCTCGCGCGACCGGCGTCCTAACCCGAGGCCGTCAACCGGCTCGGGGACCGTGCCAGGCGGGCAGTTTGACTGGGGCGGTCGCCTCCTAAAGGGTAACGGAGGCGCGCGAAGGTCCGCTCGGGACGGTCGGCAACCGTCCTTTTGAATGCAAGAGTACAAGCGGGCTTGACTGCGAGGCCCACAAGCCGAGCAGGTGCGAAAGCAGGCTCTAGTGATCCGGCGGCCCCGAGTGGGTGGGCCGTCGCTCAACGGATAAAAGGTACTCCGGGGATAACAGGCTGATCTTGCCCAAGAGTCCACATCGACGGCAAGGTTT
This sequence comes from uncultured Collinsella sp., assembly GCA_900542715.1. Classification (GTDB taxonomy): domain Bacteria; phylum Actinomycetota; class Coriobacteriia; order Coriobacteriales; family Coriobacteriaceae; genus Collinsella. The sequence continues at coordinate 1,405 of UQOQ01000006.1, forward strand.
GGCACCTCGATGTCGGCTCATCGCATCCTGGGGCTGGAGCAGGTCCCAAGGGTACGGCTGTTCGCCGTTTAAAGCGGTACGCGAGCTGGGTTCAGAACGTCGTGAGACAGTTCGGTCCCTATCCTCCGTGGGCGCAGGAGAATCGATGGAGGCTGCCCCCAGTACGAGAGGACCGGGGTGGACGCACCTCCGGTGAACCGGTTGTCGACCAACGGCACGGCCGGGTAGCCGCGTGCGGCGCGGATAACCGCTGAAGGCATCTAAGCGGGAAGCCGTTCCAGGGATTAGTTCTCCTTCCGGTAAGGGCCCAGGTAGACTACCTGGTCGATAGACGGCAGGTGCAAGGCTGGCGACAGCCTCAGCCGAGCCGCACTAATCGCCCGAGCTCTTCCGGAACCGCACCTCGCGGCCCGCGGGACATGCGCTCTGAAGCGCGGTCCGGGCACGAGGATGCCCCCGAGTCAGTTCCCTTTCCTATGCGCCATGCGGCCCCCAGGGCACGTAGATGAGACCCAGGACACCGTAACGGTGGGCGCCGCCCACCGGTCAGCGGCCAGAGCATGGGGGGCACGCCCGGTCCCGTTCCGAACCCGGAAGCTAAGCCCCATCGCGCCGAGAGTACTGCGGGGCCAGCCCGTGGGAGGCCAGGGCGCCGCTGACCGGTGGACGGCACCGAGCCGTCAATGGAATGGAAAAGGGGGAGGCCTCGCGGCCTCCCCCTTCTTTGCGTTTACGGGGCATAAATGACTCATTTACGCCAGACGATTTAATTCTTTTTGGTATTGAGCTTTTATTTAAAGAAAATAAAACGAATAACAAGGGCAACTGCTATGGCCGCAATGATCAAAAGCAGGATTGTCAGCTGATGCTGCTTGCGTCGTTTACTTGACGAAACGAAGATTGACTTTCCCTGTTTTGGCGTCTCGAGATAACGAGCCGAATGCGCCAAGGTTTGCTTTGGTCGAGGACCTCTTTGTTGATGAGCGACGGATGCTTTCATCGGCTCATCACTAGCTGCGCTGTTTTTAGATAATGGTGCGTCTTTCAGATATACAGGGTCTCCAGAGGCGACGCCCATATGTTTGCGCCCCGTTTGCGCTTCTTCGAGTGTTTGATATCGGTTTCTTGTCACATATTTGGGCTCTGGGTCATTGATGGGCTCTTGCGAGATGTGGGGGCGATGGAATCGAATCGGTTGCGGGCTGGATGCTTCGTCCTGCTCCGGCATAAACGTGTTGTCCTGTTTTTGATCGTCCATGATGCCCTTAGTTCGTCATCAATATCGTGTATGCGCCCATTGTAAGCCAGCCGTCTTGTTTTGATGGGATTGCATACATTATTTAAGCCTTCGTTCAAATTCCGTTTATTAGACAAAACCTTAGTCAAATAGACTTAGATATGCTTATACCAATAGACTCAAAAAACTTTATAGTCGATGTATATATAAGAAGCGGTTGGGCATATATATGAGCGTCAAAAGAAGTCCCAGTCACCTAGAAGATGACTCGGCAGTCCTTAAAAGGAGTGGTAAACATGGCAAGCATGGTTCCTTATCGTTCGGTTTTTGGCGTTCGTCCTTCTGCTAGCTCGCTGTTCGATCTGTTTGATGATATGACCGACCTTGCAAACAACTCGATTGCCTCTAAGGCGTTCCCCGTTGACGTTGAGGATAAGGGCGATGGCTATGAGGTCAAGGCCTATCTGACCGGCGTCGCCAAGGACGATATCGATGTCGAGCTTAACGAGGGCCGTTTGTCCATTAGCGTGAATGTCGAAGAGAACGAGGAGAACGAGGGCAAGAACTTCCTGCAGAAGGAGTTTAGCTCGTACAGCGCGACGCGTGGCGTATATCTGAAGGACGCTTCGAGCGAGGGCCTCTCGGCTAAGTACGCTGACGGCATCCTGACCGTTACGGTTCCCAAGATCGTCGAGAAGAAGAACGTTACGAAGATCTCCATCGACTAACTTCGTTGGTGTTCTGCGCTATTAAAAGACAGCAAAAGGGGCTGGGAAGCGATTCCCGGCCCCTTTTGCTGTTTAGGACAGTTATTGAATAGTTGCTGGCCGATGCTGGCTTGCGGGGCGTATCGAGAGTTTTCGCGATCCTTGGAGAAGGGTGGCGGAGCTGCCGACCTCGTCATCCAAGGTTGCGGCTAGAGCTTTGGCATAGCTTTTGACGGTAAGGCTCGGGCGATTATTATCTTGGCTGATATGCATGGCAATGAGCTGTTCGGTGCGATCGGTAACGAGTTCGCGCGCGGCTTCGGCGGCTTGGTCGTTGGAGAGGTGCCCCCTTGCAGACAGGATGCGCTCCTGAAGAAAGCGGGGATATTCTCCCTCGCGCAGCATGGTCACATCGTGGTTGCTTTCGAGTGCGAGGACTCGACAATCTTTGAGGGTGTTCATGGCTTGGCTCGATAGCTCTCCGGTGTCGGTGGCAAAGCCGATGGAATTATCGAGGGTGTCGAATCGATAGCCGACTGGATTGATGACATCGTGTGAGGTTGAGTAGGTTTGCACGTGGATGCCGGCAATGGATAGGGTGTCACCGGGATCGAATTCCTCGACAGGCAGATGCGAAAGATTTTCTTTGCTCGAAAGTGTGCCCCTGCTGGCATAGAGGGGGCCGTGCCAGTGCTTGCACCAGACATCGAGACCTTTGATGTGGTCGCTGTGCTCATGAGTGATGAGAAGAGCCGAGACGTTATCTGCCGAGAGCCCCAGTTCTGCCATGCGCTTTAATGTCTCGCGGCGAGAAAGACCGTCGTCAATCATGATGAGCCCTCGGGGGCCTTCGATGAGCGCGCAGTTGCCTTTTGAGCCACTGCCGAGGATATGAAGGTGCAGACGAGACATAAGATTCCAAAGGATACAATGGGTGCGAACGAATAGAGGAGGAAGCAAATGCCAACGGTATCTCAGCATTATGGACACCATGCTGCATCGTGGGCTGATGATAAAGCCTTGGCAACGCGGCAGCAGGCTGCTCCTGTCGTGCTCATGGTATCAGGCGGCGCGGACTCGACGGCTTTGCTCCTTATGGCGTGCACATCAAAGCTGGATATCCAAGACGGACGCGGTGTTGCCCCCATCGCGCGCGAGCGACTGCACGTGCTGCATGTGAACCATCATCTGCGTGGTGAGGCGTCCGATGGCGACGAGGCCTTTGTGCGTGAGCTCTGCGCGCAATATGGCTTGCCGCTGTGTGTTGAACATGCCTATTTTGATGATGAATCGGGCAATATCGAGGCGGCGGCGCGCGAGGTGCGTTATGCCGCGGCGCGAAGATATGTTCGCGAGCTCTGCGCCCAGACGGGGGCACCGCGAACGGCGGCTCGTATCTGCACCGCGCACACGTCTTCGGATCGCGCGGAAACGTTTTTGATGAACGCGATTAAGGGTTCGGGGCCCGCTGGTCTATCGAGCATTCCTCGCCGGAGGAATATCGTGGTGCGTCCCTTGCTCGACCTGACTCATGATGAGCTCGTGGGCTATCTGCAGGTGCATGGTCAACCGTGGCGTGAAGATGAAAGCAACGAGGACGTTTCGTACTTGCGCAACTATGTGCGCCATCGGGTGATGCCGGTGGTGGCGCAGCGCAACGCGAGCGTCTGTAAGACGATTGGCGCCGCCTGCGAGATCTTAGGCGATGAGGATGCCTTTCTTTCCCAGCTTTCCGCGCAGGCGTTCCGAAACTGCCTGCGTAAGGAGGCGGCGGGTGCACTGGTCCTTGACGCTCGTCGACTGGCCGCGGCTGAGGTGGTAATCGCGCGGCGCATCGTGAGGCTGGCGATCAAACGCATCGATCCGGACGCTCGTCCAGAGATGCGACATGTGGAGCGCGTGCTCGCCTGTGTCGCCGAAGACTCGGGTTCGGTCACACTGCCGGCGGGAATTGACGCACGCGTTGAGTTTGGCATGCTGGCGTTTAAGGCGCCGGTGGCTCGCGAGGGCCTGGTCGCGGACTGGGTTACCGTACCCGGTCGCTTGCCGTTGGGCGGGGGACGTATGCTGGTCACAGAACCGATGGCCGTTGAGCCGGGATGCGATATCGTGCGCCGCGCCCGTGAGCTTGCGGCTGCCGGGGAAGCGACAGCTTTGGTAGACGCGGCTGCCCTGGGTTTTGCCGACAGCGATAGCGAGCGGATCCTGGCGGGCTCGCGTGGGGAGATTCCCGCCGAGGCGCGATTGGCGCGCCTGTGGGTGGACGGTCCCACACCGGGAGACGTGATGTGCCCGTTAGGGATGAGTGGCCGAAGCAAGAAGGTATCCGACTTGCTAGGAGAGGCCCGCATTCCCGTTTCCGAGCGCGCCGGCGTGCCCATGGTGAGGACGGCGCCGGGGGGTGCCGTGGTGTGGGTCGCCGGAGTTCGCGCGGACGAGCGCTTTAAGTGTACGGCGGCGACGCGTGTGGCTTATCTGCTTCGCGTGGTTGATGCGGATTAGCCCCTCGCACCAGCTTTTCTGTGCGGCGTTGACGGTATTCCCGCGCTGATGGTGCGCGGGCTGGAAAATATACCCCGTGCGCTGCTAGAATGTGTAGTTCGCGTCCATACGGCGGTGTGTGGGCGATAAACACAAGAAAGGGTTGTCATGGCTTCTCAACATCCGGATATCGAGAAGGTTCTGTTTACGCAGGAGGATATCGACGGTATCGTTTCTCGCCTGGGCGAGGAGATTACGCGCGACTACGCGGGTAAGGATCTGGTACTGATTGCGGTCCTGCGCGGCGCCGTGGTCTTTATGGGCGACCTGATGCGCAAGATCGAGCTGCCGACCAACATCGATTTCATGGCTGTTTCGAGCTATGGCGACGGCGTGAAGTCTTCGGGTATCGTGCGTATCATTAAGGACTTGGATATCGACATCCGCGGTCGCGACGTGCTGATCGTCGAGGACATTCTGGACTCGGGCCTGACCCTCAAGTACCTGATGAAGAACCTCGAGAGCCGCAAGCCCGCTTCTCTGGAGGTCGCCGCCTTCCTGTGGAAGGACGTTGAGGACCGTACCTCGGCCGTCACGCCCAAGTATGTTGGAACCCATTGCCCCGATGCCTTTGTGGTGGGCTACGGCCTCGACTATGCCGAGCGCTATCGTAACCTTCCGTATCTGGGCATTTTGAAACCGGAGGTTTATTCGTAAGATGCCCGACGACCGTAACGATAACAATTCCCAGACTCCCCGGGAGCCTAAGATCCCGGGGATGCCCGGAGGCAAGAAGCCCACACGTACGGGCTGGCTGTATTTTATTTTGGCTTGCGCGCTTCTGGGCTACGCCTTCTTTAACATGGGCTCCGGCTTTGCCAATTCCAGCAATACCGTAAAGCTCGCGACGAGCGAGATGGTGAGCGCCATTAAGCAGGATCGCGTCGAAGATTTGACCTATACGGTTCAAGACGGAAGCGTGGCGGGTCATTACTGGAAGACGAAAAAGGACAAGGGCGATACGAGCGAGCTCAAGAGCTTTTCCTCGACCTATGTCGGCTCCGATTCGCTTGCCGAGCTTATGGCGGAGCACCCCGATACCAAGTACATCGTCAACACCAACGACCCCGATTTTTGGGGCGACTTGGCGATGAGTGTGCTGCCGACGATTGCCCTGATCGCCATCATGTTCTACTTTATGCGCCAGATGATGGGCGCCAATAATAGGAACATGCAGTTTGGCAAGACCAATGCCAAGACCAACGAGGCTACGCGTCCCAAGGTCAAGTTCGAGGACGTTGCCGGCGTGGACGAGGCAGTCGAGGAGCTCGAGGAGATCCGTGATTTTTTGAGCGATCCGGATCGCTATCGCAAGCTGGGCGCCAAGATCCCGCGTGGCGTGTTGCTGGTGGGCCCTCCGGGCACCGGTAAAACGTTGCTGGCCAAGGCCGTTGCCGGCGAGGCGGGCGTGCCGTTCTTTAGCATCTCGGGTTCCGACTTTGTCGAGATGTTCGTGGGTGTCGGCGCCAGCCGTGTGCGTGACCTCTTTAAGGAGGCCAAGTCTCAGGCTCCGTCAATCATCTTTATTGACGAGATCGATGCCGTGGGACGTCAGCGCGGAGCCGGTTTGGGCGGCGGCCACGACGAGCGCGAGCAGACGCTCAACCAGCTGCTGGTCGAGATGGACGGTTTTGAGGAAAGCGAGTCGGTCATCCTGATCGCCGCCACCAACCGCCCCGATATTCTGGACCCGGCATTGCTGCGCCCCGGCCGTTTTGATCGTCAAGTTACGGTCGACCGTCCGGATGTGAAGGGCCGCGAGCAGATCTTGCGCGTGCATGCTGAGAACAAGCCGATGGACGAGGACGTTAAGTTTGAGAAGCTCGCCCAGATGACCGTTGGCTTTACTGGTGCCGATTTGGCGAACCTGCTCAACGAGTCTGCGCTGCTGGCCGCTCGCCGTCATCGTTCCGTGATCTCGATGGACGAGGTCGAGGAGTCGATGGAGCGCGTGATTGCCGGACCGCAACGCAAGGGTCGCGTGATGACCGAAGCCGAGCGCACCACGATTGCCTACCACGAGAGCGGCCACGCTTTGGTGGGCCACATCCTGGAGCACTCCGATCCGGTTCATAAGATCTCGATCGTCAGCCGCGGTCAGGCCCTGGGCTACACACTGCAGCTTCCGCAGGAGGATCACTTCCTCAAGACCAAGAACGAGATGCTCGACGAGCTCGCCGTGTTCTTGGGCGGTCGCGTTGCCGAGGAGCTCATGTGCGATGACATCACGTCGGGCGCGAGCAACGACCTGGAGCGCGCGACCAAGATGGCGCGCGAGATGGTCACACGTCTGGGCATGAGCGAGGAGCTGGGCACTCAGGTCTTTGGCGAGGCGCAGCATCAGGTATTCCTGGGCCGCGACTATGCCGATCATCAGGATTACTCCGAGGAGACGGCGCGCCGCATTGATATCGAGGTTCAGCGCATCATGCGCGAGGCCCATCGTCGTGCTGTTGAGATCTTGGATGCACGTCGCGATCAGCTCGATCTGATGGCGAAGGTGCTGCTTGAGCGCGAGACTGTCGAGGGCGATGCCGTGAATGCCCTGCTCGATAACGAGTGGGACGCCTATCTTGAGCGCGAGGGCGATATCCTGGCGGCCAAGGAGGAGCGCAATGCCAAGGCGGCCGGCATGCCGACCAAGAAGCGCGCGCCTCGTATGAGCGAGGAGGAGCTGGCGGCTGATGCCGCGGCCTTTGCGCAGGCGGCCATGCAGGAGGATGCCGAAGCCACATCCGATGATGCCGGCGATGACCATGTCGTCAACGCTGACGGCAACACCGACGCCGACAAATAGTTCTTGTAGCGAAAGCCTCCGCGGGGAAACCTGTGGAGGCTTTTCTTTTAAGCGATATGTTGATTGGGGACAGACTTAAATGAGCGTTTTCACGCATTTAAGTCTGTCCCCAATCAACATTGCTGCGGCACTTTGCTCAGCTAAAGCGTACAATAGCGCCTATGCGAAAGGGGAACAGATGATCAACGAAACTATGTATGCTCGCGGTGCGGAAAGCTCCATCATCCGTGAGATCTTTAGCTATGGCCTTGAGCGCAAGGCACAGATCGGTGCGGAGAACGTATTCGATTTTTCGCTGGGCAACCCGAGTGTTCCGGCGCCCGCTGCTGTTGCTGAGTCCATTAAGAAGGCATTGGAGCTGCCGAGCGACCAGCTGCATGGATACACGCCTGCGCCGGGTCTGCCGCAATGTCGAGCGGCCGTCGCCGACTCGCTCAACCGTCGCTTTGGCACGAGCTATGAGGGCAAGGACGTCTTTATGACGGTGGGTGCCGCGGCTTCGCTCACCTGCACGCTCAATGCCGTTACGAACCCGGGTGACGAGGTCATTGTTATCGCCCCGTACTTCCCGGAGTATCGCGTGTGGATTGAGAAGGCCGGCTGTACGTGTGTCGAGGCGCTTGCCGATGAAGATTCGTTCCAGCTGAGCGTGGATAACGTGCTCAAGGCGATTACCGACAAGACCGCTGCCGTCATTATCGACTCACCCAACAATCCGACCGGTGCCGTATATACACGCGACACGCTGACGCGACTGGCCAATGTTCTGTGCGAGGCCAACGCTCAGCGCGATCCCGAGAATCCGATTATGCTCATCTCTGATGAGCCGTATCGCGAGATTGTCTATGGCGCCGAGGTGCCTTGGGTGCCTTCGATCTACGAGCACACCATCGTGTGCTACTCGTATTCCAAGTCGCTTTCGCTACCGGGCGAGCGCGTCGGGTGGATCCTGGTTCCCAATACGAATCCTCAGGCAGCTCGTCTAATGCCCGCCGTTGCCGGTGCCGCCCGTACGCTGGGCTTCGTGTGTGCACCGGCGCTCTTCCAGCGTGTAATCATCGACTGCATTGATGAACCGAGCGATGTCGAGGCCTATGCTCGCAACCGCACCGCGCTTACCGATGCACTAGCGGAGTACGGCTACACCTATGTTGAGCCGGATGGCGCGTTCTACCTATGGGTGAAAGCGCTGGAGTCCGATGCGAATGCGTTCTGTGAGCGCGCGAAGAAGCATGAGCTGCTCGCGGTGCCTTCGGATAGCTTTGGCATGCCGGGCTGGTTCCGCCTGGGCTACTGCGTGAGCTATGAGACAATCGTCAACTCTCTGCCTGCCTGGAAGCAGCTGGCCGACGAATATCGTCGAAAGTAAAGCGCTCTGCTTACAATGTTTTACGTGAAACGGGGTTTGGTTTTAAGCCAGACCCCGTTGTCTATGCCGTTGTGTGATTGGGATGAAGCAGTTTTACGACTGCCGAAAGCTATGCGTACAATGAATATACGCGACGGCCATACTGGACAAGGAGACCCGATGCCCTACCTTCTTTCTTGTGATATTCATACTCATACGATGTTCTCTGCGCATGCGTACTCAACCATCGAGGAGAACATCTATTGGGCGGCGGAGCGCGGCCTTCAGGTGCTCGGTTCCGCCGATCATTTAAGCTCGATGGTTACGCCTTGTCCCAATGACCTGCGCAGTTTCCAATTCTTTATTAACCAGGATATCTGGCCGCGCATTTGGAGCGGCGTGCTGGTGCTGCGTGGTGCCGAGGCTGATATCGTTTCGCTGGACGGCAGCTTGTTTGGCGAAGACATTCCCGTTTCGCTCGATATCGCCGGCGATTCGTATAGTCGTGAGCATTCGCTGTTCGATTTGGTGACGCGTAATTTGGATTATTTGGTGGCAAGCGTGCATAACCCGCAGTTTGCCGAAGGCGCGACGCTCGCCCAAACGACCCAGATGTACATCAATGCCCTGGAGCACCCCAAGGTGTTCATGCTTGGGCATGCGGGTCGTTCGGGCGTGCCGTTCGATATCGATGAGGTGCTGTTGGCGGCCAAGGCCAAGCACAAGATCATCGAGATCAACAACCATAGTCTTGAACACGGTGTCGACACTGAGCATTGGGCCGTATGCCGCAAGATCGCCGAGCGCTGCGCCGAGCTGGGCGTGGGTATTGGCGTGTCGACCGATGCCCACATTGGCATGGCCATTGGCAAGCTCGATCACGCGCGCAAGATGCTCGACGAGATTCACTTCCCGCTGGATTTGATCGTGACGCGCGACCGCGAGACGCTGCTGCGCGAGATGGCGGCAGCCGGCGTGTGTGACCTGCGCAAGGGGATGTAGCGGAGTTCATAAACCAAGCGAAGGGGGCGGTCCAGACGGGCCGCCCCCTTTCTTGTCTCGAAAATCTACCGGGGTGGATTAGCGGCGCTCGAGGACCGCTACGGTTTCGGTGTGGTCGGTATGGGGGAACATGTCGACGGGCGTGATCTTGAGCAGGCGATAGCCTCCGTCGAGGAGCTGGTGCAGGTCGCGCTCTTGGGTCACAGGGTTGCAGCTGATATAGGTGATGCGGCGCGGCTTGAGTGCGCAGGCGGCTTCGAGGAACTCGGGGGTGGAGCCGGCACGCGGCGGGTCGATGGAAAGGACATCGATCCGCTCGTTGTTGTCGGCGGCGTCCAGGATGTAATCGGTGGCGTCGTCGGCCATAAACCAAGCGCTGCGGGTGAGGCCGTTGAGCTCGGCATTGCGACGTGCGTCGGCAATGCCCGCCGGGTTGCGCTCCACGCCGAGCAGCATAATGCCGATGCCCTTGTCCTGGGCATCCTTCGCGGCGCACAGGCCGATGGTTCCGCTGCCGCAGTAAGCGTCCATAAGAATGTCACCCTGCTGCAGGTCCATGCCGTCAATGGCAAGTCGATAGAGCAGCTCGGTTTGCTGCGGATTGGTCTGATAGAACGCGGTGGGGGAGATATCGAACTCGCAGCCGAGCAGCTGGTCGCGCATGCATTCGGCGCCATAGACGATACGAGTCTCCTCACCCAAGATGGCATTGCCGGGGCGACCGTTGATGTTCTGAGCGACGGTGACGATATGCGGATCGAGTGCCGCGACGACCTCAAAGAACTCCTGCGCATGCGGTAAGTCACGCTGGGCGGTCACGAGCGTGACCATGGCCTGGTCGGTACGCCAACCGCAGCGGACGACGGCATAGCGGAGCAAGCCCAGATGCTTGTCCTCGTTAAAGGCGGGAATGTGCAGGCGCTCAGCTTCACGCGCGATGCCGTTAAGAATCTGTCGGGCGCCCGGTACCTCGACGGGGCATTCGGGCACGGCAACGATTCTGTGCGAACCGCGCTCAAAGAAGCCGCAGCGGACAGCGCCCTCCTTACCGGGAGCAAAGGGAGTGGCAGCCTTATGACGAAAACCACGCGGCGCAGGATACTTGCCCGGGTCGCCCAAGGTGACGCCCATACCGCGAATGGGGTCGACGCTAATACCCTCGCGCTCGCAAAGAGCAGCAAAAAGCTCCTCCATAGCAGCCTGCTTAGCTGCCAACTGCTTTTTATAAGGACGATTGAGCGCCGTGCACCCACCGCAAGCTTTCATGATCGAACAGGGAGACTTGGGGTCCACAGCCTTACGCGCAGACGAAACCCGATCTTTATGCGAGCGCTTGGAGCGAGTCTGAGATGCCTTATCCTCGTTCCGACGAGAGCCGGGACGCTTGGCCTTAGCCTTGCCCTTCGCATCCTGAGACGACTTGGATTTCTGAGAAGATTTTTTCTCCTCCGACCCCTCAGCCGCCTCAATCAAAGCACGACGAGCCTTACGCTCCGCACGAGATTCTGCCATGAATTAACCCCACTAATGTATAAATTGAAAGCTGCAAGCATTGTACCGTTCCAAGTTAAAGGACGATATACAAGCGGCCATGTCATGACAGTGATAAGTTCAACGAAGGTTGCCCGCCGGGTGCCGGGGCAGGAGTTAAGTTTGTCGCGAGTTCCGCACGAACAGGAGAGCACTTAATGTGCTCTCCGTCGTGAGCAGGACTGTAGAGCAGCAAACTTAACCCCTGCCCCGGCACCCGGCGGGCAAACCCTCCCTTGTGCTCTATCACGCTAAAGTGTATGATTCTGAACGTTACATGACTCACTTTACCTAACTAAAGTGTCATCAAGGGGGAATACCATGAACACCGATATGTCTCGTCGTCAGTTTGTTGGTCTAGCCGGCTCGCTCGCCACGGTGCTTGGCCTTGGTCTTGTCGGTTGCGGCGGTGGCGCCGGCAAGGGCTCCGCCGCTGGCTCTGCCGCGGCCAAGGATGTGAAGGGCGCTGCGGAGTCCAAGAAGCTCGTGGTGGGCTTTGATAAGTCCTATCCTCCGTATGGTTTTGTGGGCGACGATGGCGAGTACACCGGCTTTGATCTCGATTTGGCCAAGGCTGTTGCCGATAAGCAGGGCTGGGAGGTCAAATACGAGGCCATCGACTGGGATGCCAAGGATACGCTGCTCAACTCGGGCGCCATCAACTGTATCTGGAACGGCTTTACCATGGAGGGCCGCGAGGACGACTACACGTTCTCCGAGCCGTACATGCTCAACGAGCAGGTGCTGGTGGTAAAGAAGGATGCAGGCATCAAGAGCTGGGACGATCTTGCCGGCAAGACCGTGATTACCCAGACTGATTCCGCTGCACAGGATGTGCTCGAGGGCGACCAGAAGGATTTGGCCGCGACGTTTGCCACGCTCGATACCATCGGTGAGTACAACACGGCGTTTATGCAGCTCGAGAGTGGTGCAGTCGATGCCGTCGCCTGTGACCTCTCGATTGCCCAGTATCAGCTTGCCGCCAAGCCCGATGCCTATACACAGCTTGATGAGCCGCTGTCCAGCGAGCACTACGCCGTCGGCTTTAAGAAGGGCGACACCAAGTCGGCCGATGCCGTGACCGAGTCGCTCAAGGCACTCTATGAGGACGGCACGGTCAAGGACCTGTGTGATAAATATGCAGATTACGGTCTATCCTTCGACAACTGGGTTTTGAAATAATGTCTATCCAAGTCATGATGCAGATGCTTGGCCAGGGATTCTTGGTCAGTTTGCAGCTGTTTGTGCTGACGCTGCTCGGGTCGATTCCCCTGGGAATTCCCGTGGCGTTTATGCGCATGAGCAAGGTCGCGCCGCTGCGCTGGATTGCGCGCATCTACATTTCGGTCATGCGCGGTACGCCGCTCATGCTGCAGATGTTTGCCATCTACTTTGCCCCGTATTACGTGTTCGGCATCTCGCTCACGCCCGATTCCAAATGGACGGCGTGCGTTGTGGCGTTCATCATCAACTACGCCGGCTACTTTGCCGAGATCTATCGCTCGGGCTTGCAGTCGATTCCGCGCGGTCAATATGAGGCCGCCGAGGTGCTGGGCTATTCGCGCACGCAGACGTTTCTGTATATCGTGATGCCGCAGGTCGCCAAGCGTATTCTGCCGGCGATGGGCAACGAGATCATCACGCTGGTCAAGGACACGTCGCTGGCGTTTGCCATTGGCGTGGGTGAGATGTTCTCGACCGCCAAGGCGCTGGTTGCCTCGCAGGTGAGCATGGTGCCGTTTGCGATTGCGGCGCTGATCTACTGGGTCTTTAACTTTGTGGTCGAGATGCTGCTGGGCGCCGCCGAGAAAAAATTGGATTACTACCATGATTAATTCGGTAATGAATATAGCGAACGCGCGCAAGGCGTTTGGCGGCAATAAGGTGCTCAAGGATATCTCACTCGAGGTAAAGCGTGGCGAGGTTGTGGCGATTATCGGGCCTTCGGGTGGCGGTAAGTCCACGCTGCTGCGCTGCGCCACGCTGCTCGAGACGCTCGACGGTGGCTCGCTTTCGTTTGGCGACCTTGCCGTCGCGACGGATGCGGGTTCGGGCGCGGTGTACGCAAAGGGCGATGTGCCTAAACAGGCGCGCTCGCGGTTTGGTCTGGTGTTTCAGAACTACAATCTGTTCCCGCACTATACGGTGATGAAAAACATCACCGACGCTCCGGTTCGCGTACTCAAGCGTCCGCGCGAGCAGGCCGAAGCGCGTGCGCGTGAGTTGATCGCGCAGATGGGGCTTACGGGCAACGAGAACAAGGTGCCATGTGAGCTTTCGGGTGGTCAGCAACAGCGTGTGAGTATCGCCCGCGCCTTGGCGCTCGACCCGGAGATCTTGTTCTTTGACGAGCCGACTTCGGCGCTCGATCCCGAGCTAACGGCCGAGGTGCTGCGTGTCATTAAAGACCTTGCCGCGCAGAATATGACGATGGTGATCGTGACCCACGCAATGCAATTTGCGCGCGATGTTGCCGACCGCGTGGTCTTTATGGACGGCGGTCGCATTGTCGAGGAGGGTCCTGCCGAGCAGGTTATCGATCACCCGCGTGAGCAACGTACCCGTGAGTTCTTGAGCCGTATCGAGGGCTAGGCTCAGCTATATATTGAGAAAAAGCCGCCGCAGGTCTTATGGTCTGCGGCGGCTTTTATTTGTATCGATGGGGTTTAATAATCGCCTCGCATGCGCTCTTCTTCCTCTCGCCGCCTGTATTCATACGTGCGCCGAAAGGTATGCATGGACGGTCGCCCGTGAGGGTAGGGTGGTGGCATAGGACATTTGGAGGGTGAGTCGGCTCGGCTGCCGACCATGCTGCTCCCGGGATGGCACCGACCGCGAACTCTCCCCGTTGGCGTCGCGCATTGCGCGCGGCCCTGCAAGGAGGTCATCATGGGTGCTCCCAAGACCGGTAACGTAAGGAACGTGGTGCTCGTAGGCCAAGGCGGGGTGGGCAAGACCTCACTCGCCGAGGCCATGCTCCACCTTTCTGGCAAGACCGCCCGCCTGGGCGGCCACGACGGCACCAAGCCCACGCTCGACTATGACCCCGAGGAGGTCAAGCGTGCATTTTCCATCTCGACGACCATTGCGCCGATCGACTGGAAGGGCGCGCGCATCAATGTGCTCGATGCCCCGTGCTATCCCGATTTTATCGGCGACGCCTTTGCCGCGATGAGCGTCTGCGAGACGGCTCTGTTTGTGGTCGATGCCGAGGCCGGCCCACAGCCTACGACGGTTAAGCTCTGGTATGCCGCCGAGGACCTGCGTCTGGCGCGTGCGGTGTTCGTAAACCGCCTGTCGCGCTCTGAGGCCAGCTTTGCGACCACGATGAATCTGCTGCAGGAGCGCTTTGGTATGCGCCTGGGCGCCGTGACCCTTCCCTGGGGCGAGGGCGAGGACTTCGACGGCATCATCGATCTGGTGCGCATGAAGGCACGCCATTGCAACGGCACTGAAGCCGTTGAGTCGGAGATTCCCGAGGAGTATCGTGCCCAGGCCGAGGAAGCCCATGACCATCTGTGCGAGCTGGTGGCCGAGGCTGACGACGAACTGATGATGAAGTACTTGGAAGGCGAGGAGACACTGACGCAGGAGGAGCTTGAAGGCCTGCTGTCGAAGGCGATCGCCGAGCGCATCTTTGTGCCGGTCTTTGCGGGCGATTGCATTAAAGAGCAGGGCGTCAACTCGCTGATGGACGATATCGCCACGTACTTCCCGGCGCCGACGGACTACGGCGAGATGCCGCTCATCGACGGCGATTCGCTTAAGATCTCGAGTGACGATGACCGCCCGGTGGCATTTGTGTTTAAGACCTTGGCCGATCCGCAACAGGGTCGCATCAGCTTTATCAAGGTGCTGACGGGTACGCTTGAGCCGGGCCTTGAGCTGGTCAATGCGCGCACGCGCAAGGGTGAGCGTCTGGCCCACCTGTATGTGATGTGCGGCCGTGACATGACCGAGGTCGGCCACGCTTATGCCGGCGATATCATCGTGGCGCCCAAGCTGGCGGCCGAGACGGGCGATACACTCTCGATTACCGGCAAGGTCGAGGCTGCGGCGTTTAAGTTCCCCAACTCGCAGTACCGCATCGCCATCGAGGCCGAGAACCGCGGTGACGAGGAGAAGCTATACACGTTTATCGAGAAGGCGTGCAAGGCCGATCCGACCATGAGCATCGATCGTGACGAGGAGACCGGCCAGACTATCATCTCCGCCGTGGGTGAGGCGCAGGTTTCGGTCCTGCTCAATCGCCTTGAGGATCGCACCAAGGTCGTGGCCAAGAGCGTGCCGATCCGTATTCCGTATCGCGAGACCATTCGCCGCACGGCAAGTGCCCAGGGTCGCCACAAGAAGCAGACTGGCGGTGCCGGTCAGTATGGCGACTGCTGGCTGCGCGTTGAGCCACTCATTGGGCCCGACGGCACGAGCGATGGCTATGAGTTTGTAGACGAGGTCGTGGGCGGTCGCATTCCGCGTTCGCTCATTCCCGCCGTGGACAAGGGCGTTCAGGAGACCATGAAGGACGGCATTATTGCCGGCTACCCGCTTACTGGCATCCGCGTGGCTGTGTACGACGGCTCGTATCACAGCGTCGACTCCAACGAGATGGCGTTCCGCGCGGCGGCTCGCATCGGCCTGCGCAAGGCATGCGCCGATGCCGACCCGGTGGTGCTGGAGCCCATCGAGGAAATCACGGTGACCATCCCCGAGAGCTACGCCGGCGCCGTGATGGGCGATATCTCGGCCTCGCGCGGTCGCGTGACGGGCATGGAGACCGATGAACGCGGCGACACCGTTGTTATTGCCCAGGCGCCGCTGGCCGAGCTGACGGATTATTCGACGCGTCTGCGCTCCATCACGCGCGGCACGGGCGACTTTACCATGAAGCCCGCCGGCTACGAGCAGGTGCCTTATGACGTTCAGGCCAAGCTGGTCGAGCGCTATGAGGAGGGTCGCGCCAAGTAGCGTGTGGCGTTGCCTGCAATGTAGGTGCTGACGAAAAGGCCGCCCTGGGTAACCGGGGCGGCCTTATTTGATCCCTTGGGGACGGAGGAAAACGGATCATTTTTTTGGTTACGGGAGGCGCGGTCGGCCCTAGTCTCCCGAGGCCTGATTGCGGCCGGTGGCGTAGTCGATCTGCACATGCGGCTGCAGGTTGTAGCAATATACGTGGAAGCAGAGGGTCTTGCCGTGGTCCTCGACCGATTGCGCCTCAAGGCGCACGCCACGGCAGACAAGCTCCTCCTCGTTATACATGGGCGTGACGCGATAGAGCACGTGGTTGCCCGTGTCGCGGATGTAGCCGAGGATCTGCTCTTCAAACGGCAGCATGCCCGTCTCGTTGAGATAGCGCGTGCCGGTGAGGAGATTTTTGCGGTTGGCGGTTTCGCCGCAGAGCGACCAGGCGATAAGGTGGCAGCGGTTATAGAGGCTCTGGCCCGGAATAAAGTCGTAGCGCTGCTGGTGCCAGCCGGCGGGGTGGATGCGCGAGATATCGCCGCGCTCGCCTTGACCGAGCGATTCGGGGCCCACGCAGGCGAGCGCTTTACGGGTGCGGCCCAAGCTGTCGAGCTTGGAGAACTTCTTAAAGCAGCCCTCTTCTGTGGCGCGCTCGTATTCATCGAGCGTGAATGATGGTGTGCCGAGCGGGTGCGTGCTATCGGCGCGCAGGGCAACATAGGGGTTACCCGCGTAGTCGGGAATACTGCTGAGGTATACGCCGCGGGCGCGGTCGAGATCGGGGTTTTCGACCTCGTCGATAGGGGTGGCGGCACTGTCCGCGGAGGCGTCGTCATCGGTGTCGCTCGCGGCGGAATCTGAGTCATCGCCAGAGTCTTGGCTATTTTGAGAGAACGAGGAGCTCGCTGTTCCCGATTCGAGTCGAGCGACCAGGTCTGCCTCGTCGTCGGTGCGGCTGGGACTCTCGCTTTGTTTTTCGGCCAGAGCCGCTGCCTGCTCATCGCTTTGCGGCGACAACAGCTTGGGCGCTCCGTCGAGCGACCCTGTGAACAGCGCAAACCCCAGCACCACGGCGGTGCCGATGGAAAGCACTTGCTTGTAAGCGGACTTGCGCGACATTGAGGCTCCTGGATGGACGGTTGGGAATCTACCAGTCTAGCAGGAGCCGGCAGAGGCCGTCCCGCCGAACAAATACTCAAGATTTGGAATAGACGCTGCTGATTCATTTGCCTCATATGGAGCTGCGGCGGTTGTGTATATGGGGCTGTCTGGCGTTTCCCCAGATAAAACCTGCCAAAATAAATCTGTCCCTTTTTGGCAGGTTACTGGTTCATGTTGCCGTGAATGTAGGGGGTGACCTCGGGGGAGATATGGTCGCAGCCCAGCTCGCGCAGCGCGGACTCGATGGCGGCGGGCAGCGGGGTTTTGCCCTCGGCATCGACGGCGTTGCCACCGAGGGCAGCAATCTTGGCGACATCTGCGGGTGCGGCCTCGATATGCATGCAGCCGCCGATTAAGCGCGCGCGTACCTGTGCCAGATCAAGATCGTGCAGGTAATCCTCGCAGGCGCGGATTAAATCGACCTTCTCGCGCGTAAGCTCCTCGCCCGTGGGGACGCGGGTGGCAAGACATGCTCCCGCCGGCAGGTTCCAAACGGGATAGCCCCATGCGCGCAGCAGCTCGCGCTCTTCGTCCTTGGTAAAGCCGACCTCCATAAGGGGTGAGCGTACGCCGAGCTCTTCTGCCGCACGCATGCCGGGGCGGTAGTCACCGCGATCGCTTGCATTGCTGCCATCGATGACGGTGGGAAAGCCGAGCGACTTGGCGTGGTTGACGATGGCGGTAAAGCCGGCGTGCTTGCAGTGGTAGCAGCGATTAGCATCGTTGCAGCCTACTTGGGGGAGCTGCAGCTGATCCACCGAAAGATTGAGCACGGGGAGCTTAAAATGCGGCCCCTCATTGGCCTGCCCATCAACGGACTGCTCAAACGAAGCCTGCTCGGGCGTGCCGATGAGCGGCGTGGTGAGATGGACGAGGAGGGTATTGGTAGGCATGACGCGGGCGCATACGGCGGCCAAAAAGCTGCTGTCAACGCCGCCGGAAAACCCGATAGCCACGCGCCCGTATGCCAAAAGCAGCTGCTCGAGCGTCGTGAGTTTGTCCTGAAGCTCCTCTGCAGGTGCAGTAGTGTCTGAAAGCATGAAACGATCCTTACCATTGAGTACTCGGTCGAAAACTATAATCCTACCGGGCTGCCTGTCATAAGACTTCCGCTTATGTAACGAAAGTGCAATATGCTATATACGTTATATACAAGTTTGTAAAGTGCGCTAGAGTGGCAGTAATGCAATCCGGTGAGGGGATCGATATGATCAAGGCTGTTATTTTTGACATGGACGGAACGCTGGTCGATACCGAGCGTTTGGGCATCAAGGCATGGAAGGCGGGCGCTGCCGAGCTGGGGGTCGCGATTGATGAAGCGCTGATCCATCAGTTTATCGGTCGCACGCTGCCCGATGTCATGGACATCCTTGATAAGCATTACGGCAGCCACGAAACCACCGAGGCGGTCTATGTCCGCCACAAGGAGATTCGCGACGAGATGGTCAAGACCGAACTGGAGCTTAAGGCCGGTGCCGCCGAGTGCCTAGACGAGCTGCTGGCTGCGGGCTATCACGTGGGCCTTGCGACGTCGTCGCGCCTCGCTACGGCCGAGCGCAACCTTAAGATGGTCGGTCTTTTTGACAAGTTTGAGACGGTGACCTGCGGCGAGGACGTCGTGCACGGCAAGCCCGACCCCGAGATGTATCTGCTCGCCTGTGAGCGTGCGGGCTTTGCTCCCGAGGAATGTGCCGTGGTCGAGGATTCGCGCAACGGCTGCGTCTCGGGTATTACGGCCGGCTGCCACGTCTTTGCCGTCCCCGATATCGTGCCGCTGCCGCAGGACGTGGTGGATGGCTGCGAGGCCGTGCTCGATACGTTGTTCGACCTTACGGCGGCGGTCAAGGCCGTGCGCTAGACAATTGCGGAGCTGAAACGAACAATCGGTTGACTTTGCGCTTAAGCAAAAGAGGTTCGGCAATAGTCGGCCCTCTTTTGCTTAAGTGGCGTTTTGGCATACTGGCTGACGTGCTATAGATACGCGCCGAGGTTGATGGCGGTGGCTTCGGCTTGGCTGCTCGCCTGGGTACTGGCGCGCTCCAAGAGGAACGGCCGCACGAGTTCCTGACGGTTGATGTCCTCGGCGGCTGTGACCGCAGTAACGGTTCGCGCTGCGGAACCAATGCGGATGTGCTTGGTTTTTGCCGGCGCCTTGTTCTCGATTTGCTCCATGAGCAGCTGGACACCCTTGCGGCCAATCTCGTAGCCCGGGGGTGCCACCGTGGTGAGGGGGACCGACCCGCTCCATGCAAGCGGGTTGCCGTCGCAGCCGGCCACACGAAGCTGCTCGGGGACGGAGATGCCTTTGTCGGTCAACGCCGAGATAACGCCCGAGGCCAATACATCGGTAAGGCCGATGACAAAATCGGGACGCTCGCCGGTAGAGCGCTCGGCAATCTGAGCGCCGATGCTGTAACCATCGGCAGCGGTATTCCATTCTCCGGCGTCAATGACCTCAATTTTGATATCGGGATGCAGGGCGAGGGCCTTGTGAATGCCAAGCACGCGCAGGGTGAGCTGCATAAATGCCGCTCTGCCCACAACGGTGATATGGTGTGCGCCGCGGGCGATGGCAAGCTCGGCGATAATGCGTCCCTGTGCCTCGTTGTCGGCGGCCACGTAGTAACCTGGCTCGGAACAGTGGATGTCCAGATGGACGATCGGCACGGGCATCTTGGTCATGGCGGGGTGCCAGTCGGGGGACGCCATGGGCTGGACCATGACGCCGGACATCTGCGTGCCCATAAAATAGCGCAGGTAGTGGTCCTCGAGGATGTCGTCGTTATCGGCGTTGGCGATGAGCAGGTCATAGCCGTGCTTGCGGGCCTCGTTATGGGCGCCGCTGGCAATTTGGAGCGAGAAGCCATGGTCGAGACGGGGGAGGACCAGGCCAAAGGACTTGGTGGCGCCGCCCGCGAGCTGACGAGCGCTTTGGTTGGGCAGGTAGCCAAGGCGATTGATGGTCTCGTTGATGAGCTTGAGGGTCTCGGGGCGCAGCTTTTCGGGGTGGTTGAGCGCGTTGGATACCGTGCCCAGCGAGACTCCTGCCTCGCGCGCGACGTCGCTGATTTTTACCTTTGCCATAGCGGCCCCTTTGATGCGTTTCAAGTACGAGTCAGATTGTAGCATCGCCCGTTCCCAGGGTGTCAAAACCCACCAATTAGGGGCAGGTTTATTTTGGCAGGTTTTATCTGGGCAAACGCCGTTGCCAGCGCGGCCACCAGAAAGGTGCCTGTCCCCATTGTGGCGGTTTGGACCGGCTGGGCATGTGTGCATCGAGTGGTATCTAAGTTGAGATACCACTTCTGGTATATCAGCTTGCGCTTGCGTGAGTACAATACTCGAACGTTATACGTCTCAGCGCCCCCTGTGCGTGGACGTCTTGCAGTCACGCGAACGAAGGGATTTATCCTATGTGCGGAATTGTCGGCTACACCGGCTCTGATATTGCAAAGAACATCCTGGTCACGGGCCTCAAGCGTATGGAGTATCGCGGCTATGACTCCTCGGGCGTCGCGCTCGAGGTGGGTGAGGGCGCCGCGGCGCACCTCGACGTCATCCGCCGCGTGGGCAAGGTCGCGGGCCTGGAGAGCGAGCTTTCCAACATCGACAGCGACGCTACCTGCGGTATCGGCCACACCCGTTGGGCCACCCACGGCAAGCCCTCCGTCGTTAACGCCCATCCCCACACCAGCTGCGACGGTCGTATCGCCATCGTCCACAACGGCATCATCGAGAACTTCGCCGAGCTGCGCGAAGAGCTGAAGGGCCGCGGCCACCACTTTAAGAGCGAGACCGATACCGAGGTCTTCGCGCATCTGATCGAAGAGGCTTATGCCGAGACGCACGACCTGATGGCCTCCGTGCGCGAGGCTTGCACCCACGTGGTCGGTGCCTATGGTTTGGCCGCCGTGTGCGCTGACGAGCCCGGCGTGATCGCCGTGGCGCGCAAGGACTCCCCGATTGTGGTCGGCGTGGGCGAAACCGGCTCCTATGTTGCTTCCGATGTCATCGCGCTCATCGACGCCACCCGCGATGTCGTGGTGCTCGAGGACGGTCAGTTTGCCAAGCTCACGCCCGCGGGCGTCGAGTACACCGACGAGGCCGGCAACGTTATCGAGCCCAAGGTCACCCACATCGACTGGGACCTGGACATGGCAGAAAAGGGCGGTTATCCCGACTTTATGCTCAAGGAAATCCACGAGCAGCCGCGCGTCGTGCGCGATACGCTGGTGGGCCGTATGACCCCCGCCGGCGAGCTCGATATCGACGAGCTGGGCCTGTCCCTCGAGGAACTCAACGACATCGACCGCGTCTACGTGATCGCTTGCGGCACTAGCTATCACGCTGGCCTCATCGCCAAGAACCTTATTGAGGGCTGGGCTCGCATCCCCACCGAGGTTGAGGCGGCCAGCGAGTTCCGCTATCGCAATCCCATCATCACGCCGACGACGCTTGTCGTGGCTGTGTCCCAGTCGGGCGAGACGGCCGACACCCTTGCCGCCATTCGCGACGCGCGCATCAAGGGCGCCAAGGTCTTCGGCATCACCAACGTGGTGGGCAGCCCGGTGGCGCGTGAGAGCGACGGCGTCATCTACACCAAGGCCAACAAGGAGATCGCGGTCGCCTCGACCAAGAGCTTTATCGGTCAGGTCGTGAGCCTTACGCTGCTGGCTCTGCTGCTGGCGCAGGTTAAGTACCGTCTGACCACCAAGCAGGCGCGCATGCTGTTCCGCGAGCTTTCCGATACGGCCGAGCAGATCCAGTGGATTTTGGATACCCAGACCGAGGCCGTTCATGAGGCCGCCCTGCTGTGCAAGGACGCGCAGTCGGCGCTGTTCGTGGGCCGCGGCATGGGTGCCGCTATTTCCTACGAGGGCGCGCTCAAGCTCAAGGAGGTCAGCTACCTGCATGCCGAGGCTTACGCCGCCGGCGAGATGAAGCACGGCCCCATTGCCCTGATCGACCCGGGCTTCCCTGTCATCGCTGTGGCCACCAAGAGTGCCACCTACGACAAGACCGTGTCGAACCTCATGGAGTGCAAGGCGCGCGGCGCCAAGGTTATCGTCGTTGCCACCGAGGGTGACGAGGAAATCAACAAGATTGCCGACTGCATCATTCGTGTGCCGGCCGTCCGCGACGTGTTCAGCCCCATCACGGCGAGCGTCCCGCTGCAGTTGCTTGCCCGCGAGGTGGCCATCCTGCGCGGCTGCGACGTCGACCAGCCCCGTAACCTGGCAAAGAGTGTCACAGTCGAGTAGTTGGTTCCGCCGTTCTAACGACCAAGGCCCGGCTCCGCGTCATCAGACAGAGTCGGGCCTTTTTGTACGGAGAAACCACCACAAAGGTGCCTGTCCCCTTTGTGGTGGTTTTGGCAGGTTAGCGGAGCTTGCTGGTCTCGAAGTACTCGGGGAACTGGTCCAGAACTTCGGTTTGGTTGCGGAACATCATGTGCAGGTGCTTGCTGACCAAAAAGCTCGCTTCGATGGGGTCGCGACCGGCGATAGCGCGGCGAATCTGCTTGTGCTCGTTCACGATGTCCTGATTGTCGAGAACCTGCGTGGCGGCGCGCAGCCAGCGGAAGCGCTCCAGGTCGGCATTGGTCTCTTCGAGCCACGACCACACGGTGCTGCGACATGCGATGCTAAAAATCATGTGATGCATGAGGTTGTCGCTCAAAAAGAAGCCGATGCGATCCTCTTCGGCCATGGCCTTTTCCTGCAGCGCGATGGCTCGGTCGAGCTGCTCGATGCCTGCCGAGGTGGCACGGGCGCAGCACTCCACAATCACCTGTTTTTCCAGGTGTTCGCGAATGTAGCAGGCGCTCTCGGCAAAGGTGAGGTTGATGGGCGAGACATAGGTGCCGCTTTGGGGCACGGTGCGCACCAGGCTCTCTTGCGCCAGACGCACCAGTGCCTCGCGCACAGGGGTGCGCCCCATATCCAGGTCGTCGCAAAGCTGCTTGACGCCTAGCTTTTCGCCCGGCTTGTAGTCCAGGTAGACGATTTTGCGTCGAATGGTGTGGTAGGACTGGTCCTGTAGGCTCGTTTCCTGCTCGCCGACGTGCATCGATTCTTCCATAGCGCCTCGCAACTGTTCTATCAAACTCATATGTCAGTTGTTTATTATGCCGCGAACCAGCTCTCCGCGGTGGGTAATTCGGCTGTTGCCCGAGAACTATTGCGGCATCTTAGTCTGTATTTGCGCAGGGCTGTGCTCAACATTGCCGTATCATAAGCCGTCGCAAACGTGAAATAGAAAGAAGGAATCTCATATGCAACTGGCGAATATCGTACGCGAGCGCTGGAAAGGCGTCTTGTTCTGCCTGATCATCGCCATTCCCGCGACGTTGCTCGGCAAACAAATTGAGGTGGTCGGCGGTCCGGTATTTGCCATTCTCTTTGGCATGGTCCTGGCGCTCGTCTTTCCCAAGAATCGTCGCGAACAGCTCGCCGCCGGTGTCACCTATACGTCTAAAAAAGTCTTGCAGTACGCGGTTATCCTGCTTGGCTTTGGCATGAACCTCTCCCAGATTCTGTCCAAGGGCGCCCAGTCGCTGCCGATTATCGTGGCGACGATCTCGACCTCGCTTGTCATCGCCGTCGTGCTCTGCCGCGTTATGAACGTGCCGGGCAAGATTGCGACGCTTGTGGGTGTGGGCTCGTCGATTTGCGGCGGTTCGGCCATCGCTGCGACCGCGCCCGTCATCGATGCCGACGATCGCGAGATTGCCCAAGCCATTTCGGTCATCTTCCTGTTTAACGTTATCGCGGCGCTCGTGTTTCCGACGCTCGGCGGCATGCTCGGGCTGACCAACGAGGGCTTTGGCCTGTTTGCCGGCACCGCCATCAACGACACCTCGTCGGTAACGGCTGCGGCGAGCGCCTGGGATAGCATGCATCCCGGCGCCAATGTGCTCGAAAGCGCCACAGTGGTTAAGCTCACCAGGACGCTGGCCATTATTCCCATTACATTGGCTCTCGCATGCTGGCAGATGCATCTGGCGCGCAAGGCCGGCGGCGACGCCAAAAGCACGTTCTCGCTTAAACGTGCGTTTCCCATGTTTGTGTTGTTCTTTGTGCTGGCGAGCGTGATCACCACGGTGCTTCAGCTTCCTGCGTCCATTACGGCGCCCATCAAGGAGCTGTCGAAGTTCTTTATCGTGATGGCCATGGCGGCTATTGGCTTTAATACCGATATCGTCGAGCTGGTCAAAAAGGGCGGCAAACCCATCGCGTTGGGCTTTTGCTGCTGGATTGGCATTGCATGCATGAGTTTGGGAATGCAGCACGTGCTGGGAATCTGGTAGAGAAGTAGCTGATTTGCGTGTTGCGTGCTGGCGAGCGCATACCTGCGGTGGAGCGATAGGAGCTCTTGCGGGTATGGCTTGTCCGCAGGTTGATAGGTCCCGAAGAGCTCTTATCGCCCCGCCAGGATGGCGATGCGGGGCAATTCATATACTCGCAGGACGGCGACTTTTGCCCTATAGTGTTTGGTGAGTAATATCGTTCAATTTTGAAACATTCGGTCGTGCGACCGTCGGCGGTTGCACGTCGCCGCGGACAGGGGCAAATCATGGATAGCGATGCCAAGCTGCAGATTCTGATTGAGGCATTGTCCGCAGCCGGAGTATCGGCGCTGGCAGTCGACGAGCGCGGTGGCGTTGTGATCTCGACTATGAGTGACGCGGCACTCGAGCAGGATATCGCCGCTTTTGTTTCCGAGCGTCTCGCTCGCGTGGGCGATGGGGCGCGCCTGGTGATGGGCCACGAGGGCGTGCGGTTGAGCTTGACGGTGCGCCCGACGGCCAAGGAGCGCGGAGCGCTTTGGGTGGTCGTGGCGCATGAGGTGCGCGCCGCTGCGACGCATGCGGGCATCGAGTGGCTCAATGCCGACGAAGTCGAGGCTCGCTACGCGTCGAGCACGTACGGCATCGTCGAAGATGCGGCGGCGGTCGCTGCCCCCGTACGTGGGAGCTATGCGCGTGGGGTGCCCCTTATGCTCGAGGGCGAGCTGGGCGCGGGGCAGGATCAGATTGCAAAACGCCTGTACCTGGATGGACCCTATGCCGATCAGCCCTTTGTGTCCGTTGCGCTCGATGAGCTTACGGATCGCGGCTGGCGCCATCTGCTCAAAAGTTCCGAATCGCCGCTATTCCAAACGGGGCTGACACTTTGCATGGGCGGCTGGCATGCTGTTGGCCCCCAACGTCTGCGCGAGCTCGTGTCCGCAATGATCGACACGGTGCTCGCAACTCGTTGCCATGTGGTGTTGACGGCAAACGATATGCCGGGCGGCGGCGAAAGCGATCAGGCTGCTTTTGTAACCGAGCGTCTGGCCTGTGCAGTGAGTGTGGCGCCGGCGATTGCCGAGCAGGGCGGCGCGTCGGAAAAGGTTGCGCGCTATCTGGGGTATCTGGCAGATATGTTTAAGACGGGTGCCCCCATGTTGTCCGCCGCCGCGGCAGAGACGCTCGATGCGTACCGTTGGCCCCGCAATTACCTGCAGCTGCGTGAAGTCTCTGAACGACTCTATATATTAGTGGGGGCGGGTACGGTGGAGCGTGCCGTGGCGAAAGAGGTGCTTGCCCAGGAGGACGTTATCAAGACCGCGACCTTTGGCGCCCCGGCGCTCGAAAGCGATTTGTACATCTTGCGCCCACTGGCCGATACCGAGCGCGATATCGCGCGGTTGGTCCTGCAGCATCTTCACGGCAACCGGACTCGTGCGGCAGAGGTGCTCGGTATAAGCCGTACGACCTTATGGCGCCTGTTGAAGGACAGCGACCGCTGAGCGAGACGCCGTGACCACGAGCGGCGCGTGTGATACAGTCCAAAGCAGTATTGTTTCGATTGTGTTACGGCGTGCGGGGGAGTATGGCGGAGACTTCAAAAACGAACCGAACAAAACGAAGTGCGGCGCCGGTCAGCCGGCGTACGACTTCGCGGACGTGGGGCAAAAGCGCCTCGGGGTTCGACGGCTCGTTCAGGCGCACAAAATATGGCTATCCTTCGGCAAGCGCCCGCTTGGCCATGCAGGCCGAGTCCTCGTTGCGGGGACGAAAGTGCGTGGTGGGATCAAAGCTCAAGCATGATGGCACGCTTGGTTACATCAGTCGCAGGGCGGCTCGTCGCAGCGGGCTCGATCCTGCTGGTTGGCATCGCTACGTGCCGATCGTGGTCGTTGCCGCGATAATCGTCATCGCGCTCGCGGCGCTCGGATATGCCGGCGACGGCGCGAGTCTGGGCGCGATTTTCAAATCGCCTGAACTTGCGCATGCTGGCACGGAGCTTGTTGAAGGCGCACAAGACCAGACGGGTGTGGCGCCCCAGCGCGGTATGGTCGCAGCTGCTGCCACCATTGCCGATGCTCAAAAGGACGAGGACGAACAAGGCGACGGCGCCAAAACGACTCACACGAACGAAACGACGACAACTCCATCGGCAAGATAAGTTGCGAGTGGGGCAGCAAATATGGGACGGGGCCTTTTAGCTGCCCAAGACAGTGGCTCACTCGATGTCAGGCACCAACAGCGAGCGGGCCGCATTTGCGCCAAGGTGACGTGAAATGAGAGGGCGCTGACCTTTTGGTCGCGCCCTCGAAATTGAACGTCAGATTGGCGTTAATGCGGCTCGCGCAGCGTCAACGGGTCCGCCGTTCGTTAGAACGGCGGAACATACACCACGTTGTCGCGGCGAGGCTTGGCCTTGGGGAGTGCGTCCTCGGCGTAGCCCAGAATGCAGTTGCCAACACCGCGCAGGCTTCCGTCGGCGGGCAGGCCCCAGCTGGCCAGCAGCTCCAGGCCCTCGGGCGAATCGAAAACCTCGTGGGCGCGATGAATCCAGCACGAATCAACACCCAGCGCATAGGCAGCATTGAGCAGGTTGCCCATGGCAAGCGAACCGTCTTCCAGATGCGTGGGCACGCTGCGGTCGACCAGTACCACCACAACGGTTTTGGCACCGTAGAAGGGATCGCCGTTGCTGCCCATGACTTGCGCATTGAGTTGCGAGAGACGCTCGACGGTCGCGGGGTCGGTGACGGCGACGAACGTGACCGGCTGACGCCCCATGCCGCTCGGCGCGTACTGGCCTGCCTCGATAATGCGTGCGAGCTTTTCTGCCTCGACGGGGCGATCGCTGTAGTTGCGGCAGCTACGGCGATGGATGAGCGCTTCGATGGTCTCCATGGGTTCTCCTGGCGATGACGTTGCAGATGCTCCGTTCTTACCCGTCGTGCCGTAGCCGTAATCGCGCAGAGGGCCCAAACAGCAATAGCCACCAATCGGAAAAGTCGGCTTGCATAAAACTGCGGCAAGAATGTGAGAAACTGATGAGATGGTTAAACGTTTTATCCCGTCTACCCTGCGGTTTTTTACCACTTGCCTAAAACAGGGGCGCATATCAATTGATAAAGGTTTTACTAAAGGGGTACCAACGTTAATCAATGCGCTGTGGTGGCGCTGGGCCAGGAGGTAACTATCATGTTCCAGGCTGGAGATGTCGTCGAGACTGACTTCGAAGGATTTCTGAAGCTGCTGCGTTCCAAGACGCGCGCTTTCGTGTCGATCAACGATCACGAGTACTACATCACGCACACCGATGGCTATTGGCGTGTTCAGGATTGCGAGACCCTCAACGATAAGGGCCACTTTACTGATTGCTCCGAGCTGGTCAACACGGTCTGCGAGGTCGTCGAGCTACCTTGGATCTGCGGCAAGAGCCTGCACGACAGCTTTGCGGGCGCAACGGTCTACGAGGCCGTCGCTGCCTAACGGGCAAATACATCGCTATTCTCGCGTGACCGCCGGCGCCGCCCCCGCGCCGGCGGTCTTTTTTGTCGATATGCTTATGTAGAGCCGACCATAAACAACGAGCGTATTGACGATAGTCAAAACTCGGACTAATGTAGAGATATAAATTGGTCAAAACTCGGACTATCGAATGGTGGGAGAGATGAATAGTGCAGTTAGCCTGGTCGATTTCGACCGGATGCTTAACGGGCTTGACCGTATCTATTCGGAGTTCGCGCGTACCTGCGGTCTTTCGGACTGCGCCTACTGGATGCTCGTCGACACGAGTGCAGCGGGCGGAAGCGTTGCCGTGAGTCGGCTGACGAGTGAATGGTTCTACAGCAAACAGACCATCAATTCGGCGATCAAGACGCTTAGGGCGCGAGGGCTTGCGACGTTGGAGTTTGCCGAGGGCAGTCGTAAGAACAAGGTTGTGCGATTGACCGAAGAAGGCGTGCGGTTTGCCAAGCGCTACGCGTTACCGGCGCAAAAAGCCGAGCAACAGGCATTCGAAGCGCTCGAGCCGTGGGAACAGCGCGAGATCATGCGCCTGGTCGGTAAATTCTCCCATGTTCTGAACGAAGAGTGCGAGGCATTTAAACGGCAAGTGGCCGCCGAGAACGAGGCTGACGATAAGGGCGAGGGGGACACATGCGACTCTTAATGAGGTTTATGAGGCCGTACCGCGGTCTGATTGCGGTGACGCTGTTTGCGGTGCTGATAGATAACGTCGGTACGCTGTTGGTTCCCACGATGCTGGCGAACATGGTCAACACCGGTATTACCACGGGCGATGTCGACTATATTTTACGCAATGGCCTCTACATGCTTATCGCGACCGGCATGGCCAGCGGCGGCACGGTGCTGGGCTGCTATCTTTCGGCGCGCCTGGCCGCCAACGTGGCCTGCGATATCCGCAATGCCGTGTACGACAAGTCGCTCGAGCTGTCCGCCAGCGACTTTGAGCGCTTTGGCACGGGTTCGATGATCACACGCTCGCTCAACGACATCAACGTGATTCAGCAAGCTGTCCTTCAGACGATTCAGCTGGTGTTGCCGGTGCCATTCTTGGCCGTGGCAGGCATCATTTTTGCTTGGTTCATCGATCCCGCCATGGGCACGCTGCTGGGCGTGGTGGTTGCGATCGTGCTGGTGGCGGCGGTCTTTACGGTGGCTAACGCCGCGCCGATTTTTATGCGCCTGCAGAGCTTTATCGACCGCATGAACGTGGTGCTGCGCGAGAACATCGTGGGCGTGCGCGTCATCCGCGCATTTAACAAGGAGCGCCACGAGGAGCAGCGCCTGGACGAGGTGTTTAGCGATTACGCGGCCAATGCCATCAAGGTCAACCACCTGTTTGTGGGTCTCGACAGCTCCAGCTTCTTTTTGATGAACATCGCCGAGGTGGCGGTGCTGTGGGTGGGCGGCAACCGCGTGGGCGTCCATGCCATGCAAATCGGCAGCATCTCGGCCGTGCTGGAGTACGCGCTTCTGATCCTGTTCTTTGTGATGATGGCGCAGATGGTAGTACTGACGCTTCCGCGCGCCGCGGCGTGCCTCAACCGTGCGCAGCAGGTGCTCGAAATCGAGCCGAGCATTGTGGACGGTAAGGCTACGCTGGGCGACGGGGCGCCTGAGTCCGCAGATGGGGCCGACGCGGTGGCCGTGTTCGACCACATGTCGTTCCGTTTTGACGATGCCGACGAGGACACCCTGTGCAACCTGAGTTTTGCCTGCCGCCGCGGACAGACGACCGCGATCGTGGGCTCAACGGGCTCGGGCAAGTCAACGGTGGCCAAGCTCTTGCTTCGCTTCCACGATGCCACGAAGGGCACCATTCGCCTGAACGGCATCGATCTGCGCGACCTTTCGCAAGACGACATCCGCGGGCGTATCGCCTATGTGCCGCAGAAGGCATGGCTGTTCTCGGGTACGGTGGCAAGCAATCTGCGCTTTGGCAACGAAGACGCGACCGAGGCTGACATGCTCCATGCGCTGGAGGTTGCCCAGAGCACCTTTGTGCTCGACCAGCCCCAGGGGCTCGATACGCCGGTGGCCCAGGGCGGCACGAACTTCTCGGGCGGCCAGCGCCAGCGTTTGGCGATTGCCCGCGCACTCATGAAGCGCGCCGACCTGTATATCTTCGACGACAGCTTTTCGGCTCTGGACTTTAAGACCGATGCGGCACTGCGCCATGCGCTGCAGGACGAGACGTGCGATGCCGCGGTGCTCATCATCGCGCAGCGCATCTCGACTATTTTGCATGCCGATCAGATCGTGGTGCTCAAGGACGGCGAGATCGTGGGCCTGGGCACGCACGACGAGCTCATGGAAACCTGCGAGGTGTATCGCGCTATCGCGGAATCGCAGATGAAGGGAGGTGAGTAGCATGACCGAGGAGCTTAAGAAGCAGGGCATCGCCGATGACGCCGCGGTTGCAGAGACAGTCGAGGAGACGGGCGCCACGCCCGGCCTGGACGAAGCCGCCAAGGCGGCGGAGCGCGAGGCTCGCCGCCAGGCGCTCTACGAGGAAAACGAGCGCGCCGAGGACGAGCGCGCCCGCGCCGAGGCAGAGCGCATGCGCGATGTTGACGACGAGGACGAGGACGAGACGCCCCGCGACACCTGGGCGACGGTGCGCCGCCTGTGGAGCGAGGCCGCCGGCGACCATTGGCGTTTCTATATCGTGTTCGCGAGCATCGTGTTCTATGCCATCTTTAACACCGCGGCGCCGGCCTACAGCGCCCGCGTGATCGATGAACTGTGGGGGCACATGAAGGTGGCGTTTGCCAACAACACTACCTTCAGCATTACCTGGGAGAATTGCGGCAGGACCATCTTCATCTACTTTATGATCTGGACCGCCGCCGCCTCGTTCTACGCACTCCAGAGCTTTTTGATGTCGAGCGTTGCCGAGCGTCTCAACCTGCGTCTACGCAACCGCATCGCACAAAAGCTCAACCGTCTGCCGCTTGCCTACTTTGACGCGCATCGTCCCGGCGAGGTCGTCAGCCGTGCGACCAACGACTTGGACAAGATGTCCGAGAGCATGCAGCGTGGACTGCTGCAGTTGCTGGTGTCGATCGGTACCGTGGTGGGCGCCGTGAGCGTGATGTTCGTGTTTAGCGTGCCGCTCACGCTCATCTTTTTGTTCTTTACGGCGGTATCGCTGCTGGTGACCAAGGTGGTTTCGCGCCGTACGCATGATGTGACGGGCGAGCGTCAGGAGTGGGTGTCCAAAATCACGAGCGCGGTCGAGGAAGGCTATTCGGGCCGTTTGGTGATTCGCGCATTCAACCGTGAGCACCAGAGCTCTGCCGAGGTGCACGAGGCCTCGGGCGAGCTGGCCCGCGTGAGCACCAAGGCCGACTTTATGATCAACGCCGTCGGACCCGCGGTTCGCTTTATCGGTCGCCTGGCGCAGATCGTGATTGCGCTCGTGGGCTGCAGCATGCTGGTTGCCGGTCACATGACCGTCGGCGTGTTCCAGGCGTTCTTCCAGTTTATCTACGAGGCGTCCGAACCCATGACGCAGCTGTCGTTCACTTTCAACTCGCTGCAGAGCGCGCTGGCGAGTGCGGAGCGCGTGTTCGACCTGCTCGATGAGCCCGAGATGGAGGCCGATCCGCAGCCGGGCGAGGCCGCCAAGCTGCCGGGTCGCGTGGAGGGCCGCGTCTCCTTTGAGCATGTGCGCTTTGGTTATTCGCCCGACAAGCCGCTCATGCGCGACGTGTCGTTTACCGCCGAGCCGGGCCAGAAGATTGCCGTGGTGGGAACCACGGGCGCAGGCAAGACGACGCTCATCAACCTGCTCATGCGCTTTTACGAGATCGACGGCGGCCGCATTACGCTTGACGGTGTGGATACGCGCCTCATGGATCGCGGCGAGCTACGGCAGCAGTTTGGCATGGTGCTACAGGATGCCTGGCTGTTCGACGGCACGATTGCCGAGAACATCGCCTACGGCTGCCCCGAGGCAACGCGCGAGGAGATTGTTGCGGCCGCTCGCGCCGCCCAGGTCGACTTCTTTGTGCGCACCATGCCTCAGGGCTACGACACGCGCGTAGCCAACGATGCCGAAAGCATCAGCCAGGGCCAGCGTCAGCTGCTAACCATCGCACGCGTGCTGCTCAACAACCCGGCGATTCTCATCCTGGACGAGGCGACGTCGAGCGTGGATACGCGCACCGAGCTTGCCATCGGCCGCGCCATGGACGCGCTCATGCGCGGCCGCACGAGCTTTGTGATCGCGCATCGCCTGTCGACGATTGTGGATGCCGACCTGATCTTGGTTATGGATCACGGCAACATTATCGAGCAGGGAACGCACAAGGAGCTGCTGGCTGCCGAGGGCGCCTACGCCGACCTCTACCTAAGCCAGTTCGCATAAGGTGACAAAGGGGCAGTCCCGCATGCCACATCGAAAAGAAGGCGCGCCGGGGGCGGATTCCCCAGCGCGCCTTTTGTGTTGGCGTTCATGCTGTGGCGGCTGCCCGCGGCCTTAGCGCTCGTCCACGAGCTTGGCGACGAGGGCTTTGAGCTCGGCCACCTCTTGCTCGAGTTCCTTGACGCGACGGGCGTTTTCGGTGATGCCCTGGCGGTTGAGGGCACTCTGCTCGGCGGCATCGTCGGGCATGTATTCGCGGTGCTGCTTGGCGTCGAAGCTTTCCTCGAATACGCGGCAGCCGTTGCGCTTGATGACGCGGCCCGGCACGCCCACGACGGTGCAGTTGTCGGGTACGTCCTTGACGACGACCGAGTTGCCGCCGATTTTGACGTTGTTGCCAATGCGAATGTTGCCGAGCACCTTGGCGCCTGTGCCCACGGTGACGTTGTTGCCCAGGGTGGGGTGGCGCTTGCCGGTCTCGTTGCCGGTGCCGCCAAGTGTGACGCCCTGATAGAGCACGCAGTTGTCGCCCACAATGGCGGTTTCGCCGATGACAACGCCCATGGCGTGGTCGATAAAGAAATGCTTGCCGATCTGTGCGGCAGGATGAATCTCGACGCCAGTGATATGGCGGGTGATTTGCGAGAGCACGCGGGCGAGCGAGCGATGTCCATGTTCCCACAGCCAGTGCTCGGGCACGTGGTTCCACTTGGCGTGCAGGCCGGGGTAAGAAAGGAAGATGACTAGGCCGTTTTGCGCGGCGGGGTCCTGTGCCTGGACGGTCTTGATGTCCTCGCGAATGGTATTGATAAAGCTCACCGGCCGCCCTCCCTTAGCGCCGCGACAATGCAATTCAATAAAGTATAGCGATTCGCTAGGGATTAGGAAGAGCAATCTTGCTCGGCTTTGCGCGACAGGTGTCAATTATGCAAACTTGCTGGTAATGAAGTCACGCTTTTGTAAGGTCGTGTGCGTTGCCGCGTCACAACCGTATACTGGTCAACTTGGACGTGTCCGCGCCCACAACTGAGAGGTTTTACTTCATGGGTTTCATCAATTTTATCGCCGAGCTGCTTAAGGATCCGCGCACCGCGATCGCCAGCTGGATCGCCGCCGGCCCGCTTATGGCCTACGGCTGCGTGTTCCTGATCATCTTTATCGAGACGGGCGTGGTGTTCTTCCCGTTCCTTCCCGGCGACTCGCTGCTGTTTGCCTCGGGTTTCTTTGCCCACACCGGCGGCTTTAACATCGTGGCTCTGCTGGCCGTCGCATGGACGGCTGCCATCTTGGGCGATCAGTGCAACTTTATGATCGGTCATTTCTTTGGCCAAAAGATCATCGCCTCGGGCAAGGTGAAGGCCATGACGCCCGAGCGAATCAAAAAGTCCGAGGACTTCCTGGACAAGTGGGGCCACCTGGCCATCTTCCTGGGTCGCTTCTTCCCGTTTATCCGCACCTTTGTGCCTTTCATCGCCGGCATGGGCGGCATGCACTGGCGCAACTTTGTCATCTTTAACGTGCTGGGCGGCATTACCTGGTCGACGGTCTTTACGCTGTTGGGCTACTTCTTTGGCGGCATTCCCTTTGTGCAGGAGCACTTTGAGCTGCTGATTATCGGCATCGTCGCCGTGTCGATCATCCCGACCGTGGTCGGTCTGGTTAAGGCTAAGCTGGGCAAAAAGAACGCGTAGCTCGAGCCAGCGCGCAAACCGTGCCGTTGAGGCCCGTCACCCTTTACGGTGGCGGGCCTTTCTGCTTCGGTCAAATGAAAATACTTTACTTAGTTAAAGAAAAGCGTTTTATCAGACGCGTACGGGGAGTACAATCTCGTGCATGCGAATCGACGTGCCATCGGCTTTGATGCCGTTCGCGTGTCCCGTCCGGCTCTACGCTCCGGGCGTGCGACATTGCGACGCGGTCGGCTTCGGTCTTTGCGTGCGGGTTCGCGAGTATGCAACTGTGTATGTAAGGAGCGACATATGACTGTCGAGAAGAAGGATATCGATTGGGGTAGCCTCGGCTTTGGCTACATGAAAACCGATTACAGCTACGAGGCTCATTGGAAGGATGGCGAGTGGGACGAGGGCGGCCTGACCACCGACCACACCCTGCATGTTTCCGAGTGCGGCGGCATCTTCCATTACTGCCAGGAGGTCTTTGAGGGCCTGAAGGCCTACACCGCCGAGGACGGCAGCATCGTCTGCTTCCGTCCCGACATGAACGCCGAGCGCATGTATAACTCTGCCCAGCGCCTCGAGATGCCCCCGTTCCCCAAGGACAAGTTTGTCGAGGCCGTCAAGCAGGTCGTTTCTGCCAACGCCGCCTGGGTTCCGCCCTTCGGCTCCGGTGCAACCCTGTACGTGCGTCCGTTTATGATCGGCTCTGGTGACGTGATCGGCGTGGCTCCCGCTCCTGAGTACACGTTCCGCATTCTCGTGACCCCGGTCGGTCCGTACTTTAAGGGTGGCCTCAAGCCCGTCAAGCTGCGCGTTTCCGAGTACGACCGCGCCGCACCGCACGGCACCGGCAACATCAAGGCTGGCCTGAACTACGCCATGTCCCTCAAGCCCACGATGGAGGCCCATCGCGAGGGCTATGCCGAGAACCTGTATCTCGACTCTGAGTCCCGCACCTATGTCGAGGAGACCGGCGGCGCGAACGTTCTGTTCGTGAAGGAGGACGGCACGCTCGTCGTTCCGCAGTCGCACACCGACTCCATCTTGCCCTCCATCACCCGTCGTTCGCTCGTTCAGGTTGCTCAGGACCTGGGCATAACCGTCGACCAGCGCCCCGTCGAGTGGGCCGAGGTCAAGGCCGGCACCTTTGTGGAGTGCGGCCTGTGCGGCACCGCTGCCGTCATTTCCCCGGTGGGCGAGATCGACAACAAGGTCTATGGTGCCGATGAGACCGTGACCTTCCCGGCTGGCTACACCGAGATTGGCCCCGTGATGAAGAAGCTCCGCGAGACCCTGACCGGCATCCAATCTGGTGCTGTCGAGGATAAGCACGACTGGGTTTACACCGTCGCGTAAGCTGCCATAGCTGTTCGGCCCGAGGGCAACCTTCCTTTCCGGCGCGTCCTCGGACATGCAAGAACCTCCGCAGCGCACTTCGTGCGGCGGAGGTTCTTTCGTCCTGCGGAGTGCGCCGGAAAGGAAGGTTGCCCTCGGGCCTGCGTTACCTCGGCGCTGCCGTTACGGGCAATATAGATCTGAATGAAAGATGGCGCGCGGCCTTTTAGGCCGCGCTTTTGTTTTGGTTCGCGCCATGTGGGGGTGATGGCGACGTGCATTTTTGCGAGTATTCTGCAATCGAAGGCCCCTGCATACCGACCTCGGGCAAAAAATCGGGATTTCTCGATGTTTTCTACGAATGATGGGCGGGGTTATGGGCTGACAGCGTTTGATTTGCAGGGATATTTGCGCTCTTTGGCATTTATCGCGGCGCCCGAAGCCCTTGGTTATGTTGAATACTCCTAAAAATGCACGGCGCTTAGAGGGGGAGCTTCGCGAAAAAGGAAACCGCCCCGTCGAAGTATGCATTCGACGGGGCGGTTTATGCATTTGGCCGATTAAGGATGCGCTGCCAAACTACTAGAACTTGACGGTCGGGGCCTGGCGGGCTGCTTCGGCGGCCTCGAAGCCCTGGCGCTCCTTAAACTGGAAGATGCCGGCAAAGATGACAGCCGGGAACGTCTGAATGGCGTTGTTGTAGCTGAGCACGCAGTCGTTGTAGCTCTGGCGCGCGTAGCTCACCTTGTTCTCGGTGTCCTCGAGCGTGGACTGGAGCTGCGTAAAGTTGGTATTTGCCTTAAGGTCGGGATAGGCCTCGGCTACGGCGAAGAGCTGGCGTAGCGCACCGGTCAGCACGTTGTCGGCCTCCATCTTGGCCTCGGGCGTGGTGGCCTTGACGGCGGTGTTACGCGCGCTGATCACGGCGGAGAGCGTCTCTTGCTCGTGCTTGGCGTAGCCCTTGACGGTCTCGACCAGGTTGGGGATCAGGTCGTTGCGGCGCTGCAGCTGCGTATCGATGTTCTGCCAGGCGTTATCGATGCGGTTACGCTTGGTGACCATGTTGTTGTAAATGCCGGCGATGGCGCAGACAATCACAATGACAACAACGATGCCGATGATGACGGTAATCATGATGTCTCCGTTTCGAATGGCCGCGGCGGCATGCGCCAGCTGCCGTTGGTATAACGCTACTAGTATACCCGCAACGTTTTGCCGTGCCGAACTTTCCGGTAAGCGTTATGTTTTCGGCGGGGTCGGCACCGGGGTAAAACGCGCGAGGTACAGGTGTAAGATATGCGACAGATTGACGAGTACTGTCTTTGCCCTGAGGATGGCGATACGGATGGACCTTCGCATCAAGAAAACCTATCGTGCCCTGTTCGATGCTTTCACCGAGCTTCTCGAGGAGCATCGTTTTGAGGACCTGACGGTTGCCATGCTGTGCGACCGCGCCATGATTCGCCGCACGACGTTCTACAAGCACTTTCGCGACAAGAACGATTACTTTGCCTTTTATATCGATGAGCTCATGTCCGGCTTGCCGCAAAAACAGCCCGATGAGGCCGGCACAGTGTCTGCCGAGGACGTGCGCGCGCTTCGGCACGCGATTTTGGACGATGCCATGGATTTGATTCTGGCGCACGAGCAACTCATGGATAACATTTTGGCAAGCAGCATGTCGGGCATGTTGACCAACGTTATTTGCGATCGTATTGCCCGCTCCATCCGCGAGCGTGTGATGAACGTGCTTGCCGAGGATGCCCTGGCCCCCGTGTCGCTCGAGACGACGTCTGAGTTTGTCGCCGGCGGTATTATTCGACTTTTCACGATATGGTGGGAATCGGGCCACGATCTTGAGCGTCGACCCGAGATGGCCGACGTGGTCGATGCGCTGTTTGAGCGAACCATGACGCCGGTGCATCACTAAAAGTGGCGGAGAGAGGGGGATTCGAACCCCCGGAACGCTCTCGCGCTCAACGGTTTTCAAGACCGCCGCATTCAACCGCTCTGCCATCTCTCCGTGAGTCGTAATGATAGCATCGTTTTGAATTTGCAACAGGGAAGGCGAACGATGACGATCACCGAAATCGACGAGAAGTTCATGCGCGAGGCGTTGGCGGAGGCGCGAGCCGCCGCGGCGGTGGGCGAGGTGCCCATCGGAGCCGTAGTGGTGCGCGACGGCGAGATCGTCGCGAGGGCGCATAATCGTCGCGAGCTCGATCAGGACCCTTCGGCGCATGCAGAGCTCGCGGCCCTGTGCGCCGCTGCCCAGGCGCTTGGCCGCTGGCGCCTTTCCGACTGTACGGTCTACGTGACGCTCGAACCCTGCTGCATGTGCGCGGGGCTTATGGTCAACGCGCGCGTGGGGCGCTGCGTGTACGGCGCGGCCGATGCTAAGGCGGGCGCTCTGGGGTCGCTATACGACCTCAATGCCGATTCGCGCCTGAATCATCGGTTTAATGTGACGGCTGGGGTCTTGGCGGATGAATGCCGCGAGCTGCTGAGTAGCTATTTTGGCGGTCTGCGCGGAGCGGGCGGCGCTGATTGCGGTTGTGGGGCCGATCTTGAGGCGCATACCGCTCATGCTGAGGCGCTCGCGTGTGCCGAAGAGGATGCTGGCGCGGCGGTTGACTTTGGCCCCGCGTGCCGCCGGCCCCGTCGCGTGCTGCTAGCGATCGACTCCTTTAAGGGCAGCGTTTCGAGTGCACAGGCGGAGGCGGCGGTTGCCGAGGGCGTGCGCCGCGTTTGGCCCGATGCCGAGCTGAACGCTTTGCCGCTGGCAGATGGTGGCGAGGGAACGCTCGACGCCATCGCCGCGTGCGGCGGTGAGATTGTGACCTGCGAGGTGGCAGGTCCCTTGGGCAAGCGCACGTCTGCCCGGATGCTGGTTGATGTCGAGCGCGAGTCCGCGGTCATCGAGATGGCCGAGGCGGCCGGCATTGGGTATTCGCCTTGTACGGAGTCATCGGCGCTGGCTGCTACAACCTATGGCGTGGGCGAGCTCATGCTTCGCGCGGTTCGCAAGGGCGCAAAGACACTCTATATTGGTCTGGGCGGCAGTGCCACCAACGACGGTGGCGCCGGCATGCTGCAGGCGCTGGGCGCGCGTGTGGTCGATGACCAGGGCTGCGATATCGCTCCCAGTCTTGCAGGCCTTGAACACGTGGCGAGTATCGATTTGGCGCCATCGCTTCGGGCACTGAATGGCGTGCGTGTCGTGGTGCTTTCGGATGTCGAGAATCCGCTCGTAGGGCGTCGCGGTGCGCTGGCAGTGTTCGGTGGACAGAAGGGTCTGCCGGCGGATGATGCCGAGGCGCTGGGCAAGTACGACAGCTGGATGGTCGGCTACGGTCGTCTGCTCGATACGGCAATTGTCGAGGCTCGGGCCCAGGGGTTGTTGCGCACACCCGAGGGCGCACGGACATTTGGCTCGGTGCTCGGCGTGCCCGGCGCAGGTGCCGCCGGCGGCCTGGGTGCCGCGCTGTTGGCACTTGGTGCCGAGTTGCGTTCGGGCGTTGAGACCGTGCTCGACCTTGTGGGATTTGACGAGCGCGTGCGTGATGTCGACCTGGTCATAACGGGCGAGGGCAATATGGACGAGCAATCCGCCGCCGGCAAAGCGCCGGTTGGTGTGGCCCGCCGTGCCAAGCGATATGGCAAGCCGGTGGCCGCTGTCGTGGGCGGTCGTGCCGACAACCTGGATGCGGTATGTGAGCAGGGTATTGACTTGGTTTTGCCGATTTGCCGCAAGCCCATGGACCTGGAACAGGCACTCGATCCGCAAGAAGCCACAACCAACCTCATCTGCGCCGGCGAGTCTGCCGCGCGAGCCTACGACCTCGGCCGCATCTAGAAAAGTAGTCTTTTTAGGACGGGGCTTTTTTGACTGCCCGCCAGTCAAAAAGTAGTCAAAAAGCCCCGTCCCAAATTAGCTGTCTTGCCCCATCGGGCGGGAGCGAGTAAGATATACCGAGCGCCTAGCGCGTTCGATGGGTTCGGATGACGACATGTTCCGAATCTGGTCAGGTCCGGAAGGAAGCAGCCATAAGGAGCCTCTGTCGGGCATCCGGATCCATCGAGCGCACGGGCTTTCTTTTTGCGCGGTTTTACCAAACCGCGCAATGCTCGACGCTGCGCGCCACCCAGAGCGACAATTTGTCATTCAAAAGGCAAGGCATGACCAGAAGGTCTATGCCTTGTCTTTTTCATGCCAACTTGTTCGCTCTTGATGGCGCTCGCTGACTGCGCCAAGACATCAATGGCTACGTGGTTCAAGAGACGGCGGCGTTGCCATCTGTTTTTACAAGTAAAGAGGCCCGTTTCCCTGATTTTGGTTGGGGAAACGGGCCTCTTTGTCTATGGGCTTGTAGATTGGTGGGAGCGATATGCTCTGGCAGCTACTTTGAGTTCTTGATGCGGCGTACACCCGCGGTGGCTATTCCGAACCCTGCGGCGGCGATTCCTGCGAGTGTGATTGCGCTCGGCGCTGCGTCGCCCGTGTTCGCGAGCTTGCCGGCGGTCGTATCTGCTTGCTTGGTGGAGCTCGATGGAGCGTATTTGCCGGTCGCGGGCGAGCTGGCGGGCTGTGCCGTTTCGGCCGGCTGCGCTGAGCTGGAGGGTTTTGTCGTCTCGGTCGGTTGCGTTATCTCGGGCGAGGCGGCCTTGTCTGCCGCGGCCTTTGCCTCTTCGTATGCCTTGCAGGCGTCGTCATAGGCTATTTGCGCTCTTTTCAAATCGTCGAGGAGCGCATCCCGCTTGGCTGTTTCTCCGTCGAGATGGGTT
The DNA here is from genome assembly GCA_900542715.1 of uncultured Collinsella sp. GTDB lineage: Bacteria > Actinomycetota > Coriobacteriia > Coriobacteriales > Coriobacteriaceae > Collinsella. The sequence goes on from UQOQ01000006.1 coordinate 41,662, forward strand.
TTATTAAACTCCACTTCGCTTTCAAAGAAATAAATCAGGCTTTTATGACTTTCGAGGCGCATTCGGCAGTGCTCAAGCTTATCTTCACAGGAATTTTCTTGCATTATTGCCTCTGTGATCGCCTCTTGCAACTGCCGAATAGTTTCGGCAGGAGTCGTGTAGTCGATTTTATTTAATTCTGCCTCAAGGGCTCTTGTCCGGTTGTGGGCCTTATCGCATTCGGCTTGAGCTGCATCGACGTTCGCTTGCATGGTAGGAAGGGATTCTTTATATATGGCGGCTTGCGCCAAATTCGTGTCGTAGTTCTCTTGAAAAATGGCAATTTTAGTATCGATTTCCGCAATTTTCTCGCGACTTGCGGCGTCTTTTGCGGCATCGAGGTTTTTGAGCGCTTCCTGCATGGCTGCATACGCTCTTTCTTTTGCGGTGGCCGCATCTTCCGTCTGCAAGGCAACTGCACCGGTGGGGGAGCTGGTTTCCGCCGCGATCGCCGTTGCGGGGGCGATTCCCGCGACGAGTGCCGCGGAAAGGGCGATGCCCAAGGTTGCTCGTCTTGCTCTTCTTGCGAGAATGTCGTTCATCTCGGCACCTCATTTCAAGGGTCGGCGGCTCGGCTGGTAGCACTACTGTAAGTATACCATGCGATTGGCGCGCCGCTGACCGGGCATGTGCACCTCTCCGCTTCTCTGGAAACCGAATCCCATTAGAAATGACGAGTTGTTTACGCTTCTTTTGGGCTCACCGTACTATCATGGTTCGAATTGAATGTGGATGATGATAGGGAGCGCCTATACATGATTGAGCTGCTCAGGCGTTTTGGCGGTAAGTTTCGCCGGTATATGGTGATCGGCCCTGCGTGCAAGCTGATCGAAGTGATCTTTGACCTGCTTACGCCGCTGGTGATTGCCCAGATGATCGATAAGGGCATTGGCGCGCACGATGTGAACGCCGTTATCCACTACGGCATGGTACTTGGCGCCATGGCTGTGATCGGCATCTCGTTTACGCTCGTCTGCCAAAAGATGGCGGCGCTCACCTCGCAGGGCATGGGCACCGATATCCGTGGTGCGCTCTACCAGCACATCAACAAACTGAGCTATGCCGAGCTCGATCGCTTTGGCACGCCGTCGCTCATCACCCGCATCACCAACGACGTTAACCAGGTGCAGCTCGCTGTGGCGCTGGGCGTACGCATGCTCATCCGCTGGCCCTTCTTGGCCGTGGGCTCCATGGTCGCGGCCCTTGCCATTGACCTTAAGCTCGGCATGATCTTTTTGATTTGCACGCCCGCCATCGGCTTGGTGTTTTGGTTTGTCATGGCGCGCTGTATCCCGTACTACAAGCAGCTGCAGGCAAAGCTCGACCGCATCGCGCTTATCTGCCGCGAGGGCCTTTCGGGCGCCCGCGTGGTTCGCGCCTTTGTGCGCGAGGACCATGAGCGCGAGCGCTTTGCCCAAGCCGCCGATGACCAGGCCCATACCGCCATCGCGGTGGGCAAGCTCTCGTCGATCCTTAATCCCGTCACGTTTTTGGTGATGAACCTGGGCGTGTGCGCCATCCTGTGGGTGGGCGGCATCCAGGTCAACGTGGGTGAGCTCACGCAGGGTCAGGTCATGGCGTTTGTGAACTACATGACGCAGACCCTGACCTCCATCGTGTACGTCGCCAACCTGGTTGTGGTCTTTACCAAGGCGAGCGCCAGTGCGTCGCGTATCAACGAGGTGCTCAATTGCGTGCCGAGCATCACCGACGAGGGCAACCAGCCGGTCGCGCTGCCCAAGCCGGGCAATGCCGCCCCAGTTCCCGCGCTGAGCTTTGACCATGCGAGCTTCTCCTTTGGCGCGGGCGCGGCAAATGCCGTCAACGATGTGACCCTGGAACTCCCACTGGGCAAGACGCTCGGCGTTATCGGCGGCACGGGCAGCGGCAAGTCCACACTCGTCTCGCTTATCTCGCGCCTGTACGATGCGGGCACCGGCAGCGTGAGCGTGATGGGCTCCGACGTGCGTGCCTGGCCGCTCGATCAGCTGCGCCATGTGGTCGCGACCGTCCCGCAACGCGCGTCGCTGGTGAGCGGCACGATCCGCAGCAACCTGACCTGGCGTGACGAGTCGGCGACCGACGAGGAGCTCTGGGCGGCGCTCGATATGGCGCAGGCCAGCGAGTTCGTGCGTAACAAGCAGCAGGGCTTAGATGCTCCGGTCGAGGCGGGCGGTAAGAACTTCAGCGGTGGCCAACGCCAGCGCCTGACCATTGCGCGCGCTCTGGTGGGCTCGCCGCAGATCCTGATTATGGATGACTCCGCCTCGGCGCTCGACTTTAAGACCGATGCGGCGCTTCGCCATGCCATTCGCGAACGAAGCATGCGCGGTGCCGCCGAGGGTGGGCTGCCGCTGACCACGGTGATTGTGAGCCAGCGCGTCTCGACCGTGCGCGACGCCGACATGATCTGCGTGCTCGATCACGGCTCGGTCGCGGGCCTGGGCACGCACGATGAGCTGTATACGACCTGCCAGCTCTATCGCGAGATTTGCCAGTCGCAGCTTCGTCGTGAGGAGCTCGAGGGTCAGCAGGGGAGCGCGACGTCCACGTCCACCCCAGGCGCCGCGTGCGCCCTGGCATCCACTTGCGCAAAGGAGGGCTGCTAGATGAATCCGTATACTTCTTCCGGCTCGGTCGCCACGATGACGGCCAACGTGTCCGGCAACGATAGCCTCAACGACTTGGGTGACGGCCCGCGCCAGCCCGGCGACCCCGAGCGCTACCCCGTGGGCGCGGTAACTCGCCGCCTGCTGGGCTACGTCCGTCCGCATCGCATTTCGTTTACGGCGTCGTTTGTGAGCGCCGCCATCTCGGTGATCTTGCAACTCTATACGCCCATCCTTATCGGCGAGGGCATCGACCTCATCGTTGCCGCCGGGCAGGTGGACTTTGACGCACTGTTGCCGCTCGTTACCAAGCTCGCGATTGTCGTGGTGGGCGCGGCGGCCTTCCAGTGGCTGCAGGGCTACTGCGTCAACCGTCTGTCCTACGAGACGGTGCGCGACATGCGCGTGGAGGCGAGCGACAAACTCAGCCGCATGCCGCTCAGCTTTATCGACAGCCATGCCCACGGCGACCTCATGAGCCGCGTAGTCAACGACGTCGACCAAGTGGGCGACGGCCTGCTGCAGGGCTTTACGCAGCTCTTTACCGGCGTTATCACCATTGTGGGCACGCTCGCGTTTATGCTCTCCATTAACCTGGCCATGACGCTCGTGGTGGTGCTCGTCACGCCGCTTTCCATTTTTGCAGCCGGTGCTATTGCCAAGCTTTCCAACAAGAGTTTTACGGCCCAGCAGCGTATTCAGGGTCAACTGGGTGGTCATATCGAGGAGTACGTAGGCGAGCAAAAGCTCGTGGACGCCTTCGCCTACGGCCCGCACGCTCAACAGCGCTTCGATGTCCTCAACGCCGAGCTCTATACGGCGGGCGAGCGCGCGCAGTTTATGGGTTCGCTTTCTAACCCCGGCACGCGCTTTATCAATAACATCATCTACGCTGTGGTCGCCGTGATCGGCTGCGCGGGCGTGATCACGGGCGTGCCGGCGGCGCTCACGGTGGGCGGCGTGCAGATCTTCCTGTCCTACGCCAACCAGTACACCAAGCCGTTCAACGAGGTCACGAACGTCATCACGCAGATCCAGACCGCGTACGCCTCGGCGCGCCGCATGTTCGCGTTGCTCGATGCGCGCGAGCAGGAGCCCGACGCTGTGGATGCCGTGGAGCTTGTCGCCCCGCAGGGCGAGGTGACCTTTGAGCACGTGGACTTTAGCTATGTGCCCGACCGCAAGCTGCTGCAGGATATCTGCATCGAGGCCAAACCCGGTACGCGCTTTGCCCTCGTCGGTCCTACGGGCTGTGGCAAGACGACGCTCATCAATCTGCTGCTGCGCTTTTACGATATCGATGCTGGGCGCATCGCGGTCGATGGTCGCTCCTCGCGTGACTACACGCGCGCAAGCCTGCGCCGCGCCTTTGGCATGGTGCTGCAGGACACTTGGCTGTTCGAGGGCACGGTGGCGGAAAACATCGCTTACGGTTGCCCAGATGCCACGCGCGAGCAGGTTATCGAGGCGGCCAAGCGCGCGCATGCGCATAAGTTTATCGTGCAGCTGCCCGACGGCTACGATACGGTGATCGGCGAGGACGGCGGCACGTTTAGCCAAGGTCAAAAACAGCTGCTGTGCATCGCGCGCGTCATGCTCACCGACCCGGCGATTCTGCTGCTGGACGAGGCGACCTCGAGCATCGATACCCGCACCGAGCTGCAGGTGCAGGCGGCATTCGACGAGCTCATGGCCGGTCGCACGAGCTTTGTCGTGGCACACCGCCTGTCGACGATTCGCAACGCCGATTGCATCTTGGTAATGCGCGATGGCGAGATTATCGAGCGCGGCACGCACGACGAGCTGCTGGCGGCAGACGGCTTCTATGCCGAGCTTTATCGTAGCCAGTTTGCCCAGTAGGGCCCAGTAGGGGCTGCCGATTAGCGGCAGATGGTTTACATATGCGTCGATAGTACTAAGATATGCTTTTAATAAATTGCATTAGTGGCTATAGTTTTGGGGGAAACGAGGCAACGTGACTATGACGTGCGCTTTGGTGGTTAACAGCAAGAGCGGTAATACCAGGATGGTTTCGGGCGCGATCAAGCGCGCTCTGCAGGCTGCGGGCGTTGAGTTTGTCCATGCCGCGGCGTTGAGCGACGATGCGGATGCAGATCAGGTTGCGCTCGAGGCGCAGGGCGCCTGCGCGGCCGACACGGTGCTCGTCGGTTTTTGGTGCGACAAGGGCGCGTGCACGCCTTCGGTCGCGGCGTTGCTCTCTGCCTTGCACGGCAAGCGCGTGTTCCTGTTTGGCACCTGCGGCTTTGGGGCCGACCAGAGCTATTACCAGCAGATTATCGACCGCGTAACTTCCAATTTGGCTGGGGATGCCGAGCTTGCGGGCTGGGCGATGTGCCAGGGCAAGATGGGCCCCGCGGTCAAGCGGCGCTACGAGGCCATGCTCGAGCAAGATCCCGAAAACGCCCGATTTAAGATGCTGCTCGACAACTGGGTTGCCGCAAAGGATCACCCCACTAAGGAGGATCTGGACAACATGGCCGCAGCCGCAAAGAAGGCCGTGCTGGGAGAGTAGCTTCGCCGTTCGCGGTCCTTCGTGCAAAACAATACAAATGTGAAAGCCTCGAAGTTCTCGAGGCTTTTTTCTTGACACGAGGGCGCTCCTTTATTGATGGAAGGCCTAATAAGCTGATTGTTCTATGCCCGGATGTGTGCGGAGTGGGATGGGATTTCCGGATGGGTGGGGTTGCGGAAGCTGCGTCCCGGAATTTGCCTTTGGAATGGGATGCGGTTTCCCGTTGAGGGGCTCTGTGGAAACCGCATCCCAGTATTCGGCCGAGAAATGGGATGCCGTTTCCGGTTGAGGGCCTTGGCGGAAAGTGCGACCCGGAATTTGTGATCGGAGTGGGATGTGGTTTCCCAACGGGGGCACAAGCGGAAGCCGTATCCCACTCCGGACGTGAATTCTGGGACACGGTTCTCAGAGGATTATGGGCTGCGAACTACATGGGGCTGTCATAAAACTCCGGCAAAGGAGGGGTCGGAAATAAATGACACTTCCAGTAGTTTGTTTTAATGTGGGGGGGGTACCATTATTTTAGTTTCGCAAAAAAATCGAACCTTCTATGGGGAAGTTGCGTAGGGGGTTAGTTATAAGTATTGGATAAAACAGACTAATTTGGGGATAAATGACCACTTACGCCAAAATAAGTAGCATTTAGCGATAAAACATTGAAAAATGTGTAGCACATCGCTATGTTTTTATCACGAAAAGATTCCAAATTGGCTTATTTCGGACTCACTTTTCAAGCGCCTTGCGGTTCCTGTTGAAACTTGCTGACCTTTGGATGGGTAGAATAGGTCCTCAAGGGGGATGAATTATCACTTTGACGGCGCGCAGACTCAAACGATTTATTACGCTTTTGAGTAGCTTGGCGTTCGCGCTTGTCATAGCCCTTGCCGTTGTTTCTTTTGTGCCTCGCGCATTTGGATACACACCCTTTGCTGTGCTTTCGGGCTCTATGGAGCCCGAGTTTCCCGTCGGCTCCATGGTGTTTGTTCGCCAAGTTGAGCCAACGGATATTGCCGTGGGCGACAATGCAACCTTTTACCGCTCCGACGGTGCCGTGGTGACGCACCAGGTGTACGAGATCGACCCTGTGGCACAGACGATCGGTACGCAGGGAATCGCAAACAAAAATGCAGATGGAACCATCATGCACGACGCCGAGCAGACGCCTTTTTCACGCGTGATCGGTGTCGTTTCTTTTTGTGTCCCTTACCTGGGCTTCGTTAACGCATATTGCACGACGATGCCCGGTTTGCTTGTTGTGGTGGCCGTTCTGGCGCTGCTGGTCGCGGCGTCGATAGTGCTCGATGGGGTGGTTTCCGACGAGCCTGCGGGTAAGCATGCCCGCGTGCATGCGAGGGAGCGGCGTTCATAGCGGCAGGGAAAAGCGTCGGCGGCGGTAGGGGCCGTTGCCGGGGAAGACGATTCTCGCAAGGAGGAGAACGATGGAAAACAAGAAGAAAAAGCGCTACGGCATCATTGCCGCCCTGCTGCTGTTGGTGCTGGCCGCCGGCGTTGGCACCTATGCATGGCTGACGGCGCAGTCGGGCCTGACCAACAACTTCACTACTGCGGGCATCAACAAGCCCACCACTAATCCTGATAATCCGGATCAGCCGATTCCGGATGACAACACTAAGGTCAACGGCAATCTGACCGAGACCAACTGGGTTGCGGACTCCAAGCTCGCCCCTGGCGTGTCTGTTCCTAAGAATCCTAATGTCGGTATTGGCAAGGGATCCGAGAACGCTTATGTGTACGTTTTCGTGAAGAACGCGACAGCGTCTGCTGGGGTTGATGATTCCAAGACGACTTACTTCACCATTAAAAATGGCTGGAAGGCCGTTGACGCGACCGCAGTTACGGGCGAGCCGACTCATTATCTCGGTGGCCTTTTCGTTTATGTTGGCGATGGGACCGAGGCAACTCCGCTTATTGCCAGCAAGACCGAGGACAAGTGGACCGGTGAGCTGTTCAGCAATGTGACTACGCCCAAGGAGACCGAGCAAAAGGATTTCGCCAATCCTGCCACGATGAAGGTCAACTGCTTCATTTACGCGGCAGACAACACTGCTGAGGGTTCGTCTGCGTCTGCTTTGACTGCTGCCAAGGCATGGGCTGACACTCTCAAGTAATCCCACCCCCCACTGAGATCTCGGCCCGCTCCCACCCCTATATTCGGGCCGGGATCTCGGTCCCCCTTTTTATCGACGACTGGCGAACGTAATGCTCAATAATCTTTCCGACAATCAGAAACGCACCTTGGCGCTTGCCGCGATGGCGCTGTTGGCCCTGGCGTGCCTGTGCGGCACGCTGGCTTTTACCGTTGATATGGTTCCGGCGAACAACGTCCTATCGTTTGGCAGCGTGAAGGTACGAGTCTGCGAATACACCCTAAACGAGCAAGGCGAGGAGATTCCGTTTGAGCCCAACGAGCACGGGGACTATCCCGACACCAAGGCCGGGGGTTCTGACATCAGCCGCATTGTGCGCGTGGAGAACGCTGGCACGCAGCCTGAGTACGTTCGCGCGCGCCTGCGCATGACGTCGGTGGCACCAGACGGCTCGTGCGCGGATGCCTCGGGCAACGTTGCGTTTCATGTGAATGTGGGCGAGGGGTCCCCGTGGATCGACGGCGGCGATGGGTGGTACTACTACCGCGGATTGGCCGGGCGTGGCGGCACGCTCGACCCCGGCGTCATGACGGAAAGCCTCATGGACTCGCTGCGCTTTGTGGGCGACTACCACGATGCCGCGCGCGGCGGCTCATTCAGGCTCGATATCGATGTTCAGGCCGTGCAGGCCAAAAACCAGCAGGCAAGCGATACCGCCCTCGACGTACTTGACGTTGTGGGTTGGCCGGAGGCGAACTAGCCTATGAAGATCAAGAACATGAACCGGGGTATGCTTAGCAGGCTGGTTGCCGTCGCAGCGATTGTCCTTTGCTGCGTTATGGCGCTGCCAACGGTGGTGCATGCCGAGGACGTGCCCGAGAACAAAAACGAATTCCACATCAAAAACGAGGCTGACTTTTTGTTGTATGTGGCGCTGTCGCGCGAGCGCGATACGTCCGGCTGGCACGTTTATCTCGATAACGACATTGAGTTCGACAGCGACGACATGAAAGCCATCGTTGCAAACACTGTTAAGCATCTGTCGTTTGGCAACAAGGAGCATCCGTTTAAGGGCGTGTTCGATGGTCAAAACCACACCGTTGAGGGCCTGAACTACGATAAAGACGCTTTTGACCCCGAGCGCGATACGGGATTTTTTGCCGAGACCAACGGTGCCACCATCAAAAACTTCCTGGTTAAGGACGCCAACGTGTGGGCGGACTTCCGCGGCGGCATTATCGTGGGCAAGGCCGTCAATACGCGCTTCGAAAACGTTATGGTCATGGAAAGCACGCTGCACGTGACCTGCGCCAACAACGCCCTCAACCTCATTACCAACGCAGGCTTTGAGGGCGGTCTCATCGCCGGCGAGCTCGACGGCTGCACCCTCTACAACTGCGAGGTCCGTGGCGGCCGTGCCGTCAACAATGCGACCTCGGGCGTGCAGGCGCTCGGCGGTGAGGGTCTGTATATGGCGGCGTTTGCCGGCTACGTTACGAACTCGACTATCGAGTACTGCCGCGTGACGCCGACGCGTAAGGACGACGGCTCGATTGCCGAGAAGGGCATGACCGACGTCACCAATAAGTACGACGTGGCCATTGGCGCATTGGGCGGCAACAACGTGTATGCCTCGGGTTTTGTGGGCTGCATGGCGGGTAACGCCAAGATTATCGACTGCTTCTCGACGGCGCAGTGCTACAGCTATGCCGCGTCGTACGTGGGCGTCGTTGCCGTGACGCGTGCGTGGACGGGTGGCTTGGCGGGTCGTATTCTAACCGAAAAGGGCAACGAGCTCGTTCGAAGCCATTTTGCGGGTGACTTGAGCTCGCGTCAGTACAATCCTATCGCCGTGATCCCCATCATTCAAAACGATGTGAACCTGGGCGGCATTGCCGCGCGTGCCAACAAGGATGATGCCACGGTCACCGAGTGCTACTTTAAGCCGAGCGTGAGCCTAAAAGGCAGCAGCCAGGGTACCGCGGCTAAGAAAAAGATCCCTTCGTTTGGCGGCGATGGTACCACCAAGGGCGACAGCTATGGTCCATGGGACGACGAGCGCTACACCACGCGTGAGCTGTGGGAGGAGCACGACTACGATTTTTGTGCCGGCACCATGCGCTCGACCGCCAACGACGATGCCCTGGGTGGCCAGCACACCAATGAGTGGGCGATGGATTACAAGCTGAAGATTCCCGTGCATGGCCAGAGCGTTAAGGCGACGATCGATTTTCCCGGTGCGGGTACCGCGACCATCGAGGCAACCAAACTTGGTATTGATCAGGCGACCTCGGACCCGTATGCCTTTGCCGTGAGCGCCGTGCTGGCGGGAACGGCTCAGGGCTTGGCCCAGGGCGATACATCGGTGACGTTTAGGCAGGATACCTCCGCAAAGCCCAAGGGCTTGACCGATGCCAACGGCGGTTATCGCTTCATGGGCTGGTTCCGCGAGACCGGAGTCAATGTGAACCGTATCGATGCCGATAACGCCTGGTTTAACGGCAAGACCGATGCTGATGCCGTTAAGGCTGGCAAGCAGGTCCAGAAGAACGAAGCGCACGAGAAAACGTCGACCTATACCGCCGATAACGCGAAGGGGGCCAAGGCCTTTAAGGGCAACGACTTGTTTATTGCTTCGTACGAGGCGCAGGTGCTGTTCTATAACGTCAAGGGCGAGACGCTCGCGTGGCAGAGCGGCGAGGAGCACGACAAGTCGACGGACTGGTACCGCTATGGCGTCGGTTTAACGCCGGCTGCCCCTGCGGACCGCGGCACTCTTTCTGCCAGCGCCACCTTTATCGGTTGGACGACGCAGCCGAGTGGCGAGGCCGGGATGCATGGCGGTTACGCGGCCATCACCTCGCCTAAGCTTGCCGAGCTAAAAAACGCCGGTGCGTTCTATCCTGCCGGCACCGAGATCACTGTGCTTGGTCCTACCGATTTTTATCCGGTGTACACCGACTATGTGTCGAACATCATGACGGTGTTTGAGGGCAATGAGCAGGATGCAATCGACGATCAGACTCGGCGCGATGGTGTGGGCAAAACTGACGTTAAGGTTGAGACTGCCGAGGATGGCACCGGTGTGTACACGGTGCGGGTGTGCGACGTGGACAACAAGCCTTTATCAGAGGACGGTGCGCTGCCCGACGGCTACCGTTTCCTGGGTTGGTATGAAAACAAGGGAACCGAGGATGCCCCGCTTGAGGTGCGCGTAAGCCGCGATCCCAGCTATACGCTCCCCACCGATGTCGATTTAACCGCGCCGCATACCTACATCGCCCGCTTTGAGTACCGAGTGGATTATTACGTTCGGGCTTATACCAACCATGAGTTTACGGACAGCAAGCTACTTTGTTCCGTTTGGAATCGCTATCAAACGCCCTTTGAGGAAAACGTCGGTAGTACCTTCGTGCGTGAAAACGTCGTCCACTGGGGCCCGGAGCATGTTGACCACGGTATAAAGGATAGTTATGAAACGTGTGGCACGCGCTTCACGAAGGAAACCCTTGTCGTGAGTCCCCTTAACGCGTACTCGCACAACGTTAAAAACGATACGGGAGCCGATACTCTAAAAAACCTCTATGCCGATACCGATTTTCCAGGCGCTGCAACGCTAAGCGATACTTGGACTTCGGCTTCGCTGAACGTAACGGTCAAACCGGTGAGTGATCGCTATCGCCTGAATTTCTGGACGCTTGAGCGCGATGGTGAATATTGGACATATGTGAAAAATCCCATCGAGAGCATGGTGCGTACAGATAAGAAGTACTACGTTCGCGCGATGATTACCACGGACGTTAATTTCTACAACAAGGGCGATAATGTCGTGAGGACTGCCACGCGGCGCTATGAGAGTAACTTGCTGCAGACCAAGGTGAACGGGGCGGATCCGACGTTCACGTATTACTACCCGCATGTTAATAAGTCGGTTAAAGTGGCCGAAAAGCCAGAAGATGGTGAGAAGGGATCGTATGAGAGCCCCCTGACCCTCGAAGCTTCCCCGACCGATGCCGACATGGCCGTGCCGGGCTATAAGTTCCTGGGCTGGATTTCGACCGCCGAGGTCAAGAAGGATTCTGCCGTCTGGGACTATATCTACGATGTCAAGGGTGATTCCTTCACCACTTCTGACCCGGATAAGGCCGAACCGTATCTGGTGAAACCAGATTTCAAGGTCACCCAGTACCAGGATGCCTATCCGGTGTACGCGAAGTACGACGTTAACTACACCACCAACCTGCACCGCGCCGGTTTTGAGGGTACTTCCGAGGTGAATGTTCCTAGGTATGACATCACCCCTAATCTCAATGTGGACACCGATCCCGCCACGGCAACGGTGACTCCTGATATCGAAACGACGGTATACAAGTCCGGCGGCGAGTTATATAAGCTAAATAAGGTCGAGGTCGAACTTCCGAATGGTGAGGTCAAGGAGCTCGATTCTGCCGACGGTAACTCATATTCCTATCAGGTGGAGCCCGGCGGGACCTATACATTTGTGGCGTACTATTCGCCGTTGGCGGTTGTGTACCATCTCAATGCCAGGGATGTGGACGGTAAGGTAGCCCAGCAGGGCGATTCTCTCGGCAGCCTTAAGGACGGCATGCCGCTGCCAACGTATAACATTGGAGACATCGATGCTGCAACGGGCGCATACAACGCCTTCGTAGGTTGGACGGATAATAAGCCAGAGCCTAGCAGCGGTTATGTCGTTTGGTCGGACGGCGTTTCCATGGTGACTAAAAACACGGTGGTCAACGCCCCCATGGAGCTGTACCCGGTCTACCGTGCCAGCGCGGTAAGTGTCCAATCGAATATCGATGCTAATCTGGATGATCCCTATGCCGTACGCTCCCTTGCGCGTACCGACTCTGGTGATCAGATTTCGCTGGAGGTAAAAGCTGCAACTGAGGTTGTCGGCAAGGACGGCACCAAGTACGACTTTGTCGGCTGGTCGCGTGACTATACATCCGATGGCAACTACACCCTGATGACCGATGAGGAGAAGTATCCCCTCGAGGGTAATGAGCCCTTTAAGAACGTGACCTACACTGCGGTGTACAAGATTGCGCCGTATAAGGTGCGCTATCACGGTATCGACGGGTCGGTCATCTTTACGGCGACCGTCGACTCGGGCGATGAGCGCGCACAAGACGGCAAGTCCGGTTTTATCCACACGGTCGATGTCCCTAAAATGGACGAGAGCGGCAACCCCGTCTATGACAAGGACGGCAACCCCGTGATGGAGCAAAAATCCGTGGCATATGACCCGGATGCCCACTCCAAGATCGTTGTGCTGCTCGATGAGCAGGCGGCCGCCAATGGCGATAAGCGTGAACTCTTCTTGGAATGGCGATATGTGGGTGCCGAAGGTGCTGCGGAGGCTTGGGATACGTTTAAGGACGAGCCGGTCAAGGGCGATATGGACCTGTATCCCGTGACGTATCGCGTGGTTGCCAACGATACGTCTGATGGAAAGCCCGAAAACATGACCGCGCAGCTTAAGTGGCTGCTCGATCCTTCCGCCGCCAACACCGTCGACGACGCCGCCGATAAGGCGCCGTTTAAGGTCTGCTTTGCCAAGCCGTTTATGGGAACGCAGTTGACCGTCACGGTAACGCGGGCAAGCTACGGCCCTGGTGCAGAGGAAGCTCCCGTGGACGGCAAGTTTGTCTCGCTCTACAGTCTGGGTTCGGGTAATGGTTCGTTTGACCTGGCCAACCGTCTGGAGTCCAAGAAGACAGGCGAAGGCGAGCAAGGTCCCGGTAATGCCGTGTTCAAATTTACCCAGAATCATGCGCTGACGATCGTTAAAAAGACTACCGACGCCAGCGCAATGGGGCAAACGTTCCGCTTCAAGGTAACGCGAAAGGCGTCGGAGGGTTCTCCTGCCGAGACGCGCATGGTCGAGGTGAAAGTTAGCGAGCAGCGCGACGAAAACGGTGAGGTCTGGTATGTCGGCAGCGTGCAATTTGCTGCTCCGGCGGGCACCTATACCGTCGAGGAAGACGCGGCTTGGGCATGGCGCTACGAGGGTGAACTGAGTACGCCGGGCAAGGCGCCCGGCAAATCTGCCGAGCTCATCATCTCGTCTGCCTCGAGTGCGGGCGACACCGTGGTGACGTGCGTCAACACGCGCGCGAATGACAAATGGGTCGATGGTGGCTCGCGTGCCAAGAATGTTTGGAAAAACGGCACGCTGAAGAAGGAGGACTAGGATGACTAAGCGCAAGCAAATCGTCGCCCTCCTTGTTGGCGTTCTCCTGTTGGCTGGCGCTGCCGGTACCTTTGCGTGGCTTTCGGTTACGGGCGTGCTGGTCAACGAGTTTGGTTTTGGTTCGGTGGCGCCCTCGGTAGATGAGAAGCTCGATGGCAATGTGAAGAGCAACGTCATGATTACAAACAACGGCTCGGCCCCGGCATACCTGCGTGTTGCGGTGGATATCTACTGGCAGGACCAGAATGGCGCGCGCCTGTGGGATGAACCAGTTGCCGGCACCGACTACGTCATTGCGTGGGGCAGTGTGTCCAAGGCATCTGCTTCTAACACCGCCTCGTCTTGGGTTGTCGCGTCCGACGGGTACTACTACTGGACGTCTCCCGTTGCTCCGATGGGCAAAACCGATGTGCTCATCAAGAGCGTGACTGAGCAGAAGGCAGATAGGAAGAACCTGGTCGTTGACATTTCGACCCAGGCAATTCAATCCACGCCCGGCGATGCAGCTGCAGAGGCATGGGGCTGTGCAGTCAAGGATGGCGTGCTGGTGCCGCCGCATGGAGGTGCGTAAGTATGGCCTCTCCGATTCGTAAAGACGTTGCGTGTTTCTTGCATTGCGTGATGGCGGCAATCGTCTGCCTTATCGCGCTCGCCGTTCCTGCACGTGCGTTTGCTGACATTCCCACGATTGCCTATGACGGAAATGCACGCCAGCTAACGGTATCGGGAGCGACGGACTCCTCGGGGGAGCCCGATCTGTTTCCAGCCTTTAAAGATCTAATGCCCGGCGATGTACGCGAGCAACAGATTGGGGTTCGTGCCACGGGTGTAAAGTCCCAGGTACGTGTGTTTGTGCGGGCCGTTGTCGATCACGAGACGGCACATCTGCTGTCGCCCATTACCCTAACGGCGTCGGTGGCCGATGCGTCTGCCGGTTGGCTCCAGACGGGAACGCCGGGCAGCGTGTTTGCCTATCCCACGCAGGTCGCAACGTTTACGAGCGATGGCAGCACGGTACTCAATTTGCAACTAAGTGTCCCGACGTCGGTGGGCAACGAGCTTGCCGACGCAAACAAGGCAATTCGCTGGGAAATCACCGCCGAAGACGATGGCGAGAAGATCCCCGTACAACCTGCTGGCAGCAAGAAGCCCGGCTTGCTTGGTCTGGCGGCAACGGGCGACAACACGCTCGCTTTGCTTTTGGTGTTGCTGGCGCTTGCCATCATCGCTTTTATAGCCGCGCTTCTTTTGTCCCGGAGGAACAAGCGCTAGGTCCATCTTCTAAACGCAACGCCCTCCTGGGCGGCGGGCACGAAGTTCCCTGCTCTACAGTCCTGCGCAAGACGAAGGCCACATTAAGTGGCCTTCTTTGCGTGCGGAACTCGCGATGAACTTCGAGCCCGCCGCTCGGGAGGGCGCCCCTTTATTGATGGAAGGCCTAATAAGCGGATATTCCATGTCCGGATGTATTCAGAGCGGGACGCACTTTCCGAATGCGCGGCGTTTCGGAAAGTGCGTCCCGGAATTTGGCTTTGGAATGGGATGCGGTTTCCGGTTGAGGGCTCTGGTGGAAAATGCGACCCGGAATTTGCAATCGGAATGGGATACAGTTTCCCAACGGGGCCGTAAGCGGAAACTGCATCCCATTCCGGACGTGAATTCTGGGATACGGCTTCCGGATGCAAAAAAGGCCACATGACGTGGCCTTCAACTTATATATGTTCAGCGGATGCCCCCATGACAAGCCGTACTCCAACAACAGGGCGTCTGTCCGGGTGGAGGCATATAAGGTTCATCGCGAGTTCCGCACGCAAAGGAGGCCACTTAATGTGGCCTCCGTCTTGCGCAGGACTGTCCGAGCAGGGAACCTTATATGCCTCCACCCGGACAGACGTTTCAGTTATGAACTCGCAGCTAGTCGCTATTTGATCTTGGTCGTGCCCGGCGCCAGGTTGGGGTCGGTCTCGTTGGCCTCGGTCTGGAAGTGCTCGGTGTACACGTTCTTGCCGTCGCGGAACATCTCGTAATACTGCATCTTGGCGTAATCCTCGCGTGCCTTGGTGGCGGCTGCGGCAGCGGCGTCGTCACCGGTGACGTTGGAGGAGAGCGCCCAGCGCAGGCTGGCGTCCTCGTAGCCCACGGAGTTGATGGCGGGCAGCGACTCGCGCAGCGTCATATGCGCCTTCTGGTAGTCGGTCAGCGGTGCGCCGATCAGCTGCATAAGCTGGGTGGACAGGTAGTTGGTAGACAAGTCGTCAACCTCGCTCGTCTGGTCGCAGCCGGCAACGTCGTAGTTGGCCCAGATGATGTAGTCGGTCTGCCACAGACGCTCCTGATGCGTAGCGTCGTCCTCGCCGGTAAACCACTTGTCATTGAACTTGGACGGGAAGAACGGCTGATGGTCGCCCCAGAACACCACGACCACCTTGCGGTCGAGCTTGCTCAGGGCGTTGAGGAAGTAGCGCAGCGCCTGGTCGGACTGCTCGATGCACGAGACGTACTCGTCGACATCGGACAGCGTGCCATCCTCGACGGTCTTGGCGTCCAGGTCGGTCGTGTCGATGTTCAGGTGCATCTGCTTGTCGACCGGCAGCAGGCCCGTGTCGTAGCCCGAGTGGTTCTGCATGGTCACGTCGAAGATGAACTGCGGGTCGGCGTTCTGGTCGAGCAACTCAAGAATCTTGTCGTAGGTCGCCTGGTCGGTCACCATGCCGCGCAGGGTATCGGCGCCCTGGAAATCGTTGATGGACAGGAACTGGTCAAAGCCAAAGTCCTTATAGACGTTCTCGCGGTTCCAGTTGGTCGCGTGGTTGGGGTGCATGGCCGTGGTGGAATAGCCGAGCGATTTGAACTGCTCTGCCAGGTTCCCGGTCGTTTCCATGTTGTAGATGGTGTAGGGGTACACGCCCGAGCCCAGGTTGGCCATGGAGTTGCCGGTCATAAACTCAAACTCGGTATTGGCCGTGCCGCCGCCGTAGGCGCTCACGTAGAGCTTTCCGCGGCTGAGGCAGTTGGACAGGTTCTTAAAGTACTGCGGACCTTCGTAGCCGGCGCGCATGTTCTGGTAGATCGACAGATCCGAGAACGTCTCGTTCATGATGGCGATGACCGTGGGCTTCTCGCTGTCGAACTGCTCCTTTGCGGCGGCGCGCTCGTCGCTCTTGGCCGCGTCGGACTTGTCGTAGGCCTTGGCGTACTTTTTGAGCGTGGCCTTGGCATCGTCGACGGAGTAGTCGGCGGGTTTGGGCGGCTTGATGGACTGTGCCGCACTAATAAAGGCGGGCAGGTAGCCCTCGCGCCAGTAGCTCTCGAGCGGACGCCAGGTGTAGACAGTGATGCCGAGGGTGTTGTAGTAGTCGATGAGCGTGACATGCGCGGTCACGCCGCCCAGGCACAGCACCGCCACGAGCAGGTTGGTGAGCAGCATGCGCTTGGCGTTGGCGGCGCCCTTCTGGCGATGCGGCGCGACCAGGCCGGCGTACTCGCACAGCAGCATGGCGATGGCGGTAAAGCCCATGGACAGCACGCAGAACAGCGAGATCGAGAAGGTGTAGCCGTTGCCGGCGACTGCGGCGGCGGTGGAAATGGCCGAAAGGTCGCCCGGCTGGATGGGCATGGATTTAAACGTGATGACAAAGAACTCGGCAATGCCTAGGACAAAGAGGGCAAAGGCCAGGACCGCGGGAGCTGCGCCGTGGCGCTGGAATAGGAAGAACAAGCCGACCATGAGCACGGTGATGATGGCCCACTCGAGCAGGATGCACAGGGGGTAGACCCAGGTAAAGTCGTGGTTGGACGAGACCTCCATGCCCAGCAGCGCAAAGACACCGGCGAGCAGCAGGCACAAGACGGCGGCGACGAGCGGACGGCCCACAAAGGCGCCGCGCAGGCGGGCGAGCTTGCCGGTGGGGGTGGGGGCGTCGGGCGCGGCAAACGCAAAGACACGCGGGGCGATGCGGTCGCGGGCGATGCTGGTCCAGGCGCAGCCGGTGAGGATGGCGTTGGTCAGGATGAGCATCACAAAGGCGAGCGGCTCGTTTTGGGCGACGAGGCCAATGGCGCCCCAAATGGTCAAAAAGAGCTGGAACAGGCCGAAGGCGACACTCCAGGCGATGGCGCCTTTGGCGACGGTGCCCGACTGTGCGCGAATGGCCTTGGCCTCGCGCAAGACAAGGTAGACGGTCGCCGCAAGACCGACGAGCGAGATGGCGGCAGCGAACATGCTGAGACTCCTCACAAACTTAAAACCTACGAAAGCGGGGGTTTACCCGATTGTTACCAAGATATGCGCTGCAATTGGTGGCTGCGCACAACAACCAGCCATATTAACGCGCACGTGTGGCGGTGTGGCGCAATGTAGTGGCGACCTGCGCGATAATGGACGGGAATTACACGGAAACGTAAAGGCTTCTTAAAGAAATGGCGAGGATGAGGCGATGAACGAGCGGGTTTGTATGACGAGTGCGGGCGACGTGGGTGCCGGCATGGACGCGGGCGGCTATCCGGTCGAGACTACGGGCAACGCGGTGCTGGACATTTTGGAGCACCGTTCGTCTACGCGCGCCTTCGCGCGCGATGACAGTGACCGTCCCGTAGCGGTGACCGACGAGCAGCGGGCGGCGATTTTGCATGCGGCGAGTCGCGCGCCATCGGCAGGCGCCATGATGATGTATTCCATCGTGAGCATTCGCGAGCAGGCTACGCTGGACCGTCTGGCCGACCTGTGCGATCACCAGCCCATGATCGCCAAGGCGCCCTGGGCACTTATATTTGTGGTCGATTATGCCAAGTGGATCGATCTGTTTGAGCACGTGGGCTGCTTTGAGCCCGAGTTTGTCGAGCGCACGGGCAAGGCGCCCCGCCGCGCGCCGGGTTTGGGCGACTTTGCCATCGCGGCCCAGGACGCCGTGATCGCTGCACAAAACGCCGTGGTTGCCGCCGAGGCCCTGGGGCTGGGGAGCTGCTACATCGGTGATATCGTCGAGAATGCCGAGGAAGTTGCCGAGCTGCTCGATCTGCCGCCCTATACCATGCCGCTGTCGATGCTCATCATCGGCACGCCCCGTAAGGAGCGCCCGGCAATCGCGCACCCCGTGGTGAACCTGGTGCACGAGGAGCGCTACTGCCGCGCGGATGCCGCGACCATGGACGCGCAGGTGGCCGAGATGGACGCGATGTTTCGCCCGCATGCCCGCGAGGTGGGGGAGCGCGTGGTGGATATCTACACCCGCAAACACACCAGTCCCTTTATGGCCGAGATGAGTCGCTCCATGGAGTGGTGGTTCAAAAACTGGCTCGGAAAATGACGAATGTGGCAAAGGGACAGTCCCTTTGCCACATTCCATATCGCGCGATGGCATAAAGGCCGTATAAATGTTTATCTAGCTGGGAAAACAGTGCATTAAAACATGGGCCGATTGCCTATAATCCCTTCGAACATTAAAGTTGGGAGGAAACCGGCTTATGGAACAAAAGGCCAAGGAGGCAGCCTCGCACGCTGCGATTCCTGTGAGCATCTCGGCGATGCTCGTCACGCTGGGCGTGGTGTACGGCGACATCGGCACCAGCCCTATGTATGTAACCAAGGCGCTCGTTGCCGGCAACGGCGGCATCGGAAGCGTGACGGAGGAGTTCGTGCTCGGCGCGCTCTCTCTTGTCGTGTGGACGGTCACGCTGCTGACGACCGTCAAGTACGTGCTGATCTCGCTGCGCGCCGACAACCACGGCGAGGGCGGTATCTTTGCCCTGTACAGCCTGGTCAAGCGTTGCGGCAAGTGGCTTATCATCCCCGCCATGCTGGGTGGCGCCGCGCTGCTCGCCGACGGCATCCTGACGCCGGCTGTTACCGTTACCACGGCCATCGAGGGCCTGCGCACCATCCCTGCGGTTCACGCCGTGCTCGGGGATGACCAGGGCCGCGTTGTCGCCATCACGCTCGCCATCATCATTGCGCTCTTCTTGGTGCAGCGCATCGGCACGGCCAAGATCGGTCACGCCTTTGGCCCCATCATGACGCTGTGGTTCCTGTTCCTGGGCGGCACGGGTCTGTTCTTTGTCTTCCAGCACCCCGCCGTGCTGCTGTGCCTCAACCCGGTGCGCGGCATCGCCTTTTTGCTGAGCCCCAACAACCACGCGGGCATCATGATTCTGGGCAGCTGCTTCCTCGCCACCACCGGTGCCGAGGCGCTCTACTCCGACATGGGCCATGTGGGTCGCGGCAACATTTACGCCACCTGGCCGTTCGTTAAGTGCTGCTTGCTGCTGTCCTATATGGGCCAGGGCGCTTGGCTTATGAACAACGCTGCCAACCCCGAGCTCATGGGCATTGCCGACCTTAACCCGTTCTACCAGATGCTCGCCCCGGGTCTGCGTCCGTTTGCCGTCGGCCTTTCAACCGTCGCGGCCATCATTGCCTCGCAGGCGCTCATTACCGGCGCGTTCTCGCTGGTGTCCGAGGCCAGTCGCCTGGACCTCATGCCGCACATGCAGGTCTTCTATCCGGCCGAGACCAAAGGCCAGCTCTACATCCCCATGGTCAACAACGTCATGCTTGTCGGCTGCGTCATCGTGGTGCTGCTGTTCCAGAACTCGGCTCATATGGAAGCCGCCTACGGCCTTGCCATTACGCTGACTATGATGTGCACCACGCTGCTGCTCTTCTTCTACCTGCACGAGGAGCGCAAGCTCAAGGTTGCTCCGTGGATCTTCGCGGCCTTCTTCCTTTTGCTCGAAGGCTTCTTCTTCGTGAGCTCACTCACCAAGTTCTTCCACGGCGGCTACTTCACCATCCTCATGGCTGCACTCATCATGGGCATCATGGTGTGCTGGTACAACGGCACGGCGGTCGAACAGCGCCAGTTTACGCTGCTGCCGCTGCGCAGCTATCTGCCGCAGCTCAAGCGCCTGCGCGACGACGACCGTTACGAGCGCATGAGCGACAACATCGTGTACCTGACCAAGGACACCCATACCGACTACATCGACCGTGATATCGTCTACTCGATCTTGGACAAGCATCCCAAGCGCGCTCGCGCCTGGTGGTTCGTGAACGTCGAGACCATGGACGAGCCGCATACCTTTGCCTATTCGGTCGAGACGTTCGGCACCGACTATGTTTTCCGCGTGCATCTGTACCTGGGCTACAAGATTAACCAACGCGTCAACGCCTACCTGCGCCAAGTTGTTCAGGACCTGGCTGCCACCGGCGAGCTGCCGTCGCAGACGCACGACTACTCGGTCTATAAGGATCCGGGCAACATTGGCACGTTCAAGTTCGTCATGATCCGCAAGCTGCTGGCGCCCGAAAGCGACGTGGAGCCGAGCGAGCGCACGGCCATCACGCTCAAGTACATCATCCGCCGCGCCGCCGGCACGCCCGCGCGCTGGTACGGCCTGGAGAACTCCAACGTGAGCTTTGAGTACGTGCCGCTGTTCACCAAGTTTAAGGCCGTGAGCAAGATGCAGCGCCTTGCCCCCAACGAGCGCCCGTAGCCGACGGAGACTACACGGAGTTGGTTATCGATGAGCAAAACTAAAGCCGGGGAGGTAAACATGGATGCAAGGACACTTGACGTCCGTGAGGCGCGCGTCGACGCCGCCGAAGATCGGTTCTTTACGAATCGGGCCAACATGGACATGGTCGATCGCGTGATTTCGATCGTGGCATTGGTATTTGGAGCGGTGTGCGTGTGCGCCCTGCTCGCGCACGTGCTGTTTGTCTAACGACCGCAGGCTGTAAAGGCTATACACTTGGAACCACCACAAGGGGAAACCACCACAAAGGTGCCTGTCCCCTTTGTGGTGGTTTTTGTTTTTGAGAGAGGGGCGGGGCGCTGATGGACGTCCATGCGGACGGCGATATTGCCGAGAACTTTTGGTGGCGGCGCACGACGCTGACGCGTCGCAGCCCTCTGTATGACGCCTGCGTATCGGCGGGGCTGCTGGTCGCGGCGACGATTGCGGGCGCGCTGCTCGACCATCCGGGTCTCGCGCCGAGCATCATGATCGTCTATGTGTTCGCCGTGCAGCTGTGCGCGTTCTTTACCTGGAGCCGCCTGTATTGCTTGCTGAGCTCGGCTGCCGCCGTGGCGCTCTACAACTTCTTGTTTGTCGACCCGCGCTACGCGCTGTCGTTTATCGACCGTGTTTATCCCGGCATGTTCTTCATCATGTTTGCGGTCTCGCTTGTGTCGAGTTCGATCGCGTTGGCCCTGCGCCGCGCCTTGGCGCAGGCCGCCGCCAGCGACCGCCGCACGCAGATGGTGCTCGAGACCAACCGCATGCTGCAGCGCTGCGCCGATCAGCAACAGATTGTGCACGCTATGGCAACGCAGCTGGCGCGTCTTTCGGACTGTCCGGTCGTGTGGTATAGCGCCGATGCCGATAACGATGACCTGCTGCCGCGCACGACGTACACGGCCGTGGGCGATGCCGCGCCGGTACACCAGCTGGCGCCGCAGATGCCGCCGCGGCTCTCGGCGTCCGCCTATGTGGGAACGCCGCTCGATGCCACCTATGGCGCCTCGGCGTTCTACGGCATATACCTGACCGTGCGCTCGGGTGACACCATGGTGCGCGCGGGCGATCCCGCCTCGGTGGTGGGGGTGTTCGCCATTGTCGCCGAGCCCGATGCGCTGACGCCCGAGGAGCGGACGCTTGCCGATGCCATCGTGAGCGAAGGCGAACTGGCGCTCGATCGCGCCCGCGCCATGGAGGCTCGCGAGGAAGCGGCGGTGCTCGCCAAAAACGAACAGCTGCGTGCCAACTTGCTGCGCTCCATCTCGCACGACCTGCGCACGCCGCTTACCAGTATTTCGGGTAATGCCGATGTGCTGCTCGACCAGGGCTCGACCGGCACGGCCGTGCTCGACGACCAGACACGCCGCGGCATGCTCCTATCCATTCGCTCGGACGCGCAATGGCTCAACGCCACCGTCGAGAATCTGCTCGCCATCACCAAGCTCGAGGGCGGCGGCATGCACCTGTCGACCACGCTCGAGCTCATGGACGATATCGTCGAGGAGGCGCTGCGTCACGTAAATCCGGCTGTGCGCGAGCATGACCTTAAGGTAGTGGCGTGCGATGAGCCGGCGCTCGTCAACGTCGACGCGCGCCTGATGGTGCAGCTGGTGGTCAATCTGGTGAACAACGCCATCGCCTATACGCCTGCGGGCTCGCATATCGTAATCTCGATTGGCGTCCATGATGGATGCGTGGCGTGCTCGGTTGCTGATGATGGCCCGGGCATTGCGCCCGAGGACCGCGAGCGAATCTTTGAGTCGTTCTACACCGCCAACCATGGCCTGGCCGACAGCTGCCGCAGTGTGGGCTTGGGGCTTTCGCTCTGCCGCTCCATTGCGCTGGCACATGGCGGTAGCATAGAGGTTACCGCGGCGGACCCTCACGGTTCGGTCTTTACGATTGAGCTTCCCGCCGCCGACGTTTCGTTTGATAAGGAGTAGCGCTGTGCCGAACTCTGCCGCAAAACCACTCATCTTGGTCGTTGAGGACGATCCCGCCGTCCGCAACCTTATCGTCGCCGCGCTCGAGGCGCACGGTTTGCGCCATATGGCTGTGGAGACCGCCCACGCCGCCATCGCCGCCGCTTCGTCGCAGGCGCCGAGCATTGTGCTGCTCGATCTGGGCCTGCCCGATATGGACGGCGTCAAGGTGGTGGAGTCGGTGCGCGCGTGGTCGGGCATGCCGATTATCGTGGTTTCGGCGCGCAGCGAGGACGCGGACAAGATCCGAGCGCTCGATGCCGGCGCCGACGACTACCTGACTAAGCCGTTTTCGGTCGAGGAGCTGCTCGCGCGCATTCGCACCACGCTCAGGCGCCTTTCGTATGCGCAGGCGGGCGGTGTTGTCTCCGAGGGCTCGTTCGATACCGGCGAGTTGCATATCGATTTTGATGCCGGCATCGCCACGATGGATGGCGAGGAACTGCATCTGACGCCGATCGAGTACAAGCTCTTGTGCCTGCTGGCACACAACGCCGACAAGGTGCTGACGCACCAGTTTATCCTGCACGAGATTTGGGGCACGGCGACCAAGAGTGACCTGGCGAGCCTGCGTGTCTTTATGGGTACGCTGCGCAAGAAGATCGAGTCCGATCCCGCGCATCCGCGCTATATCCAGACGCACGTGGGTATCGGCTACCGGCTGGTCACCCAGGGATAGACGGCGTCCGCCATCCCACTATGAGTTGCGGTGAAATACGGTCTAAATTTGCCTAATTCCAGACAAAACAGTCCGTATTCCACCGCAACTTTGTTATTTGCCCTTGGGCTTGCTGGCGTAGAACTTCTTCTTTTTGGGCTTGCCGGCGGGGGAGGGTTTGCCGGCAAAGTTGGACTTGTCGTTGCCGGCCTGCGCGTGCGCGGGTGTTGCTGCGCGAGGCTTGCGGACCTCGGGGCTGCTCAGCTCCTCGGTTCGCTCGGCAATCTCCTCGGCGCTAAAGCCGACCTCGGCCATGGCGTCCTCGATGGGCAGGCGGCGCACGATATAGCAATGGTGCACCTTCTGGTTGCGCGCGAAGTCCTCGGGGATGGTTTGCGCCGTAATGTCCTCTAGCACGACGCCCGCGCGGGCGAGCTTGCGTGTCTCGGGGCGGAAGCCGCGCAGGTTGCAGCTAAAGATGGCATGTCCGCCCTGTGCGAGCAGGCGAGATACGCCGGCCAAAAGCTCAACATGGTCGCGCTGGACATCCCAGGTACGGCGGCCCATCTTGGACGAGTTGGAAAATGTGGGAGGATCGACAAAGATCAGGTCCCAGCGGTTGCGCGTCTGGCGCTGGTCGCGAATCCAGGCAAGCACGTCGTCGCGCACAAAATGATGCTGCGGACCAACAAAGCCGTTCTGGCGCATGTTGCGCTCGGCCCAGTCCAGGTAGGTGTTGGAAAGGTCGACCGTCACGGTCTCCTCGACGCCGCCATCGGCCGCGTAGCAGGTGGCAGTGCCGGTGTAGGCAAACAGATTGAGGAAGCGGCGCGCCTGCTTGGCGTGCTCGCGCACCAGGTTGCGGGTGACGCGGTGGTCCAAGAAGATGCCTACATCCAGGTAGTCATCAAAGTTGACGGCAAAGGTGAGTCCGCCCTCTTCGATGAGCGGCAGGCGACGGCGCGCGATGTTGGCGCGCTCGCCCGAGCAGCCCTTGCCGGCGCCCTGCTTGCCGTACTGCGAGCCGCCGCGCGAACGCATGCGGGCCTTGGCGTGCACATGCCCGGCGGGAACATCTAGGATACGCGGCGCGATGGCCAAGATGTCGAGCATGCGGGCCTGGGCCAGCGCGGGGTCGATGGTCTTGGGCGCGGCGTATTCGGCGATGACGAGCCAGCGGCCCGGCGTCTGCGGGCAGCCCTCGTACAGGTCGATGGCGGCGGAGTAGTCGGGTAGGTCGGCATCGTAGACGCGGTAGCAGCTAACCCCTTCGCGGCGCGCCCACTTGCGGCGCTCCTTGTACACCTTGCGCAAACGGGAAGCGAACTGGGAGGACGTCTCGTCGTGCACGTCAACGACA
>UQOQ01000007.1:0-63925 GCA_900542715.1 uncultured Collinsella sp.
CGCCGCAACCACGTGCTGCGTCCAAGCCGGCATGGCTGCTTGTTCGGTCTGCGAGGCAGGCTCGTTCTGCGCAATCTGCTCATGCTGCATCAGCGACAACTCGCCGCACCCGGCAAGGCCCTCAACTTCGTCGAGTTCATCCGCCAGATTCACGCCGTGCACGTATCCCATATCTACTGCCGGGGAGTCGCCAGCATGCTGCGCCGGCCCTCCAGCGTCATCGTATACAAGGGGGTTCCGGGGGCGCCGACCATGCTCGGCTTCCGCTTTTCCATAATCATCAACACGCGGGCCTCTTGTAGCGCGAGGCGCCCCGGGTTCCCTATCAACAAAAGCATCGGGCTCAATCGTCATGCGCCGATCGGAATCAACCGCTCCCTCGCCCGCGCGCCCGTTGCCGCATATACTGTGTGCAGCGATGACCTCGGTCGCCCCCGCGCGAAACAGCCCCTCGATATCCGACGGATCGAGCGCTTCTATCAACACGACCACGCGACTCACGCGGCCTTCGGCCGTCAGGCGCGCAACAGTCTTGCGCACATCTTCGGTATCAAACAGAGACGCTGCGATGATGGCAGCCCCGCGGCGCGACGGAAACGCCCGCGCCATGGAAACCAGCCCGTCCAGGTCACCCACGCGAAGCACCTGTGCACCCGCATCACGGCCCTCGACTTCCCGCTGCAACAGCCCGTAATCGCCGCACGCGCAGCACGCAAGCCAGATCGCCTTCATCACTCGTCGCCTCCGCTCTTTTTGCCGCGCGCCGTGGCGGGAATCGTCAAGCTGACCGTTCCCTTGCCCGAGGCTCCCAGCAGTTCCTTGACGTCTTCGGGGTCAGCCGCCAGCGTCACCCATTCGATCTTGCCCTCGCGCGTGGCACCGGAATCCTCACTGGTATCGATCACGTACGCGCCGCACAGCCGATCGGTCACGCCGTCTTTTTGCACATACACATCCACGTAGCTGCCCACGCCCGTAGCACCGCCGACCGAGTGCTCGGCATCGACCGCCACCGAAACGGCGACCTTGCCCTTAGGCACCTCGAGCTTGCGGCTCTCGGCCTTGGTGTAGACATTGCAGATCACGGCGTTTTTGGGAATACGCGAAGTCGTCACGTCGCCGCGCACCTGGCGCAGCTCGGTCGCTGCGTCACGCGGCAGCAGGCTCGTCAGCCATTCCTGGGTTATGACATTGGTCTCATCGAGGGTCTCGCCCACATCGATATCGCGCGCCGCGACGCAAACTTCGACGCGATCGCCACCGTACTTGGCCAAGGTCTCAGCCTGGACCTGTTCGGCTTGCGAGCGGATCGACGAGCCGTAAACCATGCAGAGCAGAGCAGCGAGCACGCCCGCGACCAGACTGATGGCGATGCGCTTGCTCTTGTTCACGGCCGCTCCTCTCATGGCAGTGCCGGGCGAATGCCCGTACCACCATTGTCTGGGCGGTCAGAGTGCAAAGCGGCGCAATCGCAATCTTGGTTTTCGATGTCAAACCAATCGCTGACCAAAAGCTGACCAGCCCGTCAAGCTCGTGGCAAGGTTTTGGTCAGCACGTCAGCAAACTGCATGTTTCGAGGCTTTTCCACAGCAAAAAAGCCGTCTCCCGAACAGTTGGGAGACGGCTGTCATAGGAAAAATCAATTACAGATGGACATCGGGATCGAGCATTTGAGCACTCACGCGCATGGATGACGCCAGGTTTTGGAACGTTTCCAGACGCAGGCTATCGATCTGCCCGGCGTCCTCGGCCTCGCGAACGGCGCAGCCCGGCTCATGGACATGCGTGCAATCGCCAAACCGGCACGCGCGCGATGCCTCGACAATCTCGGGGAAAGCGCGCGCCAGACCCCGCTCGTGACCCACGAGCGGCAGGCTACGCAGGCCCGGGGCATCGGCGATCACGCCGGCGTCGCCCGGCAGTGCCACCATCACGCGCGCGACGGTAGTGTGACGGCCCTGATCGTCGCGTTCGCGCACACCGCCGGTCGCCAACGTATCGTGGCCCAGCAGCGCATTGAGCAGCGTCGACTTGCCGGCACCCGACTCGCCCAGAATCATGGCGCAGCTCCCGGCGGGCACGCAGGCACGGACCTCGTCCAGGCCGCGGCCCTCGGCAGAGGACGTCACGATCACGCGCACGTCCGGACCCACCAGGCGGCGCACGCGGTCCAGATCGCGCTCGAGTTCCTCGGCATCGCAGCGGTCAGCTTTGGTGAGTACCACCACCGGTTCGGCATCGCAGTCGAGCGCCAACACCAGCGAGCGCGCCACGCGGTCGAGCAGCACCTCGCCGGCACCGAGCGCCTGCACGATTAGCACGCTATCCACGTTGGAGCAGAGCACCTGACGCTCCCCGCGGGCACGGCCGCGCCAACGCTCAAAGCTCGTACGGCGCGGCAGCACGCACTCAATCACGCCCATATCGTGCCCGGGAGCGCGGCGCACCGCCACACGATCGCCCACGGCAGGCAGCAGGACCTCGTCCTCGCCGCGTGACTTGGCAAACCCCACAGCATGCTCGGCACGAAACGTGTCATCGGCAGTCGCCACCAGTGGAAACCCGCGATCCAAGCGCACCACGGCGCCAAGCTGCATCTGCTCGGGCTCCTCGGCATGTGCGCAGAAATCATCAAAGGCAGCCTGCTGGGCTTCATCGACCGGCAGGTCATCAAACGCCGGAACATCCTGCAGCGCGTCGAGCCCCGGCACGCTTGCCAGCAGCTCCTCAGCAGGTGCGGGAGCCTCGGTCGCGAGCTTCCGACGACGATCGCGCTTAGCCCGCGCCCCCGTCGTCTTTTTCTTCGCCTTAGCCTTAGCCTTAGCCACAAACGCCTCCCAGCACCAAAAATCACAACTGAGCAGGTATTTTAAATCAAAAAGAGCTGGCCGGGCAAAGCCCGACCAGCTCACAAACTTTCCCTCAGCCCTTATCATCCGCGCGAGGAAAGGCAGCGGAGTCACCGCAGGGCCCGCCCCGGAAGCCCTTTCTCCCGAACGATCCCGCAGCGCGAAGCGCGAGGACCAGTGAGGGAGAAAGGGCGTGGGGCGGGCCCGGGCAGGTTAATCTACTCCTTTTCGACCGCGCGCATGATTGCCTTGTAGATCTCCATCAGCGGAATAATCAGGAAGGCAAGGCCCAGGGCAGCGACAACGCCCTTGAGCTCAAGCGTCACGGGGCCAAAGAACATCTCGGCAAGCGTCGGCTGCACGGTCACGATCACCGTCAGCACCAGTGCCAGCGCGGCGGAAGCCCACAGCCACTTGTTCTGCTTCTTCATGGTGAACAGCGACGCACGACGGCTGCGCATATTGAAGCAGTGGAAAATCTCGACCATGTTGAGCGTGATGAACGCCATCATCACGCCTTCCTCGTCGGCATTGCCGGCGATCATATCGGCGATGTGGATGTAGCCCATGTCAAAGTACACGCCCACAAAGAAGCTCGCCAGCACCAGCGCGGTGATGATTAGGCCCTGGACCACGCAGTCCAGACCCATATGTCCGGCAAAGACACCGTCCTTGGCGTTGCGCGGCTTGCGCTTCATGATGTCGCCCTCGGCATCCTCCATGCCCAGCGCAAGCGCGGGGAAGCAGTCGGTGACCAGGTTCACCCACAGCAGCTGCACCGGCTGGAAGATGGTAAAGCCGATGAGCGTGGCGATAAACACCGAGAACACCTCGGCAAGGTTGGCCGAAAGCAGGAACTGGATGACCTTGCGGATGTTGTCGTAGATGCGACGACCCTCTTCGCAGGCGCCGATGATGGTAGCGAAGTTGTCATCGGCAAGTACCATGTCGGCGACGTTCTTGGTGACGTCGGTACCGGTGATGCCCATACCAACGCCAATGTCGGCGCGCTTGATGGACGGGGCGTCGTTGACGCCATCGCCCGTCATGGCCACGATCTGGTCGCGCGACTTCCAAGCCTCGACGATGCGTGTCTTGTGCTCGGGCTGGACGCGGGCGTACACGCCGTAGTCCTCGATGTGCGCGTCGAGTTCCTCGTCGCTCATGCGATCGAGGTCGGCACCGGTGATGGCCTGGCTGCGATCGGCGACGATGCCCAGCTGCTTGGCGATGGCCACGGCGGTGTCGATGTGGTCGCCCGTGATCATGACGGTGCGGATACCGGCGTCGTGCGCCTCGTGGATAGCGTCGGCCACCTCGGGACGGACCGGGTCGATCATGCCGGACAGGCCACAGAAGACCAGGTCATGCTCGAGCGCAGCGGGGCTGCAGTCGTCGGGAACCTCGGTGTAGGTGCGGCTTGCCAGCGCCAGTACGCGCAGGGCCTCGTCGGCCATGGCCTTGTTGGCCGCCACGAGCTCGGCGCGGCGCTCCTCGGTCAGGGGGACGACCTTATCGCCCTCGTAGATATGGGTGCACAGGCCGATCACCACGTCGGGCGCACCCTTGGTGTACTGCTCGTACTCGCCATCCAGGGTCTCGACGACCACGGACATCATCTTGCGGCCCGAGTCAAACGGGGCCTCGCCCACGCGCGGATGCTCGGCAGTCAGGCCAGTGAGGCCCGCCTTGCCGGCGTCGTTGACGAGCGCGCACTCAGTCGGCTCGCCCACGGCCTCGCCCAGCTCCTCGTCCCACTGAGCATCGGAGCACAGCGCCATGCCGGCCAGGAACTTCTCCTTGGGCGCAGCGAGCTCGTGCTTGACGACGGTCATCTTGTTTTGGGTAAGGGTACCGGTCTTGTCGGAGCAGATGGTCTGCGTGCAGCCGAGAGTCTCGACGGCAGAGAGCTTGCGGATGATTGCCTGGCGCTTAGCCATCTTGGTCACGCCAAGCGATAGCACGATGGTCACGACGGCGACCAGGCCCTCGGGGATGGCAGCGACGGCGAGCGAGACGGCGACCATAAAGGTATCGAGCAGGGCGGTCGGGTCGGTAAGAACGTTGCCCACGCCGTGGCGGATGATATCAACGCCAAAGATGACGACGCAGATGACGATAACCATAATGGTAAGGATGCGGCTGAGCTCGGCGAGCTTCACTTGCAACGGCGTGAGCTCTTCCTTGGCCTCGGCCAGGGCGCCGGCGATCTTGCCCATCTCGGTGTTCATGCCGGTGCCGACCACGACGGCGCGACCACGGCCGTACACGACGGTGGAGCCCATATAGCACATGTTCTTACGGTCGCCGAGCGGCACGTCATCGGTGCCCGCAGCGAGCTCGATCACGTTGGCGTGCTTCTCTACGGGCACGGACTCGCCGGTGAGCGCGGCCTCTTCGATCTTCATCGTGGCGCTCTCGAGCACGCGGCAGTCGGCCGGAACTGAGTCGCCCGCCTCGAGCATGATCACGTCGCCGGGCACGAGCTCGGCGCTCGGCAGGTGCACGAGCTTGCCGTCGCGCAGCACCTTGGACTGCGCCGCACTCATCTCCTGCAGGGCCTCGAGGGCCTCCTCGCTCTTGGCTTCCTGGACCACGCCCAGCACCGAGTTGACGATAACGACGAACATGATGATGGCAACATCGGCAAAGTCGGGCTCGCCCTTGACCATGCCCGTGAGCGCACTGATGACGGCGGCAACGATCAGCATGATGACCATGGGGTCGGCCATCTGCTCAAAGAAACGCTTCCACAGCGGTGTCTTCTCGGCTTCCTCGAGCTTGTTAGGGCCTGTCTTGGCGAGGCGCGAAGACGCCTCGTCGTTGCTCAGGCCGAGGTTCTCATCGACACCTTGGTCGCTGAGCACCTCCGCCGCGGCGGACAGGTATTCCTTTTGCATATAGAGTCCCCTCCTGGGATTCGGGCCACTCAGCAGATTGATGCCCGATCATAATTCCCAGGAGAAGGGCAAGGGCTCATCAAGGCTGCCGTGCTGAGCGGCAGTTGATAGTGGAGCTATGGTACCCCAAAGCGACGCGTCTAGCCAAAACAATCGGTTTGGAAATATGGTCCGCACGCAACGGTGCAGACCGTGTGATGCTCAACATTGGTAAAACGTTTTTTCTTCGGCACATCGCCAAACTGACATATCTCCCAGATAGCAGCGGTTGGAGTGGTTGGTAAAGATTTTTCATATACCGTTTTTCCCGCAAAAAATGAACTTCCATTTCGGCATACGGTCGATTTTTTGGGGTATTCGGTCGGCATTTCGTTATAATCATCTCGGTTTTATTTCTTATGGTTTATCTATCAGCGCAAGACGATGTCAGATGGAGGTCTGAATGTACAAGCGCACTAAGATTGTATGCACCATGGGTCCCGCCTGCGATAGCGACGAGACCATCCGCGAGATGATCAAGGCGGGCATGAACGTCGCCCGTTTTAACTTCTCGCACGGCTCCTACGACGAGCACCACGGTCGCATCGAGCGCGTCCGCCGTATTTCCAAGGAGCTCGGTCTGCCTGTCGGCATCCTGCTCGACACCAAGGGCCCCGAGGTCCGCACCGGCCTTCTGGTCGACGGCAAGAAGGTTGCCGTCAAGACCGGCGATAAGATCGTCGTCACCGCTCAGCCCACGTCCGAGGATTTCCACGGCACCGCTGAGCACATCTCCCTCGACTACCTGGCTCTGCCTTCCGAGGTCGAGAAGGGCTCCCTCATCCTGATCGATGACGGCCTGGTTGCCCTCGAGGTCGAGTCCGTCAGCGGCCAGGACATGACCTGCGTCGTTAAGAACGACGGCCTGATCGGCGAGCGCAAGGGCGTCAACATGCCCAACGTCAACATCTCGCTGCCCGCCATCACCGAGCGCGATCGTCAGGACATCCTCTTTGGCCTGACCGAGAACATCGACTACATCGCCGCTTCCTTCATCCGTGACGGCGAGTCCGTCCGCGGCATCCGCAAGCTTTGCCGCGAGAACGGTGGCGAGCACGTGACGATCTTCCCGAAGATCGAGTGCGCCCTGGGCGTCGAGAACTTCGACGAGATCCTCGAGGCTTCCGACGGCATCATGGTCGCCCGTGGCGACCTGGGTATCGAGATCAAGCCCGAGCTCGTTCCGCACATCCAGAAGGAGATCATCGCCAAGTGCAACGCGGCCTACAAGCCCGTTATCACCGCTACGCAGATGCTCGACTCCATGCAGCAGAACCCGCGCCCGACGCGCGCCGAGGTTGCCGACGTTGCTAACGCCATCTACGACGGCACCGACGCCGTTATGCTCTCTGGCGAGTCCGCTGCCGGTAAGTACCCGGTCGAGGCCGTTAAGATGCAGGCCAGCATTGCTCTCGAGACCGAGAAGTACCTCCCGGCCCACGCTCCGCTCGAGGTTCCGGCCGACGCTCACGGCACCCGCGTCGTCAACAACGTTGTGGGTATGTCCGCTGTGAACATGGCCACCACCGTTGGCGCCAAGTGCATCACCGTGCCGACGACCACCGGTCGTACCGCACGCCTGATCTCGCACTTCCGTCCCAACATGCCGATCTGCGCGTTCTCCCGCCACGAGTGGGCCGTCCAGCAGATGATCATGTACTGGGGCGTTATCCCGCACCAGGCCGAGATTACCCAGGGCACCGTCAACGGCACGATCGTCAAGGCGATCGAGACCGCTAAGGAGCTCGGCTACGTCGAGGCCGGCGATTTGACCGTCGCTACCGCCGGCGATCCCCGCATGAGCGTCCAGCTCGAGGACAAGGTCTCCTCGACCAACGTCGCTTACGTCGCTCAGGTGCGTTAAGTCGTACTTGCAAGCATGTTTGCATTGTAAAGGGCCCGGAAGGCTTCGCCTTCCGGGCCCTTTTTCTGTGTCAATGCCGGCACACGGCAAAACACGCACCCATTTCTTTACCAAAAGCGCGAAATCCACCTTTCGAGGCCCAAAAATAAAGTCTCAAGCGCTAAAAGTGTTCGCCCGATGGCGAAACCACACCTTACCCGACGCTGCTAAATCGTTTTAGCAAGAGCCAGATCGACCGCGTTTTCGGAAGTATGCGGCAAATTCTGAGACCTCCGAGCACACCCCGTTTTTTCGCAACAAAATGCCTGATAAACTGGCCTCAAGAGCCAGGTCTGCTCACAGGGTTCAGATTTTGCCGCATACTTCCGAATTGACGCTGGCATCGCACGGTCCAAAAGCACATTTCGACCAGGAGGATATCATGGACCTGACGCTATGCGGTCAATCCGCTTTTTACTATCACTGTATCCCGCCGCAGGTATTAGGGCTTTACCCCGCCATTAGCCTTGGCAATATGGATCGCAGATGTTGCGGCCTCGGAAGTCATGCAGTTGTAAAAGACCTACTTCACGCACCGCTTCACAGGTTTGTATTCACTCGAGCACAATCCGGGTCGCGAAGCCTGTTTAAATCGCACCTCCTGACCCAAGAGCCGCCTCCCGGGTCGTTTAGGCAAACTGAACATGGATTTGATGTCACGTCGCCCGAGTTTACGCTGCTCAGCCTTGCTACGCAGGTCTCACGCAACCAGCTACTCATGGCTTGCTACGAGATGTGCGGCTCCTTTGCAGTGTTTAAGCCCTGCGAGCGAACGCAACAACAACTTGATGAAGCTATTTCGCTTAAGCTCATTCCACCCAACTGCTGCTGGGAGCGTGTTGTCGACACCAAGGGCAATGACACCAATTTGTGGAAGCGCCCGCCGCTCCTCAGCGCGTCGGATATCGCCGCGTTCGCCAAGCAGGCTGCAGGCCTGCGCGGCGTTAAACAACTGCGCTGGGCGGCCGAGCACATGACGGGGCAGACCGCCTCGCCCTTCGAAGTACAGGCCTCTATGCTTGTCTCGCTCCCCCGCAACGAGGGCGGCATGGGCATCAACATCGCAAACAACGTGCGCATCCCACTCAGCGACGCCGCGCGCTCACTGCATGACAAAACCTGCTGCTACGCCGATATCCTCATCGAGAGCAACAACGACAGCATGGGCGTCATCTTGGAATGCCAAGGCCGCTCCGCCCACGATGGCGAAGCCGCAAGTCTCTCCGATGCCGAGCGCACCACCGCCCTCACAAGCATGGGCTATGACGTTATCCAGATAACCTATGAGCAAATCAAAGACACGAAGAGCTTTAACAACATCGCCGAACTCATCCATAAAAAGGCAGGGCTCCCCTACATCCCAAAGACCGATCAGAAACGCACCACCGAAGATGCCCTGCGGCGGGAGCTATTGGTCGATTGGGATGAGCTGTTCGCCGTCAAGCCGGCCAGCTAGCAGCTAGTGATCAGAGGGACTGCGGGGACGTCAGAAGCGGCAACGCGAGTCGCAAAGCCCACCTCGGTCAGCTCGATGACCTCGGTAAACGTTGCATCGAAAAACTCCTCGGTTAGCAGGCGATACGGCGGATGATCGGGCTCGCCGGGGTTTTCGCGTACAATCTCGTGCATGACGCCGATAGTCTTGAGCACATATTCTTTATGAATGGGATACTGCCCAAAACGCGTCGCAGCGGTATAGAGGCGATCGGTCGCGCGCGGAATCGAAACAATGCCCAGCGTCTTGCCAAACCAGTCAAAGTCACCTTGCTTTTTAATGCGGAATTCCTCGCACGGCTTGCCGCCGTGCGCCTCCAGGTACTGATTCACGCGCGTATTCCATACGGTATCGGCCACCAGATGCGACCAGACGCCCAGCGTTAAATCGAGCAGCGACTGCGCCACATCTTCGGACGCAAGCGAGAACTCACAGGCGCCTGGACCGACAACCGGCTCGGCATCCCTGTAGCGCTGAGGATAGTGCACGCGGTTCAGTCGCTCGCGCTCCTCGACAATCGAGGTAGCCTCAGCAGGTTCGCCCGCGGGTGCGCCTTTAAGCAGCGGCGCCACATAGGTTTCCCAGAACTCGTGCTCGCGCGGCTTAGGGATAGGCTCGGGCTTTGCAAAGTGCGTAATGCGATACGGAATGGGATCGGCGATGCCAGGGACCATATAGCCCACGAAGATATCCGGAACCACGCAGCCAAACAAAAAGGCATTGCGGTCGCGCACGCTATCGGCAAGCACGCTAGCACGTGCCAGCAAGCGCTCCGTTTGAGCGATATGAATGTTCCAGCTTGGCATAGCCACCCCCATAAAAAACCTGGATAACTATACCATCACGGCAAAGCCGCGCGGGCGGCTACGCATCCTCTACGCAGCAACTATTCCGCAGCACCGCTTTCGGTTCCATACGACGGCACGGGCGCCTCGACCACATGGTGATATCGATCGATATAGATGGCACGGGCCCCCAGGCGGCGCACCAAATCTTGATGGTGCGTACTCATCAAGACCGTCTTACCGGCAGCAACATAGGCCAGTAGAAAGTTGACCACGATGTCGCACGAGTCCTCGTCAAGTCCGTTGGTAGGCTCGTCGAGCACCAGGATATCGGGGTTCATCGACACGACGGCAGCCAGTGCCACGCGCTTCTTTTGCCCGCCCGAAAGCTGATAGGGCGAGGCATCGACCAGATCGGCAACCTGGAACAGCTCCATGGCATCGTGCACGCGGCGCTCGAGCTCGTCTGCCGGCAGCCCCATCTGCGCGGGACCAAAAGCAACTTCCTCGCCCACCGTAGCGCAGAACAGCTGGGCGTCGGCATTCTGGAACACAAAGCCCACGCGCTGATGAAAACGCTGAGCGGCTGCGGAATCCCTGAGATATGCCGCATCGATCACGTGCCCGTCAAACAGGTACGCACCCGCGTCCGCTAGTTCAAGACCGTTGATAAGGCGCATAATCGTCGTCTTACCGCAGCCGTTGGGACCGAGTAGGGCAACGAGTTCACCACAATCGACCTGCAGCGACACACTATCGACAACCGTATGCCCCGCATAGGAGAACACCACGTCGCGAAACTCGATGAGCGGCACGCTCTTGGCGCCAGTAGCACCGCTCGCGCCCATCACGCCATTCGTATCGTTTGCCAAAACGTCGCCCTTCCCTATCCACATCGACGGCTCGGCCGCCCGCGCTACAGCACCGCGCACAACACGGCGAGCAGCACCACGACGGCCGCATAAACCGCATCGCGCCAGCCAAAGCCGCTCCGCCCGGGCGCCGGATACGCACCGGCAAAGCCGCGGCAGAGCATAGCCTCGTCCATCGCGTGGCTGCACTCCATCGCCTTGATAAAGGTCATGCCCATGATACCCGCGATCGAATCGGTACGCGAAAACCCCTCAGGCGCGCGACCCACACTGCGCAGCATGACCGATTCGGTCAGATCATGCGCCGTTCGGCCCAGCACCTCGATGTGCTTGAGCGCCATATCAAACGTAAAGATGACCTCGTCGGGCAGATGTAGCGTCTTGAGCGCCGCCGACATGCGGCTCCAGGTGAGCGTCCACGAAACGCCCAGCACGAACGACACATTAATGAAGGTCTTGAGCGCAATCTTGAGCATGGCGCCCGCGGCAGAAGCGTCCAGCAGCAAGGCGGGCAGCGCCAGAACCACCGCGAGCCCCGCAGCGCCAAGCGCCGGCACAAAGGTTGCCCGCAGCCCGCGTACGGGGCGCACGGCAACGAGCACCAGCGCGATAGCCGCCATCAACATCAGGTACAGCGGGCTCTGCGTCAGACACACGCACAGAACGCAGACGAACATCCCCACCAGGCGCACCGGAGCCGAAACGCAAGAAAGGGCGCGGTCGACCATCGACCCGCCCTCGCGCGCGCCCCCACCCAGGCGAACCCGCTCAAGCAGGCTCGCCAAGTGCAGGACATTCTTTTGCATCACGCGATGCCGAGCCCCCACGGGCTCGTAACGCTCCTCGGCCGCAAGCCAGCTAGGCAGCTCGGCTATTGCCATGAGTACCGCTTTCCTTGACCGTCAGCGAGACCAGGCGGAATGTGATGGTGAGCACCGCCACGCCAATCACGCCCGAAAGAATATACATCGCAGCCTGGCCGGCAAAGCCAAGGCCCTGCTCCTCGGAATAGGCCTGCAGATAATCGCCCGTGGGCAGGGCGTCGGCAAAGGTCGGGGTATCGAGGCCGACCGAAGCCTGCAGGCTGTCGTCGCCAGCCTCCTGAACGGCGGTCGCGGCGCCCTCGGCGTCCCACTCACCCCAGGCGTCACCGGTGGCGAGCAAGCCGAGCGGCGTAGCCACGACAAGCACGGCGACCAGAATGAGCGTGGGAATCAGGGAAGTCTTCTTGGCGGTACCATCGGCGGCAAGCTGGCCATCGGCGGCTTCGGGGCCGACGATAATGCTCGGCGCCGTCTTCTTAATGAAGCCGTAGATGGCGGCCGTCGCCACGCCCTCGATCACGCCGGCAACCAGCATATGCGGGATCAACATGGCCGGAATAGCCACGGACAGCGGGAAGGGGCAGTACAGCGGAGCGCCCGAAGCGTTGGTGAAGAGCATCGGCTGAATACCAAACTCGATTGCCGCGCACAGGGCCGCCAGGCACAGGCCGACCCAACCGCTCACGATGGCAGAAACCGAGGTGCCCCAGCTCTTGTCGTGCAGACGGCTGTTGAGCGCACGGAACACGATAGCAGCGACAAACGGCAACACAAAGGCCATGTTAAAGCAGTTGGCGCCAAACGACAGAACGCCGCCGTCGCCAAACAGCAGCGCCTGCAGCGCCAGAGCGACCGAGACAGCGATAGCCGCGGCCTCGGGGCCCAGCAGCAGCGCGATGAGTGCGCCGCCGACGGCGTGACCAGTGGTGCCGCCGGGCAGCGGCACGTTGAACATCATGAGCAAGAAGGAAAATGCGGCGCAGATGCCCAGGAACGCCATATGCTCGCGATCGAGCGTGGCGCGTACCTTTTTGATGCAATGGACCCAAACGGGCACCATCGCCACCGCCATGACGGCATCGGTCTGCGGGGACAGATAGTTATCGGGAATATGCATGAGCCCTCTCAATCAGAACGTTGCGTGTTACGTTTCCAACAATCCGTAACACCGACTCAGCATACTAACAAAAAGGCGCACCGCCCACAACGCAGCACGTCCTTGCAATACGTACGTTATTAACCCAGGTCCACGCACCGCCCAATAAAGGGCCCATGCACTCCCAACTTTCCGGTCACCCGGAAGAAGGTGCGGTCCGCTCGCAACAAGGTTAACGCAGGAACCCGCCCCCGAGAGGGGTTTTCTAAGGCAACATCCCGCAGCCGCGAAGCGGCGAGGACGTTGCCGTGAAAACCCCGCAGGGGGCGGGTTCCGAACAGCAAAGATTACGAGCGGACTTCGCCGTTTACGCCCTTGCACACCTTGGTGACGATCTTCTGGTGCGCCTTCTCGACCTCTTCGCTGGTGAGCGTGTGGTCGTCGGAGCGATACGTAAGCGCAAAGGCCATGGACTTCTTGCCCGCTCCGATGCGGATGGGATCGCGGTAGACGTCGAACAGACGCACGCCCTCGAGCAGTTTGCCGCCGGCGCTGGTAATACGGCGCTCAAGATCCTCGCAGGTCACAGCGTTGTCGACCACGATAGCAAGGTCGTGCTCAACAGCAGGGTACTGCGAGAACTCGCGGTAGTTCTCCTGATTGCGGGCGCCCTTGATCAGCTTGTCCAGATCGAGCTCAAAGGCAACGACGACCTCATCGATGCCCATCGCCTCGCGCGCCTCGGGGTGGATCTCGCCGACCCAGCCCAGCACGGTACCGCCCGAGAGGACCTCAGCGGCACGGCCCGGCTGCAGGAAGGCATAGCCCTCGCCCTCGACGGGACGGAAGCGAACCTTCTCGATGCGCAGCTGGGCGAGCAGCTCCTCGACAATGCCCTTGCCAAAGAAGAAGCGCAGTTTGCGGTACTTCATGTTCCAGGACTGCTCGCTCCACTGGCCCGAGAGCACGCCCGCCACGGACTTGGTCTCTTTGGGCAGGCTGGCGTTCTCGCGACCGTGGAACAGGCTGCCGACCTCGTACAGGTGCACGTTGGGCGTGCCGTGGGCCTCGTTGTAGGCAACGGACTGCAGCAGGCCCGGCAGCAGCGAGCGGCGCATCTCGGTCTGTTCGGCAACCAGCGGGTTCATGAGCACCACGGGGCAACCGCGGCCCTCGGTGGACATACCGATCTTCTCCAGGTCGCCCGGGGCGGCAAAGCCAAAAGTCGTGGTCTCGTTGAGACCGCAGGCGCGCAGGATCTCACCGACCTTACGGGCGAGCTTCTGCTCGCGGGTCAGACCGCCAATATGGTTCTTGGCAGCCGGGATGGTCGCCGTCACGCGGCCCATGCCCCACAGGCGCAGAACCTCCTCGATTAGGTCGATCTCGCGCGGCAGGTCGGGACGGAAGCTCGGCGGGGTGACCATAAAGTCCTCGCCGTCGCGCACGGCGGTGCAGCCCAGACGGGTGAGCGAACGCTCGATAAAGTCGGGCTCGATGTCGGCACCGCAGATGGCATGCACGCGGGCCAGGCGCAGCTTGATGCTGTCGATGGTCTTGGGCGCGGGGAAAACGTCGACATAGCCGGGAGCAACCTCGCCGCCGGCGATCTGTTCGATGAGCGCGCAGGTAACGTTGGCGACATCCACGCAGCCGGTCTCGTCAACCTGGCGCTCAAAACGGATGGAGGCGTCGGAAATCAACGACAGATCGCGGCTGGTGTGCGAGGTGCGACCGGCGTTGAAGCAGGCGCTCTCGACCATCACGTCGACGGTGTCGTCCTCGATCTCGGAATCCATGCCGCCCATAACGCCGGCCAGCGCCACGGGGCGCTCGCCGTCGGTGATCAGGCCCATGCCGGCGTCGAGCGTGCGCTCCTCGCCGTCGAGTGTCGTGAACTTCTCATCCTGCTGGGCGGCGCGAACCACCACGCGGCGATGACCATCGCGCTCGACAAAAGTGTCCAGGTCAAAGGCGTGCAGCGGCTGACCGGTAAGCATCATCACATAGTTGGTGATGTCGACAATGTTGTTGTGCGGGCGCACGCCCAGGGCGTTGAGGCGCTTGACCATCCAGTCGGGCGACGGACCGACCTTCACGTTACGCACGATGCGGGCGACGTAGCGGTCGCACAGACCCTCGTCGGCGATCTCGACGGAAAGCTCGTCGTCGGTCGCGCGGCCGGTCTCGGCCTTGATGGCAGGCAGCTCAACGTGGAAATCGCGATCGAAGATGGCACCGGTCTCGCGGGCCATGCCGATCATGGACAGGCAGTCGGGACGGTTGGGCGTGATCTCGCAGTCGAGCACGGTGTCGCTCGAGCCCACATACTCGGCAAACGGCATGCCGCAGGGCGTATCCTCGGGCAGGATCATGATGCCGGAGTGGTCGCCGCCCAGGCCGAGCTCGCGTGCGGAGCAGTTCATGCCCATGGACACGACGCCGCGAAGCTTGCTCTTCTTGATCTTGACGTCGCCGGGAAGCACGGCGCCAATCATGGCCGTGACGATGTGGTCGCCGGCCTCGAAGTTCTGCGCGCCACAGACGATCTGCAGCGGAGCGGGGTTG
The DNA here is from genome assembly GCA_900542715.1 of uncultured Collinsella sp. Classification (GTDB taxonomy): domain Bacteria; phylum Actinomycetota; class Coriobacteriia; order Coriobacteriales; family Coriobacteriaceae; genus Collinsella. The sequence goes on from UQOQ01000007.1 coordinate 15,332, forward strand.
CCGTCGGCGTCGAGATTCTTGTCGCCCACATCGACCGAGCACACATACATGTGGTCGCTATCGGGGTGCGGGGTCTTGGTGAGCACCTTGGCGGTCACCACGTGGTCGAAGGACTCGCCCACGGTGTCGATCGCCTCGACCTCGGTGCCGGTACGGATATATTCGTCCGAAAGGGTCTTGGGATCCTCCGGAATATCGATCATGGTCTTGAGCCAGTCGTAAGAAACGCGCATCTAACTGGTCTCCTTTCATCTGTAACGCCTGCAATAAGCAGACGGAAAACTCCAGCTACGGAGACGGGTTTCCGAGGTGCCGCAGATTGCCTTGAAAGAGGAGGGCCGCGTACTTAGGTACGCAACCGACGATTGAAAGGCAAGGTGCGGTGGCTCGGGAAGCCGCCGGGACAGGTCAACTTAAAATTGGTTCAAGAAGCGCATATCGCCCGTCATGAGCGTTCTGAGGTCCGGCAGGTCGTAGCGCAGGGCCGCGACGCGCTCGGCGCCAATGCCAAAGGCGAAGCCGGTGTACTTCTCGGGATCGATGCCGCAGTTGATCAGGACGTTGGGGTCGACCATGCCGCAGCCCAAGATCTCGATCCAGCCGCTGTGCTTGCAGAAGTTGCAGCCCTTGCCGCCGCACACGTGGCAGCTCACGTCCACCTCGCAGCTGGGCTCGGTGAAGGGGAAGAAGTGCGGGCGGTAACGCGTCTTGCGATCCTCGCCAAACATGCACTTAACAAAGTAGTCGAGCGTGCCCTTCAGGTCGCCAAAGGTGATGCCCTCGTCGACGACCAGGCCCTCGATCTGGTTGAACTGCGGCAGGTGGCAGGCATCGGCCGTGTCGGGACGGTAGACGGTGCCCGGGCAGATCATGTAGATGGGCGGCTTCTGCGACTCCATAGTGTGGATCTGCACGCCCGAAGTCTGGGTGCGCAGCAGCACGTCGGACTCGCCGTGGGCGTGAGCCTCGGGGTGCGCGACGCTGCCGGGGTTGTTGTCGACCACGTAGAAGGTATCGCGGGCCGAGCGGCTCGGGTGATCCATGGGAGCGTTGAGCGCGGTGAAGTTGTAGTAGGAGGTGTCGACCATGGGGCCGGACTCGACGGTGTAGCCGATGCCGCAGAAGATGTCCTCGGCCTCCTCGATGATTTGCTTGATCAGGTGCTGGTGGCCGATCTGCGGACGGATGCCCGGCAGCGTGATGTCGACGGCGTCGTGCTCCAGTGCGCGCTTGAGGGCGGCGGCCTTCATCTCGGTGTTGCGCTCGTCGAGCATGCCCTCAATCAGCTGGCGCATCTCGTTGGCTCGCTTGCCCATCACGGGACGATCCTCGGGGGCGAGCTTGCCCATCATGCGCATCAGGCCGGTGATGCGGCCCTTGCGGCCGAGCAGCTCAACGCGCGCAGCCTCGAGCTTGGCTGCGTCGTCGGCGCCTGCGACGAGCTCCTTGGCCTCTTCCTCGAGTTTGACCAGATCATCAATCAGACTCATGTCTTCCCTTTCGTCTCTCGCGCTCTCCGTTTGCCGAGGCGGCTGCCACCGTCTGGCGTTGTGAAAACGCGGCCCGGTTCGGTAATAAAAAAAACCGCCCTCGGGCATGTGCATTGCCCAAGGACGGTTGAATTCCGCGGTACCACCTTGTTTGACCCGGCGGATGTCTGGCCCGCCGCGCCCACTCTGTGCCCCTTGTCGCGAGGCTCACGGCTTCCCTACTGGGGCTTCGCCACCGCTGGCCGCGTGCCCGTTGAGGTCGCTGCTCGGGAGTGAACGCTTGGCCCTTGTCACCGCAGGAAGGCTCGCAGCCCATGACCTTCCCTCTCTTGCCGGCGACGCGGCGGGCAAAACCCTCTCCGTCAACGCATTGGGCTATAGGATAACACATTCTGCGTGTGCATCGCCGCGTTCCGTTTTGTTCGCACTGGGTACAAGGCAGGTAGCTGTGCAAACTGGCCGCACGCCCACCCGTGGCGTCCGGTCTGCGAGATCAAGGATATAGGTATGGGAAAGAAGTACGATAAGAAGGCCAAGCCCGCGGCGGGCAAGACGCCCAAAGGTATCAAGGTCGATAAGGCCGTCAAAAAATTCCGCAAGCTCGAAGGCAAACTGTGGACCCGCGAGTACCTGCTCAAGATTGCCGAGTTCGATGGAGCGACGATTGCTCCTGCCAACGGCGCAGCAGCGCGTGCCGACGCCATGGGCACGCTTGCCGGCGAGCATCACAAGCTGCTGACCAGCGAGAAGTCCGTTGAGCTCGTACGCTCGTTAGCACGCGAGACCGTCGCCGGCGGCAAAATCGACGACCCTCAGCTGCTCGACGAGATCCGTGTGCTCGGCCGCGATCAACGTGAGGCCAGTGCCATCCCCACCGAAGAAGCCGAGGCCTGGACCAGGCTCACCTGCGAGGCGGACGCCGTGTGGCACAAGGCCAAGGCAGCCAACGACTGGGCGAGCTTTGAGACCTATGTGGATAGAATCGTCGCCCAACTTAAGCATCAGGCCGAGCTCATGGACCCCAAGCGCGATCCATACGACGTTTGGCTCGACCAGTACGAGCGCGGCCTTTCCGCCAAGAGCTTCGATGCTTTTTGCGATGAGGTCAAGGCCACGGTCGTGCCGCTCGTGCACGCCATCGGCGAGCGCGGCCAGCAGCCGGCTGCCGACTTTTTGCACGCCCACGTGCCCGAGGCTGCCCAGCGCGCCATGAGCTTCGACCTTATGAAGCTTGTCGGCCTGGACCTGGACGACACCACGCTTGCCTTTACCGAGCATCCGTTTAGCGAGGGCTTTGCCGTGGGTGATGCGCGCATCGCGACGCACATCTACGAGGACGACTGCATCTCCAACGTCTACAGCATCATCCACGAGGCGGGGCACACCATGTACGAGCTGGGCGTCAATCCCGCCTATGCGCGCACATGCTTGGAGGGCGGCACCTCCATGGGCATCCACGAGAGCCAGAGCCGCTTTTTCGAGAACACCGTGGGTCGCAGCCGCGCCTTTATGGGCCCGCTGCTCGAGGTGCTGCGTCGTCACGCGCCCGAGGTCTACGGCGACGTCGACGAAGACACGCTCTACCGCGCCGTGAACATCGCGCAGCCGTCGTTGATCCGCACCGAGGCCGACGAGCTCACCTATCCGCTGCATATTATGGTGCGCTACCAGATCGAGCGCATGCTGTTTGCCGGCGAGGCTACGGCCAAGGACATCCCCGCGCTTTGGAATCGCTTTATGGACGAGTACCTGGGCATTCCCGTTCCCGACGACACGCACGGCTGCCTGCAGGATACGCATTGGAGCGGCGGTTCGTTTGGCTACTTCCCCACGTATGCGCTGGGTAGCGCCTACGATGCCATGTTTGTGCCGGCCATGTGCCGCGACGGTGTCGACCTCAATGGCGCCTGTGCGAGCGGCGACCTGGCACCCGTCCGCACCTGGCTGGGCGAGCACATTTGGCAGTGGGGCCGCGCCAAAGACGCGCCGGAACTCATCAAGGGCGCCTGCGGCATGGCCTTTGACGCCCGCTACTACTGCAGCTACCTGCAGGACAAGTTCACCACGCTGTACGAGCTGTAAAGATTGACCAGCACGCCATCGCCAACGCCAACCATGTTGACGCCAATGTCTTGGCAACGTCAGCGAAAACGACCCTAAGCGAGCAAGGTGACGTGAAATGAAAGGGCGCTGACCTTCTGGTCGCGCCCTTGAAATTGAACGTCAGATTGCCGCTTAGGGGCGTTTGCAGCGTCGAGCAGTTACGCGGTTTGGTAAAACCGCGTAACTACAGAGCCTCGAGTGCGTTGGCGATGCGCTTCATGGCGGCATCGGCGGATGCTTGGTCGGGCGCCTCGGCCAGCACGCGGATAACCGACTCGGTTCCGCTCTTGCGTACGAGCACGCGGCCCTCGCCTGCCAGCGCAGCCTCGGCCTCGGCGATGGCGTTCTGCACGCCCATGTTCTCGAGCGCGGCGTCCTTGTCCGCCACGCGCACGGCCACCTGCGCCTGCGGTAGCAGTTTGCACGGAGCCGTGAGCTGCGAGAGCGTCTCGCGCTCGGCGCGGATCACTTCCATCACGCGCAGCGAGGTCATAATGCCGTCGCCCGTGCGCTCGATATCGCCAAAGATCGTATGGCCCGTCTGCTCGCCGCCTAGGCTGTAACCGCCCTCGCGCATCTTGGCATACACGTGACGGTCGCCCACACCGCTGGTCACGGCACTTAGGCCGGCAAGCTCCAACGACTTGATCAGGCCAAAGTTGCTGGCAATCGTCGGAACCACGCTACCGCCCGAAAGGCGACCGTGCTTGTTCAGGTACACGCCGCACACGTACAGGATCTGGTCGCCATCGACCACGCGGCCGCGCTCGTCCACGGCCAGGCAGCGGTCGGCATCGCCGTCATAGGCAAAGCCCACGTCCAAGCCCTGCTCCACCACGTGGCGCTGCAGACGCTCCATATGCGTGGAGCCGCAGTCGACGTTGATGTTAAAACCATCAGGCGCGGCATTGATCACGCGCACGTCGGCGCCCAGCGCGTCGAACACCGGCTTGGCCACCGAGGACGCCGAGCCGTTGGCGCAGTCGATGCCGATCTTGACGCCCTGCAGCGAAAAGTTCGCGCTGGCGATGAGCGAGGCAATGTAGCGGTTGCGGCCCTGCATGTAGTCCACCGTGGCGCCGATGTGGTTGCCCGTGGCCAGCGGCACCTCGCTCTTGCCATCGACGTAGTCCTCGATGAGCTCCAGTACGTCCTCGTCCATCTTAAAACCGTCGCTATTGACGAGCTTAATGCCGTTATCGCAAAACGGGTTGTGGCTCGCGCTGATCATGATGCCGCAATCGAAGCAGCCTTCCACGGTCTGATGCGCTACACCCGGTGTGGGGATCACGTGCAGCATATAGGCGTCCGCACCGCTCGCGACCAGGCCACTCACCAGCGCCGCCTCGAACATATAACTCGAGCGACGCGTGTCCTTACCCACGATGACGCGCGCCTTGCGCTCGCGGTTGGCGCCGTAATACCAGCCCACAAAACGGCCAATCTTATAAGCGTGCTCTACCGTCAGCCCAACGTTAGCCTCACCGCGAAAGCCGTCGGTGCCAAAGTACTTCATGCGCTCTCCTTACAAAATAGGGGCGAACAGATTGCCTGTCCGCCCCAAAATGGTACTCGATTATCTGCGCTACCAGAAAAACCCTACGCCGACGCGCTGTCGCGAGCCGCCTGGCATGTAGGAGTCTGACGCAGCGTAAGCGGCTTGTCCCCCGCCTCGGCTGACGTGGTCAGCGTATATGTGATCGTCGTCGTCTCGCCAGCATGCAGGTCAACGGTGCCCGAATAGAAGGGGATTCCATGCCACGTAGCGGCGCCAAGACCAAACTGGGTGCCCTCGACGGTCAGATCAGTAATGTTGCCGCCCGTCGGGGCAAACAACGAGACATTCAGACGCTCGTCGTCGCGCGCGGCATCGGGCGCGCTCGCCGCGACGTAGTCGGGCAGCTTGCCGGCCTCCTCCTGCGTCATGATGTTCGTCAGGGTAACGGTGATGCGATACGAGCATGTGCCGTCACCGTTCTTGATGCCCTGGCCAATCTGCGTATCGGCATTCAGGTACCAGTCGAGCTTGGAGAAGCTCAGGTTGTTAAAGTAGACACCAGCAACGGGATCTTCACTCGGGTCATCCGGATCGGGCAGCGAGGCGTCGATGTTCATCTCCTTGATAGCGTTCTGCTCGTCATCGTTTTTCATCCACGCGATCAGGCGGCCCTCTTCGGCACCGCGCTCAACGGCGCTGACAAGCTTCGTAACATCGACATCGCCGATACCGCCAAGGATCTTGTCGAAGGCAGCGCTGGCGACGGATGCAAAGATGCCGTCAGACTCCTCGACCGGATAGTTCCAGTACACATCGTGCATGAGGACCTTTGCGGCGTTGGTGCCGTCGACAACCGTTCCGTCGGGCAGCGACACATTACCGACCAGGCCCAGCAGATACTGCAGGAACACCGGGTCAATGCCCACGACGCCGTCAACGTCCTGGCCATATTGAGATTTCCACAGGGCTGCGACACGCTGCGAGTTGCGGGGCCAATCGGGCGAATAGGTATTGCCCGAGTTGTACAGGTTACTGTGGTTGCCGAACAACGCCTCATCCTCTTCGTCGACGCTCTCGACCGCCTCGTCCTCGCTGAGTCCAATGCGGGGAACAAACTCGCCGATCGACATCTGGCCGTCGGTGACCGAAATCAGGCCCTGCGAACCGCCAAAGCCGCCGCAGGCACGAATCTCGACGTTGTTCATGGCGTACATAAGGTAGTTGCGCGTCTGGCCGTTGGCGCCGAGCATCTGGGGAAGGACGGGGGCGACCTTCTCCGCCGCGTCAACCGCGCCGTTGAGGGTGGCAAAGCCGTCCTTGGCCTTATCGACCAGCTCGGTCACCTGGGAAATATGAGTATCGCCAATGCCCTGGATCTTTTCGTTGGCGCTCTTGAACACCTTCGAGCTGTTGGAAAGCGAATCGGCGACCGCCTGCAGCGCGGACACGTTAATCATGCCATCCTGGAACAGCTTGCCGGGCGTTGCCTGCGAGAGGTTGTCGGCCATGGGAATCAGCGCGCCGCTAGAGACATCGGACAGGGCGTCGATCATGGTGCGGGCAGCATTGATGTCGCTGCCATACACCGGGATAAACGAAGCCGCCGTCCACAGCGGGCTCGAGGTCTCCGCCTTCATGCTGTCGCAAAGCTCATCAATCTTCTTCGCGTCGTCAGGCAGCGTCGAAAAATCGCCCGACGTGACCTTGTCCTTAAGGCCACCGACAATCTCGACGGCCTCCTTCGCTTCACTCTTTACGGTCTTTGCCGAGTTAAGCAGCATAAAGCCGCTCGCGCCAAGCGCAACGAGAAGCACCGCGACTACAGCGGCAATAATGGCACCGGTGTGACGCTTTTTGCGTTCGCCCTTGCGATGGCGATGACGGACCAGACCGTCAGAGGTCGAACTCGACGAAGCGTCGCTACCGTAGTTCAAGCCAAAATCGTAATAATCTTCCTTGGAACCCGAGCCCGCAAACTCGGCACCGCTATCATCCAGGCGGGCGAACGTGCCAGTCTCGGAGGCACCGGTGTAAATCGTGCCAAGGTTACCCGTAAGCCCCGCGCCACCGGCAGAGGGAGTATTGTTGGCGGCCTTGCCGGCATTAACGTTGCCGGCGGCATTTGCGGCGTTGGCAGCACCTGCGTTGTTCGCAGGTACCGAAGGAGCCCCGCTCGGCTGCGACGCGGAGGTTGCACCGCCCGCAAAGACATTCCCTCTTGCACGGCCGGTCTTTTTTGCCTTTTGAGACTGCTCGTACAGAGCGGTAAACATCGCCGTCTCGCCCGGGGACACGCGCTTACTGGAACCGCCCTGTCCAGCGCCGCCCGGCGTGCCGGCCTTACCAGCCCCGTTCGGACGCGGCGGAACTGCAGGACGGCCGCTATCGCTGCCCTTAAAGTGATTACCAGCCATAAAGAAATCCTCGCAATTGAGTCGCAATGAAAAAATCCATAACGTTACTAGTTTATGGCATTTTGAGCATCGACAGCTAAACTCCAGACACGGACGTCAATTGGCGAAAATGCGGCACAACACCTTTTCTGTCTTGGCGGCGGCGCCAGCTACACCGTGAGGAACATCATCACGATGATCATGGCAAAGCCGATAAGGTCGGTCGGCAAAAACACCGTGCCCAGCATAACGGCGCTGGTGATGGTCGCCGAAACCGGCTCCACAGTTCCGATGAGGCTCGCACGCACCGAGCCGATGTCCTTAACGCCCTGCATATAGAGCATGTAAGCAAAAAACGAGCCGATAACCACGAATACCGCGAGCGCCTCGACGCCGGCAGCGTCGAGTGCCGGCATATGCGCCCAAGGCTGCACGAAGACGCACGAGACCACGCCCGCCGTGAGCATTGCCGAGCCCGTGACGATGGGGCTGCCGTATTCGGGCAGGATCTTGGCGGGAATCACCGCCATACACGTGGCGCTGACCGCACACATAAGACCTGCTGCCAGGCCAAGCGGCGAGATATTCAGGCTGGTGGGGTCGCCGCCGGTGGCGATTAAAAAGGTTCCACCCAGAGCCAGGCCAATGCCGACGACTTCGCGAGTACGCGGCATGCGGCGATCGGTCACGCAGGTGTAGCCCATGATGATAACGAGCTGCAGGCACTGGAGCACCGTCGCGGTTCCGGCGTTCGTCAGGCGCACGGCCGAAAGATAGCAAAACTGGTTGAACAGCAGACCAAAGGCGGTAAAGAGCAGCAGCTGCTTGCGATCGGCGGGTGTGGTCCAGAGCTTAACCAGGCGCTCGCGGTCGTGCGTAACAACCACGGCCATAAAGAGTAGGCCGGCGAGAATCTGACGCACGCTCATAAGCCACAAGGTGTCGACGTGGTAGGTATCGAACAGAAAACTCGCGCTGGTGCCCGAGAAGCCCCAAAACGAACCGCCCACCAGCGTAGCCAAGACACCCGTGATCATCTTGCGCGTCGAAGCGCTGTTCAGGCGCTCGCGCCAAGCGCGGCGGGTGCTACGGCTGAGCTCATCGGTGCCCTCGGGCACATCAATGTTCGATATATCGGTCATCGGCACCGAAGCCCCTGCGCCTTCGACCTGCTCGACACGCTCTTTGCTCATTCCACTCCCTCGAAGCAGCCTGGAAACAATTCGGCTTACCTTACCACGGCGAAGGCACCGGCTGGAGGCTTGTCCGTTTATCGGTAGGACAATTCCGCAGGCGTCTTTCCATAGCTCGATACCGCAACGGCCTTGCATTATGCGACAGCCAAATCGCGGCAGCAGGCTCTTTTGAAATGGATATGACAAGACCCCCGAATTCCACAATGTAAGCGATTTTTAAAAATGTTCTTGCCACCGAGTTCAGGCTCCGTTATATTATCCCTTGCGCGCTTGCGCACCCTTGATCGGGCGTTTAGCTCAGGGGGAGAGCGCTTCCCTGACACGGAAGAGGTCAGAAGTTCAAATCTTCTAACGCCCACCAAATGTTCGCAGCTCAGAGGCTATGTCCTCTGGGCTGTTTTGTTTTATGTCGCCAAATCCGCTGGCAGCTCCAACCGTCATCGCAACGTAACATCAATTCACCTGACGAATGGCTGCCAAACAAATTCAATACCCCAACATCAACAATAGCCAGGCACAAAACTGCGCCGCAAGCTGCTCCAACCGCCCAACTGGCCAAAAGCCGACCATCTACTTGCCGATCTATCCATCGGCATAACCAATCAGTCCGCACCGCAACTTCTAAGCAAAACGCCGCGATGTCTGCGCCCTGCGGTATCCTTGAGCCACTTGCACCTGCAGCACCAAGGAGCCGCCATGCGCACCGAGCTCGATGTCCCCTTTTCGCACAAAGAAGAAGCCAAGGCGCTGGGCGCCAAATGGGACCGGACCAAGAAGATCTGGTATGTACCCAGCGGCGTCAACCCCGAGCCCTTTGCCGAGTGGCTGCCCGGTGTTGACCGATCCGACCCCTCAGCGCCGTATATATATCTAGTACTGGGCAAGCGCGAGTGCTGGAAATGCCACGAAGAGACCTCGGTCGCGGCCTTCGGTATTCCCTATCGAACCGATGACGGCAAGGACATCGCCATTGCGCACGCGCCCAACGAAGCCGGGCACATTACCATCGACACGGCCAATGCCAACGCGCTCGCCATTGTTCCCGCTCTTGGCTGCGTCCCGGGCGAGATCCGCGACTATCTTTCTAAGCGCTGTGGCTACAAACCCGTAGGCGCACGAGCCTCCAAAGCCCCGTCGCTCGGCAACACGTGCACCAGTTGCGACGCGCTGCAAGGCAGCCACTATCTGTTCGAAGAACCCACGTCCCCGTTTGCCCTCACCGCCATCAACAAGCTGCCGGCACTGGAGTTTGTGCGCGTCGAAGTTGCCGGCGTCTTCGGCGTCCCGGCCACACGCACCGACTTTGACCAGGCACTCTTTACTTGGGCACGCGACCATCACGCCGAGTTCCACAAGCAGCTCGGTGAGGGGATTTATTTGTAGGGACGGAGAGGCCTTCACAGCCAGCTCCTCCGCATCACCTATCCCTCGTCGCCGGCGTCGTACACGATATCGAGGCCACAAACAGGGCATTTCTCCGGATACGCCGGCATATGAACGCCTGTACGTTTCCTCACTTCGTCGCTGAACCTGTCACGTGCATCGATGAACCGAATGTCGAGGCACGGTATTTGCGAGCCGCAGCAAGGACAGGAGACGACAAACGACCCGCAATCAACTTCTACGCTCGGAAACATTTTGTTGTCTATAAGGGCACGCGGCAGTTTTCCGTACTTCCCCATCACGACATCGCCTCGCCAGCTCATACACGCTCCCCTCTCGCTATACAAATCAGGAAGAGCATGCACCGGCGAGCGTGCGCGAGATTGCATCGCCACGCGATCCGATCAAACAACACGATCGTAAAAGACCGCCAAAGCCAAATTTCATCGTCGGTCGCACCCTGTCCGGCAAACTCAATATCGACGGGTATGTGCTTCAGATAACTCATGTCGGGCGCAAAACGAGGGTCCGGTCCGCCTTTATGGACAGGACCGTGCAGAACAAACCATCCGTTTTCGGGCTCGAACCGCTCAACAAACGCAAGGCCGAGCACCTTATAGCCCACCTCGGTTGCAAATATGACTCCGACTGGGACGTCACATTCCATGCAGTTGAGCATTTTACGGTTGTAATTCTGGTCTCGAAAACCAACGGTACCCGGCGCTTGAACCGAGTACTTAATGACCCACGTACCATCGTCCAAATAGAGCGGAGGCACATTGTTGATGCTCTCGGTTTGCCGCTGGCGCGCTTGTACCCCGCTACCCCACTCCCCTGTATACTGATGTAGCACGTGTTTCATCCGGGCTTGTTGGGCCGGATTGTTCATGGGAGGGTCTTATGGCTGCTTCGAATCCGCCTAAGGGGAGCGTTTCTTCTTCGTCCATCAAGCCGGTTACGCGCAAGGCCGTGCGTTGCCAGCGCGAGGTCGCCTGGCTTGTCACACAGGCGGCGGGCAAACTCGTGGCGAACACGGAAGACGTCAATGCGCCCACACCGAGCTTTGTGCTGGCAGCGGCGCTGGATCGAGTACGCCAGCTGGAACTCGCCGCACAAGAAGACGGCGGCCATCTTGGCTACCAAGACGTTATGGCACCCGACCTGTTGACCTTTTGCCGCATGGCCAAGTTGCCCGCCGCACCCAATGCGCTTTCGGACGCAGGCTATATGTTTACGCTTTCGGGCGCGGACCTTATCCGCGACATCTATGCATACTGCAGCGAGCTCGCCGAGCGCCACGTCTTTGACGCGGCAGAAGTCAAACCGGGATATGTCATCAAGCTGGTTCTTAGGCTGTTCTTGATGGACGGGTTCGGGGCCATGCCGGCGTAAGCCGAGTCTTTAGCATCACCGTCGACTGGGCAACAACCGCTTTACCTTAGTGGGCGCCAATCGAGGGTCGATTATTGGGTCGCCTCGTCCACTAACGCATTCATTCCACGCGCTCTGACAGTCGATATTTGCGGTTGCGGCTTGTCGACGGCGCCGTCGGCTCAAGCTCACCCTGCTCAATGAGCGCATTGACGCGTGCCCTAACCTGGGAAACCGTGAGTCCCGTGCGCTCCGCCAGTTTGCGCGTCCCCAATTCGCCGTAGTGCTTGAGTGCCGTCATAATCAAGTCCCCGCCATGATCGACCGGCTCGATCTTTGAACGGTAAAGTACGACCTTGAACCGATCGAACCCCGGGCAGAACAGGGGCTCGGCCAGACCATGCGCGCGCATGGCATCGATCATCATCGGGATGCCCGAGCCATTGCCCTCAGCTGGCGAACCTGCGCCATCCGGAAGCGGGACAATCGACATGAGCTTCACGAGCGTCGCGTTACGGCATCGGGAGCTGCCGTCAAACAAGTTCTCGCGAGTCTTTCCCCCGTAAAGGCCGCCAGGATTCGTCACCTCGACACGATCGTCAAAGACGTCGACAGCAATCGATTGTCCACAGAACCGATCCCCGTATTCTCGATGGATTACGGCGTTGGCGATTGCCTCGCGCAGAACCTCCTCGGGAATCTCCAGCGAGTCGACACGCGAGACGCCTTGGACGGTCGAGATGCGGCGCAGGTTTTTGGCGACAGCTGCGACGGCATCCGAAATCATCTCGCCTAGGGTGCCCTCGCAGACTGTGCGGTCCATAAACCTTAGTGGCCCCGCAGCTCCCTTTTGAGTTCCCACGTGGACAGCCACATCAATGAAGAGCTTGGGATAGAACTGCTGAGGGTAAACGCCCGCGGCAAGGAGGCCGGCCTTGGTAACATTGCCCTGGAAGTCGAGGAAATTCAGACGCTCCATCTTTGTCTTCTTGTCCGCCGCACCGCGCATCGCTCGAGGCGTCAACGAATAGGCACGCTCTATCGTGCGGTCGACCAGCGACTCGTCGAGATCGCCCACACTCGTGCCGGGCACCGCATCGCGATCGCTAGGGCTCGTCCGTTCGTATGACGACAGCGCCAAAACCTCGGTCGACGAAAGCGGCACGTCTTTGTCATCGATGCGCTTGTAGCTGCCACCTTGAGCGCCCCGCTCTATGACATAGCAAGGCTTGCTCGACGGGTCGAGCTCCTCAATCGTGATGACCAGAACCACGGTGCCCTGGAGCTCCACGCGCTCAATGGTGTATTTGGGCGGATTGGCCAGTTTTCCGCGACCGCCGGCATCGCCCATGCCCGCCACGAATTGGTTGAGCACTTTCTCGGTCTCAAAGTTTGTAACTGGGACAAAACCCGCGTGCTCGCTCACTCCGAGTACGATGATGCCGCCGGCGGTGTTTGCGAAAGCGCTGACCGTTTCCCATACGTCGCGGGAAAGTGTCGTGGCGCTCTCCTTGACCTCGACGTTAAGATCGTCCGAGCCCATGCGCCTTAAAGACTCGAGCAGACCGGTCAGTTCGTTTTCGTTCATCTGCACGTCCTTTCGCTCGGTTCTGCGAAGAATGCCGCGGATAGATTTCCCTCGTCTCTCAGTTATCTCTCGTAATTATCTCTCATCTTTCTGTTATCTCTCATATTAGAGATGAGTGAGAGATGAAAGATAAGATGTCTGTCATCTGTTTCATTTAAACATGTTGTTGCTGGTAAAACAATCTATATTGAGACAATACCATGGTTGCCCGTCTCTTTGCAGCATTGTTATCTCTCATATTTATCTCTCATCTATCTGTTATCTCTCGTATTAGAGACGAATGAGATATGAGAGTTGTGCGGGCGGCGGATGAGCGTGGATTATGAACGGTCGGATATCGAGAGTGGATATTTAGACGGTTTTTGGGCTTTTGGCGGCCGATTTCGTCCGAAAATCCACGCTCATTCGGCATGCGTCCGGAAATCCACGCTCGTGTGTCCGAAAATCCACGCTCGTGCGGCAGATTGGTCGAAGGCCCCATATGGGTATACTCTCGGGGATTCGACTCGATTCGCCCCCGCTGGGGCGTCAAAGGAGACTGCATATGCCCACCACCTCAACCGACCCGCGCGCCGCTGCCGCCGCGCTGCTAGTGCCCGGCACTACCTGCCACGGCTTTGCCGTCGAGCGCTGCGAGACCGTGCCCGAGCTCGACTCGGACGCCTATGTGCTGCGCCACACCGCCTCGGGCGCTCGCCTGCTGTACCTGGCATGCGATGACGAGAACAAGGCCTTTGCCATTGGCTTTAAGACGCCGCCGGCCGATTCCACCGGCGTGTTCCATATTCTTGAGCACTCGGTACTGTGCGGGTCGGCCAAGTTTCCCGTCAAGGAGCCGTTTGTCGACCTGATCAAGAGCTCCATGCAGACGTTTCTCAACGCCATGACCTACCCCGACAAGACCATCTACCCCGTTGCCACCACCAACGAGCAGGACCTGTACAACCTGATGGACGTGTACCTGGACGCGGTGTTCAACCCGGCCATCTATACCAAGCCCACCATTTTTGAGCAGGAGGGCTGGCACTACGAGCTGGACCTGCCGGAGAGCGCCGAGGGCGAAGGCGACAGCAGCTCCGCGAGCCTGCGCGAGGGCACGCTGCACTATAACGGCGTGGTGTTCAACGAGATGAAGGGCGCGCTGTCCGACCCCATGAGCGTGCTGGACGACGCCGTCAACGCCGCGCTCTATCCCGACACCGCCTATGCGCACGAAAGCGGCGGCGACCCGCGCGCGATTCCCGCGCTCACCTACGAGCAGTTCCTGGACACGCATGCGCGCCACTACAATCCTTCCAACTCCTACATCACACTCTACGGCGACCTGGACGTGGACCGCGCACTGGCCTTTTTGGACGAGCGCTATCTGTCGCAGCCGAGTGCCGCAAGCCGCCGCATGGACGCAGCCGTTGCCGCCGGCGAGGACCCGTCCGCGCTGGCGCCCAATCCGCTGGGCGTGCAGGCGCCCGTGACCTGCGAGTACAAGCACGTCGAGATGGCCACTACACCCGAGAACGCCCTGGTGGGCCTGGGCCTGGTGCTGGGCAGCGCGCTCGACCGCAAGCGCACGATCGCGGCGGATATCCTGTTTGAGGCACTGCTGGGCTCCAACGAAGCACCGGTTAAGAAGACCATTCTGGCCGCCGGCCTGGGCGGCAACGTGGTGAGCTACACCGCGGCCGAGAGCCTGCAGCCCTACGAGCTCATCATGTTGCAAAACGCGCAGCCCGGCGTGGCGCGCGAGCTGCGCCGCGTGTTCCAGGACGCCTGCCGCGACCTGTGCGAGCACGGCGTTCCGCGCGAGCGCCTGGAAGCCATCATCAGCAGCAACGAATACGATCTGCGCCAGCGCGACTACGGCATCGCCGACGGCGTGGCCATTGCGTGCGACGCGCTGAGCACCTGGCTCTACGATGACGACGCCGCGACGCTGGCACTCAAGTACGGCCCGGTGTACGAGGAGCTGCGTAGCGAGCTGGACGGCACCTACTTTGAGGACCTGCTGCGCGAGCTGGTGCTGGAGAACGACCACATGGCGCTTGTCGAGCTGGTGCCGGTGGACGCCGCCGAGGGTTCGGAGGGTGCCGAAGCCGCAGAGCTGGCAGCCAAGCGCGACGCCATGACCGATGCCGAGCTGGCCAACGTGGTCGAGCGCACGGCCGCGCTGCGTGCCGCGCAGGAAGCCGAGGACACGCCCGAGGACAAGGCCACGCTGCCGCGCCTGCGCGTGTCCGACATTGGCGAGGCGCGCCCCGAACCGTCACTGGTCGTGGACACGACCGCGCCCATCCCTTGTCTGCGCCACGACATCCCTACCAACCGCCTGGCCTACGCCATGCAGTATTTCGACCTGAGCTGCGTCGCGTTTGAGGACCTGCCCTATGTGACGCTGCTCTGCCGCCTGCTTAAGCAGCTGTCCACGCGCGAGCACTCGGCCGAGGAACTCGACAACTTGCTCGCTGGCAAGCTGGGCTTTTTGAGCTTTACGACCGAAGTCATGACCCAGCCCGACGTGGACGGCGTGCGCCCCTACCTGCTGGTGAGCGCCGGCGCCCTGTCCGAGAAGATTAATGCACTGGCGAGTCTGCCGCGCGAGGTATGGTCGAGCACGCTTTTGGCAGATGCCGACGCCGACCGCGTGCGCGACGTGCTCACGCAGATTCGCATTGGGCTTGAGCAGGGCTTTATCAACAACGGTCACTCGGCGGCGCTCGGTCGCGCGATGAGCTACAGCTCGCCTTCGGCCGTGGTGCGCGAGCAGCTTTCGGGCGTGGACTTCTACCTGTTCCTGCGCGATCTGCTCGACCACTTTGACGAGCGCCTGGACGACCTGCGCGCCAAGCTTGCCGAGCTGGCAGGCCGCATCTTTGTGGCCGATGGCTGCATGGCGAGCTTTACCGGCAGCGATGAGGACTTTGACGCGTACTGGGATGCCGCGGGCAACCTGGGGCTGGGTGCGGGCGATGGTGCCGGCCGCGACGCGCTCGTGGTGCCGGCGCCGTGCGACCGCCACGAGGCTTTCGTGATCCCCAGCGACATCTGCTTTGCGGCAAGCGCGTGCGACCCGCGTCGCCTGGGCATTGACGTGACAGGCACTTGGGCCGTGGCTGCCAACGCGCTCTCCTACGACTACCTGTGGAACGAGATCCGCGTGAAGGGCGGGGCGTACGGCTGCGGATTCCGCGCGGCAGGTGAGCGTCAGGCGGCGTTCTACACCTACCGCGACCCGGCGATCGATCCTTCGATTGAGCGCGTGGCGCGCGCAGGCGAATGGCTCGGCAGCTTTGAGCCCGACGAAGCCGCCTTTGAGGGCTTTATCGTGAGCTGCGTGAGCGGCATGGACGCGCCGGTGAAGCCGTACGCGCTCACCAAGCGCCGCAACACGACCTACCTGGCCGGGCTCGATCCGCATGCGCGCGAGGAGCGTCGCGCCCAGATGCTCGCCGCCACGCCCGGTGAGCTGCGCTCGCTCGGTACCGACGTGACGCGCGTCGCAGCCGAGTCGCCCACCTGCGTCTTTGGCGGCCGCGACGTCATCGCAAAGAGCAACGCCGGCTTTAACGTCATCGACCTGCTGGGCTAGCCACAGCAAGCAAAACCACCACAAAGGGGACAGGCACCTTTGTGGTGGTTTCGACATTTGCCCAGATAAAACCTGCCAAAATAAACCTGTCCCTTTTTGGCAGGTTTGTTAGAGGAGGCGTGGATGGATAAAGACGAGTTGCGGCGGGCGGTGATTGCTCGGCGCGATGCGATTGGGTTGGATGCGCGGGCGGCAAAGTCCGCCGCTATCTGTGCGCGGCTTGTTGAGCTGTTGGAGCGCTCGGATTCGGCGACGCCGCGTACCGTCGCCGTCTATGCCGCCATGGGTTCCGAGGCAGACCCAGCCGCGTTTGCCGCCGCGGCCGCCAAACGCGGCTGGCGCGTCGCCTATCCGTGCATGCTCTCGGCAACAGACGCCGTGGCTTGTGGCCAGCGCATGTGCATGCGGGTGGCCGCTGCCGGCGACACACCCGCGGCGCCGTTTATCGCCCACCCCACGCGGGCCTTTGCCGCCACGGATGTCGACAGCGACCGCTTTCCCATCGTGCCTGCCGAAGCTCTCGACATGATCATCGTGCCGCTCGAGGCCTTCGACTGTACCGGCGCCCGCCTGGGCTACGGCGGCGGCTGCTACGACCGCTACCTGCCCACCGTTTCGCCCGCATGCCAAATCATCGGCATCGCCTTTGACGAGCAACGCGTCGACCACGTTCCCACCGACGCCCGCGACTTGCCGCTACCCCACATCATCAGCGCCTAACGGCTGGCGCACCTCCCGACAGGCCTAGTGCTCCTCGCCGGCGCGGGCTAGGTCGTAGGGCGTGGTCTGGTAGACGTAGTAGTTGAGCCAGTTGGTGTAGAGCAGCTGGGCCTGGCTACGCCAGACGTTGCGCGGCTCGGCGGCGGGGTCGTCACCCGGGAAGTAATGCGCCGGCACCTGGGGGTTGAGCCCACGCTTCACGTCTCGCTCGTACTCCAGGCGCAGCGTGTCGGTATCGTACTCGGGATGGCCAAAGACAAAGAAGCGACGGCTGTCGGTCGACTTGACGATGTACAGGCCCACCTCGTCGGACACGGCCACGACCTCAAGCTGCGGCTCGGCCTCCACGTCCTCGCGGCGCACATCGGTGTTGCGCGAATGCACGGCATAGAAACGGTCGTCAAAGCCGCGGACCAGCGGGCTTTGCGGCTTCACCAGATAATGCTCGAACACGCCGCTCGCCTTTGCCGGCAGATCGTACTTCTGGATACCGTAATGATGGTAGAGCCCCGCCTGCGCGCCCCAACAAATGTGCAGCGTGGAGTGCACGTGCGTGGTGGACCAATCCATGATCTGGCAAAGCTCGGGCCAGTAGTCGACCTCCTCGAATGGCATCTGCTCCACGGGCGCGCCCGTGATAATCAGGCCGTCGTAGTGGATGTCGCGGATGTCGTCGAACGTGCGGTAGAACGTCTCCAGGTGGCCGGCGCTCACGTGCGTGGCCTCGTGCGTCTTGGTGCGCAGCAGGTCCACCTCCACCTGCAACGGCGTGTTGGAGAGTTTGCGCATAATCTGCGTCTCGGTGGCGATCTTGGTGGGCATGAGGTTGAGGATGAGCACACGCAGCGGACGGATGTCCTGGTGCAGCGCGCGGTACTCGGTCATGACAAAGATGTTCTCGCTCTCGAGCTGCGCGGCGGCAGGGAGGGCGTCGGGAATGCGAATGGGCATGGATGCTCCTTACGAGTCAGTTGCAGCTATGGTACAACGAGCGGCCCCATCCGCGCGAGCACATCGCCCAGCGATGCCGTCAGCGGCCCAAATCACTCCAAAAGTAGAGATTAAGGCATGTCCCAAAAATCTACGGCGCTTTAGTCTAGCAAAGTGGCAGCAGGACGCTACAATGGTTCGACGCGAAAAACTCGGCCGAAAGGATACGTATATGTACCAGACGCGTAAGATCGGTGTGGTCGGCCAGGGCCACGTAGGAGCACATGTCGCCAACAGCTTGCTCATGCAGGGCATTGCCGACGAGCTGTACCTGTGCGATATCAACGAGGCCAAGGTGACGTCCGAGGTCCAGGACCTGCGCGACTCCCTTTCGTTTGTCCCGTACAACACCAAGATCGTCAACTGCTACGACCACTACGAGGAGCTTGCCTGCTGCGACGTCATCGTCAACGCCGCCGGCAAGGTTGCGCTTGCCGCCGGAAACCGCGACGGCGAGCTGTTCTTTACCACTGACGCCGCCCGCACCTTTGCCAAGCGCATCGTCGACGCCGGCTTCGACGGCATCTTCGTGAGCATCTCCAACCCCTGCGATGTCGTGTGCACCGAGCTGTGGCACCTGACCGGCTACGATCCCAAGAAGATCATCGGCTCGGGCTGCGGTCTGGACTCCGCCCGTCTGCGTACCGAGATCTCCAAGAAGGTCGGCGTGAGCCCCAAGTCCATCGACGCCTACATGATTGGCGAGCACGGCTTTAGCCAGCTGGCCGCCTTTAAGTCCGCGACCATCGCCGGCAAGAGCCTTAACGAGCTTCAGGCCGAGAACCCCGACAAGTACGCCTTCGACCACATGGAGGTCGAGGAGCTTGCACGCAAGGGCGGCTATGTGACCTACCAGGGCAAGCAGTGCACCGAGTACGCCGTCGCCAACTCCGCCGCGCGCGTCTGCGCCGCCGTGCTGCACAACGAGCACGCCGTGCTTTCCGCCTCCACGCTCATGACCGGTCAGTATGGCGAGGAGGGCATCTTTACCTCCCTGCCGTGCGTGATCAGTGCCGAGGGCGTCGAGGAGGTCTACACGCTCGACCTGTCCGAGCACGAGCTCGAGGGCTTCCACAAGAGCTGCCAGCACATCCGCGACAACATCGCCCAGCTCGACTGGTGGAACGCCGAGGCCTACGACGCAAAGTAGGCCGCTGGCTGCCGCAACCTTGCGAATCTAAGCGCGATACTAAGCGGGCCGCGCCGGAAATCCCCGGCGTGGCCCGCTTTTTTGACTCACGCAGTGCCCTTGCGAATCGAAGGTGAATGGTTTTCCCGTTACTTAGTACTGCTCGATGCCCATGTAGCGACGAACCTCGGGGCTGTGGTCGAACACCTTGCCGCGGGCGGCGCGCAGCTCGCAGCTCATGTTGTAGAAGAAGATCGGCTCCAGGTACGAACGCACGCTGGCAGGCACGTCGCCCACGCCGTACTCGAGTGCGTCGAGCACCATGACCGTATCGGTGTGCGTGTTGAGGAACGCCAGCGCGCGCTCCTCCATGGGGCGGCACTCGCCCGATCCGAGCTGTACAAAGTAGAACACGCCGGGCTCGGTGGCTTCGAACGGGCCGTGGAAGTACTCGCCGGAGTGGATGTAGCAGCAGTGCTGCCACTGCATCTCCATGAGCGAGCAGATGGCCATGGCGTAGGTCTGGCTAAAGTTGGGGCCGGACCCCAGGATATAGAAGAACTTGTGCTGCTGGCAGAGCTCGGCAAAGCGATCGCCCAGCTCGGCGTTGACCTTCTCGCGGGCAGCGGGCAGCAGCGCATCCATCTGCTTAAGGCCGGCGTACATGTCGGCGAGTGCCTCGTAGCCCTCCTGCTGGTCGAGCAGCTCGGCAGCCATCAGGACGCCGATACCCTGCGGTACCTCGGCCTGTGGCACGCCTTCGCCCCACGGATAGACCCAGGTGGTCCACTTGCCGTTGTCGATCTTTGAGCCCTCGCAGTCGGTGAGGGCAACGACCTTGGCTCCGGCAGCCAGCGCCATCTCGCAACCGTCGACAACCTCCTGCGTGTTACCGCTGTGGCTGCAGGCGACGACGAGCGACTTCGGCCCTAGGCTCTTGGGGGCCATCAGGCAAAACTCGCGCGCCGTGTAGACCGTCGAGGTAAACGTGGTGGCCTCGCGTTTGAGCAGTTCGTTAGCCGGCATGAGGTCGATCATCGAACCGCCGCAGGCGATCCAAAAGACATTCTCGACCTTGCCCTTGCGCTCGATAATTTCCTGAATCAGATCATGTGCGTTCATGCTGATGCTCCTCCTTGTGTGGTGGCTTTTGGCGACGGATGCTCGTAGCTGTGGTCGTTCTATGTTGTCCTATTTATAGCACGCACACTGTCGTGGGTGAAGTCATTTCGCCAAACTTGTTCTATGTTGTTCTATCTGTGGACGTTAGATGTCGAAGACGTAGCGCGAGCCCACTATCTTCTGGCGCCCGAGCAGCAAGGGCCGCTCGTCCGCATCGGTAAAGTACGCCTCCATATAAAAGAGCGGCTCACCGACCGGGATCTCGAGCAGTGGCGCGACTTGAGCGTCGGCAAGCGCAATCTCCACGGTACAAGGGTCGGACTTGAGCGGCGCGCGACCCGAATGCTCGGCAACGAGCGAGAAGATCGAGTTGTCGGCGAGGTCCTTATCGGCCAGCGTCTGCAGGTAGGGATGGTCGGCGAGCACAAAGGCGTTGTTCTCGAGCATGACGGGGATGCCGTCGGCCGTGCGCACGCGCTCGACCACGATAAGCTCACTGCCGGGCTCCACGCCAAAAAACGCCGCGTCCTCGCGCGTCGCCGCAACCACCGTGCGCGACACCAGGCGCGCTCCGGCCACCATATCGTTGGCAGCACAACCCTCAGTAAAACTCTGGACGTCACCCTTCTGGCGAATCTTGCGCTTGAGCTTGGGCGCGCACACAAACGTGCCCCTCCCCTGCTGGCGGCTGAGATACCCCGCGCGCGACAGCTCCTCGATGGCGCGGCGCACGGTGATGCGTCCCACGCCGTAGGACTTCGCGAGCTCCATCTCGGAAGGAATACGCGAGCCGGCCGCGTACACGCCGCGCGCGATCTCGCCCTTTAGGTCGTCCATAACCTGCTGGTACAGCGGCACGGCGGACACCTCGGCGCGCTCGGAACGTTCGGTCTTGCTATCGGCTGCCATCATTACGCTCCATCCCGCGCATGCTCGGACTCAAATTCTTCAATCGCCGCCATAAACTGCTCGCCAAAGGCGTCGGCCTTTTTCTCGCCAATGCCGTTGACCTGGATCAGCTCGTCGCGCGTCTGTGGACGCAGGCGGCACAGGCCGCGCAGAGCCTTGTCGGAAAAGACCATATACGGCGCCATCTCCAGCTCCGTCGAGATCTCCTTGCGCAAGGCACGCAGGCGCTCGAACAGCTCGGCATCGTCGCCCACGCGCGGGCGCTGATCCAGCTCAGCCTCCTCGCGCAGCAGATCCACCGCACGGCGGGCGCGAGCCGAGGCCTTGCGCTTGGACGCGCGACGCTTAACGGTAAAGGCGAACGCCTCATCCTCGACCTCGCCGGCACGCGGACCCAGTCCCACGACCGGGTACTGCCCCTGCGAGGTGGCCAAATAACCGCGGCCGCACAGCTGGCCGATGATGTCCTTGATGCGCCCGACCGATTCGCTCGACAGCTCACCGTAGCCGCGGTCCTCGTCCAGATGCATCTGGCGAATGCGCTCGGTGTTGCCGCCGTGAAGAACGTCGGCGATCAGCGACTTGCCAAAGCGCATGGGACGCGTGGCCACATAGCGCACGGCGGCGCGGGCCATATCGGTGACGTCCTCGACCTCGAACTGCGTGAGGCAGTTGCTGCAGTTGCCGCAGCCCTCGGCTTCGTCCGTGGCGGTGGCGCCCGCACCAGCCGCAGCAGCATGCTCGGCCGCGGCCTCGTCGCCAAAGTAGCGCAGCATATATTCGCGCAGGCAGCCGGTGGTATTGCAGTAGCCCTCCATCTGGCTGAGCAGACGATATCGATTTTGGAGCGCCCACGCGCGTTGCTCGTCGTCGAGCGCCTCGTCGGCCGCATCGCCGCGGTCGATTAAAAAGCGGCGCATGCGAAAATCGTTTCCGTTCCACAGTAAGTGGCAGCTGGCCGGATCGCCATCGCGGCCGGCGCGGCCCGCCTCCTGGTAGTAGGCCTCGATGCTCTCGGGCACATTGTTGTGGATCACGTAGCGCACGTTGGGCTTGTCGATGCCCATGCCAAAGGCGTTGGTGGCAACCATCACCTGGATATCGTCGTCGATAAAGGCGCGCTGGCTTTGGCGGCGGGCGTCGTTGCCCATGCCGGCATGGTAACGGCCAACGCGAATGCCACTGGGGCCCAGCGCCTCGGCAAGCTCACCTGCCAGCGCATCGACGGTCTTGCGGGTCGAGCAATACACGATGCCGCTCTCGCCCGAATGCGCGATCACATAGTCGCGCACCCAGGCGGTCTTGGCTTTGTCGCCCATCTCCTCGCAGCCAAAGTAGAGGTTCTTGCGATCGAAGCCCGTCACCACCGTCGCGGGGTTTTGCAGGCCGAGCATCTGCTGGATGTCCGCACGCACGCGCTCGGTTGCCGTAGCGGTAAAGGCCGCCACAATGGGACGCTGCGGAAGCGATTCGATGAACTCGCGAATCTGCAGGTAGGCGGGACGGAAATCCTGGCCCCATTGGCTCACGCAGTGGGCCTCGTCAATGGCCACGAGCGGTACGCCAATGCCGCCGTCCGCCGCGGCCTCCTGCGCAAAGGCTAAAAAGCGCGGCTCGAGCAGGCGCTCGGGTGCCACGTACATAAGTTGATAACGACCCTCGCGCGCCCGCTTGAGCACGGTGTTTTGCTGGGCCGGGGTAAGGCTGGAGTTGAGATAGCTGGGTCGCGCACCCGCCGCGAGCAACGCACGGGTCTGGTCCTCCATAAGCGACAGCAGCGGACTCACCACAAAGGTGATGCCGGGCAGCATGAGCGCGGGCACCTGGTAGCAAATGGACTTGCCGGCGCCCGTGGGCATAACGCCCAGCGCATCGCGACCGGCAAGAATCGCATCGACCATGCGGTCCTGTCCTGGGCGAAACGAGGTGTAGCCAAAATAGGCGCCGAGCGTGTCGAGCGCCATCTGCTGCATGCTATCGGTCATGGTTTCCTAACGTTCAAGTCATCTGCCGCCGATTATACGCCGCCATGCGGACCAGTGCCGCACGGCGGCCGGCCACAGGCAGCGCCGATGTCTTGGCACGGACAGCGAAAGCCCGCCAGAGCGAGCAAGGTGCCTTGAAACGAGGCGGCATTGACCTTCTGGTCATGCCGCCGAAGTTGAAAGGCAGATTGCCGCTCTGGCGGGCTTGCAGCGTCGACCGGTCCGTCGTTCGTCAGAACGGCGGAACCAAAGGCGTAGCGTCGGCCCGTTACGCGGTTTGGTAAAACCGCGTAACTTACATCACCATGACGTAGCGGCTACCCACGTAGTACTGTTTGCCGAGCAAAACCGGCTCATCGTTGGGACCGGTAAAGCCGGCGCGCAGGTTGAGCAGCGGATCGTGCGGGGCGATGCCCAGCTCTGCTGCCTGCTCGGCATTGGCGCGAACGGCCTCGACCGTGCGGTAGCCAACCGAAACAATCGGCGTTCCGCCAACACGCTCGACCTCGGCAAAAATCGACTTGTCCTCAAGATCGGCCGTCAACAGCTCACGGTAGGCGTCAAACGGCACAAAGATGTTCTCCTCAAAGATGGGCTCACCGTCGGCCGTACGCACGCGCTTGATATGCAGCAGCAACGCATCCTTCTGCAGGCCAAAGAACTCCATCTCGTTTTGGCGCGCCGGAACGATCTGGCGATCGACCACATGTGCGCCCGCCTTCATGCCGTTGTCGGCACACAGCGCGGTAAACGTCTGCAGCGTCGAGGCGTGAAACTGGCGATTGATGTGCGGCGTGGAAACAAAGGTGCCGCGGCCCTGCTGCTTAACCAGGTAGCCATCGGAGCACAACTCCTCGACGGCGCGGCGCACCGTAATGCGGCTCACCTCGTACTGCTCGGCTAGCTCAAGCTCGGAAGGAATACGCTCCTTGGGTGCATAAACACCTTTCTCGATCGCATCCTTGATTTCGTCGTAAATCTGCTGGTAAAGCGGTGCATTTTTGGGCGCAGGCATATCTAATCACTCTTATCGAAATATCGAAAGTACTAATACGTATATAACGTCTAGTTTTATGATACCTCAGTTTGATAAAACGATACACCGCATACAGCAAATCCTTACCTGCCGTCGTCCTGCTGCAAACTGTCCTGCTCGCTGAGGCGCGCCTGCCTGCAGGCCATGCGCGCGGGCTTGTCGGGATCGGGTACGGCCGTGGGCATGGGCTCGTCAACATGACCGCCCCACCAGCCGCCCACAAAGTTGAGCGTGTGGAACACGTTGATCACGGCGCCGGGATCAATGTCGCATACCAGCTTGATAATGTCCTGACTCTCGTAGGTCGAGACAACGGCGTGCAGCAGGTACATCTTTTCGCGGCTGTATCCGCCGATGACCTCGGCACAGCTAATGCCGTGCTGAAAATGGTCAACATAGGCAGTCATGACCTCGTCTGCCTTGCGCGTCGTGATCTGCAGCGTCACGCGGTCGTAGCGACGATAGAAGCTGTCGATGGTCTTGGTCGAAATAAACTGGAACACGATGGAGTACGCTGCATTGTCCCAGCCAAACATAAAGCCAAAGATCGCCAGGATAAAGCAGTTGAAACCAAAGATAACGCCCCAGATGGTCTTGCCCGTGTGGTTGGAGACCCACAGCGCGATAAAGTCGGTGCCGCCGGTAGATGCGCCGGACTTGAGCGCGATGGCAGCGCCCAGACCCGAGACCACGCCACCAAAAATGATGAGCATGATCTTGTCGCCCAAAAACGGGGCGAAATGAAAGATGTTGAGGAACAGCGATGAGAGCACAACTTGCATCATAGAGAAGATGACGAAGCGCTTGCTAATGCCGCTCCAGCATAGGAGCGCCACGGGGATGTTGAGCGCGAGCATACCGAGCGAGATGTCGATGTGAACGCCGCCGAGCGAGGTAACGCGATCGAGCAGGACCGCGACGCCGGTAAGACCGCTCGGAAGCAGGTCGGCGGGCCGAATGAACGCCTGGATCAGGAATGTCTGGAGAACGGCGGAAATGGTGACCGCCACGGCGGTGATGGCACGGCGGACGATGGTGAGGCGGCCGAGCACGAGCACGCGGTCCGTGAGCTGGTCGATGGCGTTCGCCACGTAGGCTCCCTTCGAAGGCAGATGTAGTTGTGGGGCATGCCGGCGATTGTAACATGGAGCGTGCGGGGGCGCTTCAATTCACCCTCTCTCGACAACCAAAACGGGACCGGTAACCCCACAACCAAAGGCCCAAATTCTAAGTGAGTAGACTTTTCGCAACCTGCCGAGCACAGCCAATAACAGCCACCTCTGTGACCTGCGGTTTTACTAAGGCAGAAACGCTTTGTGCTCGGCATGCGCCAAAAAGTCTACTCACTTAGTCTGAGTCGAAGCCAAACTGATCCAAATTGAAGCCAAAATGAGCCAATCCGCCGCGATAAATGCGCGAATCGGCACTTCTCGCGGCGGATTGACGCTACAAAGCGGCCAGAATGTCGGTCAGATTATCGATAACGGCATCGGCTCGCGATTGATCGAGGTTGACGCCCTCGTGCGGACGCAGTGCCAGGACGCGGGCGCCGGAGCGCTTGCCGGCCTCGATACCCAAAGGCGAGTCCTCGATAACCAGGCACTCGGCAGGCTCCATACCCAGCGCCTCCATGGCACGCAGGTAGATCTCGGGGTCGGGCTTAAACGCACTGCACTCGTGACCGCTGATGGTGTAGTCCAGCACGTCGGTGATACCGGCAATCTCCACCAGCTCGTCAATGAGCTCGCGATAGGACGAGCTCGCGATGGCACACTTGACGCCGCGCTCGTGCAGCTCGCGCATCACCGGCTCCGTCTGCTCGTTGAGCAGCTCGGCATACGGAACAGGGTGAACCGGGCTGTAGACCTGCTTGTACTCAACGCGCAAGCGCTCGCGCAGCTCAACATCGTCGGGCACCAGCGACTTCCAGATGGCAGGCTCGTTAGACCCCGAAAGATCGGGGATCTCGTCAAAGTGGAACCCCTTTTCCTCCATAAACGCCACGCGGCGACGGTTGTAGAACCACTCGGTATCGACCAGCACGCCGTCCATATCAAACAGCACTGCCTTGATCATACGCATCTCCTCCCACCTGCCAAAAAGGGACAGGTTTATTTTGGTAGGTTTTATCTGGTGTTTTGCGACGCGACAGACACGCCCCAAAGCAAAAAGGGGACGGGGCGCAAACCCCATCCCCTCTCAATCAACCCGTAAGGTCTACTTACTTGTGATTAGTAGGAAAGCTTCCACATGTAGCGACGCATGGTCAGCGGGTGCTGACGGGCCTCGGCGATCTGGTTGCCGTACTCGCGCATAACGGCGAGGTGCAGCAGCGGGTTGAAGTAGGTGACGACGCTCGCGGGCACGGCGTCAGCCAGGCCGTAGTCCTTGGAGTCGATCAGAGCGACCTTGGCGCCCATGCGCTCAAGGAAGGTGAGGGCGCGAGCGTCCATCGGACGGGTAGCACCATCGGACATGAAGAAGACGTAGGGCTTACCCTCGGTGGAAACCTCGAACGGGCCGTGGAAGTACTCGCCGGTGTTGTAGGCGGCGGCGTCGATCCACTGCATCTCGGTGAACAGGAAGGCGGCGTGAGAATAAGCCATCTTCTCGGAGGCACCGGAGGCCATGAAGTAGATCATCTTGTCGTCCTTGAAGTCCTCGGCGAACTTCTTGGCGAGCTTCTTGCAGTGCTGAGCGGCGTTCTCGCAGAGATCGAAAACGTTGGTGAGGCCGGTGATCATGTCCTCGTAGTGGTCATAGCCCTCGGTCTGCTGAAGGATCTCGAGAGCAAGAGCGATGGCATAGCCGGGCTTCTCGCACTTGGCAGCGTAGTTGGCGTGGAAGCCGTGGACGATGACGTGGTCGGCGTCGACGGTCAGAGCGGAGCCAGCCTTGTTGGTGAGGGAGACGACCGGGCAGTTGTGCTTCTTGGCGGTCTTGTTGGCCTCGACGGTCTCGGGCGTGGAGCCACCGAGGGAGCAGGTGATCACGAAGGTGTGCTCGTTGACCCAGGAAGGCGTGTCGTAGTTGAACTCGTTAGCGGTGAAGATCTGAACGTTCAGCTTGTCCGTGTTGTTGGCCAGGAAGTACTTGGCGGGGTAAAGGTCGGACATGGAAGCACCGCAGCCGACGAAAGCGACGCTGTGAATCTCGTGGTTGGACAGGACGTCAGCGACGATCTGCTTAGGGAGGTTAAGGTCGATCTCGTACATCTTGACACATTCCTTTCGATTTGTTGCGGCGCCACATTGCCGGACGCTCGCAGGGTTACCGTGGTTAGGACCGAGTCGCCGGCCCGTTGAGGATGTGACAAAGGAACTGTCCCCTTGTCACATGTTAGGGATGGAAGCCTGCCTGGGGTATGGGATGCCAGGCAGGCCCCCGGGGGAAGCATTGGGTCGCGACTAGGCCAGGATGCCGGCCGCGGAGAGGGCGATGCCGCCCACGATGGCGATCACGAGAAGCCAACCGGTGTTGACGTTCTTCTTGATGAGCCAGTACATAAGGCCAGTGAGGCCAAGGGAAATCATCTGGGGCATCATGCCGTCCAGGATGTCCTGGATCACGACGGTGCCCTCAGCGAACTGCAGCGGGGTGGTGGCGCCGATCAGCGTAGCGATCATGCCGCCCACGGACATAAGACCCACGATGCCGCAGACATACATGAGCTTCTCCATGAGGTCGCCGCCCTGAAGCTTGCTCAGGTACTCGTGTCCGCCCTGATAGCCCATCTTGGCTGCGAACCAAGTGATCAGCACAGAGGGGACGATGGAGATGAGCATAGCCAGGATCGGGCCCATGATGGAGCCCTGCTGAGCCAGCTGAACGCCCAGGCCAAAGGCGATAACGCGGATGGTGCCCTGGAAGAAGGAGTCACCGATGCCGGAAAGCGGACCCATGAGGGAGGTCTTGACCGCGTTGATCGAATCGGGATCGAAGTTCTCGGGATCCTTGGCGTACTCCTCCTCCATGGAGGCGGAGAGGCCCAGGATGAAAGCGCTCGTCTGCGGGGTGCAGTTGTAGAACGCCATGTGACGGTGGTAAGCCTCTTTCTTAGCAGCAAGCTGCCTGGGGTCGGACTCATCCGGATAGAGGCGATCGAGCGTGGGAACCATGCCGTAGAGGAAGCCCATGTTCATCTGACGCTCGTAGTTCCAAGAGGCCTGGATGGCCCAGGAGCGCCAGAAGAACTGGCTGACCTTCTTGTTCAGGGACACGTCCTTGGTTGCGGTTGCCATAGTGTGTTCCTCCTTAGTCTTCGTCGTCTTCGAGCGGATCGTAGTCGGAATCGACACCGGCGGCTGCATGGGAACCGTTGAACTTGAAGCCCATGAAGACGACAGCCAGGCACACACCGATCAGAGCGACCGCGATGACGGACAGGTTGAGGTAAGCGGCGAGCAGGAAACCGATGAACAGGAACGGAGTCATACCCTTCTTGATCATCATGGTGAGCAGCAGGGCCAAGCCGTAGGCGGTCATGATCTTGGTCGAAACGTTAAGACCAGTGGACAGCCACTCGGGAACCATGTTGACGATGGCCTGAACCAGGTCGGTGCCAACAAAGACGGCGAGGAAGATCGGCAGGAAGTACATGACGGCGTACAGACCGGAGCCGGCGCAGATGTGCATACGGTAGGCGGTCTTGAACTTTCCGTTATCGATCGCGTTATCTGCCACATGGGTGAGGGCGGCGATGATGGAACGGAACACGATGCCGAGGAGCTGACCCAGGACGGCGACCGGGATGGCGATCGTCATGGCGGTCTCGGCGGAAGCATCGGTCAGGCATGCGAAGGCAGCGGCCACGATGCCGCCCAGGACCATATCGGGCGGAACGGCGGCGCCGACCTGCACCAGGCCCATGGACACGAGCTCGACGGCGGCACCGACGGCAAGGCCGGTGGGCACATCGCCCAGCAGCAGACCGACGAGCGTAGCGCCAACGAGGGGCTGCTCGAAGTTAAGACGACCGAGCAGGCGGGAGTCCCACATGCAGAACACGCCGACGAGGCCGACGAGCACCGCACTGATGAACGTATTCATACCCTTCTCCTTTCAGTCAGGCAAAAGCCTGGTTGATTACAGCTTGGCGTCGATGTCGACGCTCTGATACGTAGGGGTCTGCTGGACATAGAGCTTGATGCCCATGTCGAGCAGCTGGTTGACGTCGGCCTTCTGGGTGGCGTCGAGGAAGACGGAGCTGTCCTTGCCGCCAATCTGATCGGCACCGTCGTGGTTGGCGGTGGCGCCCAGGTTGATGGCGTCGAGCTTGTAGCCCTGGCAGAACTGCAGCATCTCGGCCGTGTTGCCAAAGACGAACATGACGCGCTCACCGAGGGTGTTGAGCTTGTCCATCTTGGCGAGGGCACGCTCGACGGTGAAGACGTTCAGGCGCACGCCCTGGGGCTTGGCCAGCTTAAGAGCGCCCTTCTTGATGTCATCGTTGGCGGCAGCGTTGTCGACGACGATGATGCGCTCGGCCTGAACCTTGGTGGTCCAGGTAAAGACGACCTGGCCGTGCAGCAGACGGTAGTCAAGACGTGCGAGGACGATCTTGGCGGGACCGGAGCTGTGACGGGATGCCTTGGCCTTCTTGGCGGGAGCCGCGGCGGCCTCGACCGGTGCGTTGGGGTTGGTCAGACCGGTGCGGGCCTCGTTGATGAGGGTTGCGAGCTCGGCACCCTTGACGGGGGCGGGGCTCATGGCAAGCGTGAGCGCCAGCGGGATGTTGAAACCGCTGACAACCGTGAACTTCGTGCCGTTCTTGGAAAGCTCGACCATGTTGTTGTTGACCGAGCTGCCGAGCATATCGGTCAGCACATAGACGGTGTCGTCCGCGTTGAACGTGGCGATCATGGCGTCCACCTTATTGGTGATGGGCTCCTTGTCGTCACGAGCAAGCGACACGACGTGGACGTTCGACACGTCGCCGAGAACCATCTCGAGCGTGTCTTTGGCGCCTGCGGCCAGGCCGCCATGAGATGCGAGAATGATCTGATTCATCTTGCCTCCTCCTTTTCGTTATGGTCATTATAACGTCTTATACGTTGCGGATATTGATAATTAGTATTTAAACCGTTCGCGGGTGAAAAACGACCGTTGGCGGGTTTAACGCAATCGAAACGATGGTCTTGGGTAGGCCGGCGCTGGCTGGATAACCCCAGGTCGGACGCCGCGCGCAACCCCCTATCGCACGAAGTACCAGGGGCTTTCCTGCACGGTGGGCTCCAGCGCAATGCCCGTGCGCTCGCGGAAGAGATCCATGTCCTGCGATTTCTCCGTCCACCACGCGTTGGGCTTAAAGGTCATGCTCTCAACGACATGACCGACAAACACACTGTTGCGCAGCTTGGAAAAGTCGGTGTTCATAATCACGATGGACGCGAGCACCAAAACGATGCCCAGAACTTTGATCGCGCCGGCGGGCTCGGCGTAGACACCAATGCCCAGCAGTACGGTGACGACTGTCTCGAATGACATTACGACGGGAACTTTCGACGTCTCGAGCCCCATGGACAGACCCTGCATATATAAGATGTAAGCCACGGCTGTGGGGATGAGTCCAAAGCCAAGGAACAGCAGCAGCAGCTGTGGCGACATTGCCGCGGCGACATCCGGCCACGGAGCCGCGATAGCTGCCATAACCGCACCGCCAAAAACAAAGCCCCAAAACGTGACAGCCAGCGGGTGGACCGTCTTGGTTGCTATCCGGCTAAACACCGCGAGCGACGCACCGCAAAGGCCTGCAATCACGCCCGACGTGACGCCCCAAACCGAAAAATGAAAACCGGAAAGGTCGCCATTGGTCACCGCAAGCACACAGCCAACGATGTTAAAGACAATGGCAACGAGCTTGTTGAGGGTCACGTCCTCGCGATAAAGGACGCGGCCGAGCGCGACGCCAAACACCGGCGACGTGTAGAGCAGCACCGATGCCGTGGACATGCCCACCTCGCGCATGCACTCGTAATAGCAGGTGTTGGCGGCAGCCAAACCGACGATACCGACAAGCGCGCAGGAAACAAGCTCTTTAGGGCTTGCCTTGA
The DNA here is from genome assembly GCA_900542715.1 of uncultured Collinsella sp. Lineage (GTDB taxonomy): Bacteria > Actinomycetota > Coriobacteriia > Coriobacteriales > Coriobacteriaceae > Collinsella. Next base: position 46,880 of record UQOQ01000007.1, read on the forward strand.
ACAGGGTCAGCGGACCCTGAACCACGGTAGACCCCTCACCCGGACGGCAGCCCATAAACATCAGGACCGGCGCCAAGATAAGCGCTCCGACCAACAAGCGAAAGGCAGCCATGCTCTGGGACGAAACGCCCATGGCCGAGATGCCGTTTACAAAGATTCCGATGCTGCCCCACATAAGCGCGGCGATCAGCACCAGCACATAGCCCAGATTGCTCCTCTTCAACGCAGCCTCCTCAGTATTATTTCCAATATGTTTCATGCTACGTTATAGTCGTTATATACATTTTTCAAGGCACAAATCGGCGAACGGGAAATCTCTCGACACAAGGAGTGTCCCCAACTGCCGGCACAAAAGGAACATCCCTAACTGCCGGCACAAAAGGAACATCCCTAACTGCCGGCAGAAAGGGAACGTCCCCAAGTGCCGCTCTAGCAGTTGCGGTGAAATAGTTCTCAAACAGAGGCTTCACACTCCCAAACAGGAACTATTCCACCGCAACTCATGAGGGGTATTGGGCTGTTAGGCCGCTCTATCCCTTAGTAATCCAGCTTCCACATGTAACGGCGCGTCATGTAGTCCTTGTGGGTGACGGCGGAGAGCGCACGCATGTAGACGTTGTTGAGGATCGGGGCAAAGATCAGGTGGTTGAAGTACTCGCTCACGCTGTCCTTGATGTCGTTGAGGCCGAGCTCCTTGGCGTCGAGCTGGTAGACGCGCTCACCACCGTACTGGTTGACAAAGCGAATGCCGCGCTCGTCGTTGCAGCGGCTGCGGCCGACGCTGATGAGCTGGAACAGCGAGGTACGCTTGTCCAGGATCTCGAAGGGGCCGTGGAAGAAGTCGCAGGTGTTGATGGTGCAGGAGTCGATCTGCAGCATCTCCTGCACGTTGCAGATGCTAAAGACGTAGGCGGCACCAAAGAGCGGGCCCTGAGCCATCACGTTGATGCAGGGCTTGTCGGCGTTCTGCTCGGCCCACTTGGCAGCGAGCGGACGGGTGTACTCGACAGCCTTGCGATAGATGGGGTCGACCAAGTCGAAGGCGGCCATAGCGGCCTCGTACTCGGCATAGCCCTCGGTCTGCTGCGTAAGCTCCATAGCAATCATGGTCACGACGGCGGAGTTGGTGCGGCCCATGCAGGACTCGTCGATGGCCAGGCTGTCGTACTGGATCTTGTAGTCGCAGACCTCGGTGAGGCCGGACTCGTCAACATAGATGGCGATGGTGCTGGCGCCGTGGTTCTTGGCGACCTGGGCGGCGACGATGGTCTCCTTGGTGCCGCGCATGGACACGACGACGGCCAGGGTGTTCTCGTTGACGTAGGCAGGCGTGGCGTGCACGAACTCGTTGCTGGTGTAGCTGGAGCTCACGACCTGCGTGGCCTCGTGCTCCATAAAGTACTGGGCAGGATAGTTGCCGCCGTTGGATCCACCGGCGCCAATCCACACGACGCGCTTGATGCCGCCCTTGTCTGCCTTGTCAGCCAAAACCTGGGAGACGACGTCCTTAACCTGTTCCTGAGTAGTCATCGTGCATCAGCCTTTCTTCTCGTTTGATGCTCTCGATGGCATACAAGTTACATACATGTTTTGGTTATGTCGACTAGTTGTATGCTATATTTGTCTTAGAAATTTTGCTGGTAAAGTTTTCGGCAAGCCATTACCAGCGGTTTTGTTGTCATGTTGGATACATGCTTGGTTCTGTAAGCATACAAGTTAGATACAGGTTGTTCGCATGATCACTTCGTCAAAAAAGAACTTGGCCCAATACGAGCGTCTGGCGGCAACGCTGCGCGACCGCATCGCCGCCGGCGTCTACGCGCGCGAAGACAAGCTGCCGTCCGAGATGGAACTCATGGACGAATCGGGGCTGTCGCGCAGCACCGTGCGCCACGCGCTTAAGGTGTTAGTTGACGAGGGCCTGGTGCGCACCGAGCGCGGACGTGGCGCCTTTGTGGCCGACACGCCGGCGCTCCACGAGAACAACCTGGTGTTTTCGAGCTACACGGCACAGGTACAGGGCCAGGGCATGAAGCCCACCACGCGCACCGTGGACTCGGGCTTTGCCAAGGCGGCCGGCAGCATAGCTAAGTTCTTTGACGCCGCCGTGGGCAGCAAGCTCGTCAAACTTGTCCGCCTGCGTTACCTGGACGATGCGCCGCTGTGCCTGGAAACCACCTATCTACCACCGAGCTTTGAGGCACTCATCGATCGCGATATCAACGGTTCGCTCTACGCCACGCTGCGCCAAGAATTCCATCGCGCGCCGGCACAGGGACATAAGACCTTTGAGGTGTGCTATGCCTCGCAAAACGAGGCGTTTTTGCTCAACGTTGAGCGTGGGCAGGCGCTGATCTTGATCACCGACTACGTCTACGACACCGACGGCCACCCGCTCCATATCTCCAAGCGTATCCAGCGCACCGACCGCGCCAAATACACCGAGCCCATCGGCTAGCGCACCAAACGAGGCAAAATGTACCTAATAAACGTTTTACCTGCGGTTTTTATTAAATCTCAAGCCGGCATGGCGCAAATGCCAACATCGCCTGGCAACACTCGCCGCCCAAGCTCAACTGTTCCTGCCCAAAATATCCAGCACCGTAAATCTAAGTGAGTAGACTTTTCGCGACCTGCCGAGCACATTCAAAACAGCCACCTCCGTGACCTGCGGTTTTACTAAGGCAGATACGCTTTGTGCTCGGCCTGCGCCAAAAAAGCCTACTCACTTAGCCCGCAAGGCGTCCCGAGGGGACAATCCAGGTCAAAATAGCGTACAAACGCCACGCTACTTGCGGCGATTTGATACCACAAGACAGCCAAAAACCTGCCAAAATAAACCTGTCCCTAAATGGTAGGTTTAGGAAGGTCGGGGAACCAGGTTGGTTTGGGCTGGTTGGGGGTGCGCTCGGCCAGGACCAGCTCCATCCAGCACATGTCGTACCAGCGGCCGAACTTTTGGGCACAGCGGTCGAAAGCACCCACCAAGCGATATCCCATATGGGCATGGAAGTCCTGGCTGTTGTGCGTTAGATACTCGTCGTCCTTGTCGTGCGGCACGGCGATGAGCGCGCACATGTTGGTGATGCCCATCGCGATCAGGCACTGCTTGAGCGCATCGTGCAGCTTGCGGCCCAGCCCGCCGTGGCGCACGTCGCGTGCCAGGTAAATCGACGTCTCGACCGACCAGTCGTATGCCTCGCGGCTGTTGAGCGGACTCGCATAGGCATAGCCTACCGGACGCCCGTCCAGCTCCATCACCAGATACGGATAGCGTTTGAGCGTACGCTCGATGCGCCCGGCGAACTCCTCAACGCTCGGCACCTCGTATTCGCAGGTAATCGCCGTCTGGCGCACATACGGCTCATAGATGGCAAGCAACGCCGGCGCGTCTTCGGGCGTCGCCAGGCGAATCGCCGGCTCGGACATCTCGGTCATACAACCCTTCTCTCTCAAAAACAAAGGCCGCCTTGCGCCAAACCCAGCGCAAGGCGGCCCCTCGTCATTACATCAGGCTACAGGACAGCCGCCAGCGCGTCGATGTCCTCCTGCGTCGTGGCCCAGCTGGTGCAAAAGCGCACCACCGTGTGGGTATCGTCGTACTTTTCCCAGTACTCGATCGCCGCATGCTCGCGAATGCGGGCCATGTCCTCGTTGGGCAGAATCACGAACTGCTGGTTTGTGGGCGTCTCCAAAAAGAACTGGTAGCCGCGCTCGTGCAGCACACGACGCAGCGCCTGGGCCGCCTGAATCGCCTGTCGACCAATCTCAAAATACAGGCCATCGGTAAAGAGCGCCTCAAACTGCACGCCCGTCAGGCGGCCCTTGGCCAACAGCGCGCCGTGCTGCTTAATACGCGGAATGGGATGCGCCGGAGCGTGCATGCCGCAGAACACCACAGCCTCGCCGCAAAGCGCGCCGCACTTGGTGCCGCCGATGTAGAACACGTCGCACAGCTGCGCCAGCTCGGGCAGGGTAATGTCGCACTCATCGGCCGCCAGTGCATAGGCCAGACGAGCACCGTCCACAAACAGCGGAATCTCGCGCTTCTGGCACACCGCGTGAATCGCCGCGAGCTCGGCCTTGGAGTACAGCGTGCCGTACTCGGTCGATAGACTCACGTACACGGCGCCCGGGAACACCGTGTGCTCGTAGCTCTCGTTTTCGTAGAACACCTGGATATAGTTCTCGAGATCCTCGGCGTGCATCTTGCCCTCGTAGCCGGGGATGGTGAGCACCTTGTGGCCGCCAAACTCGATGGCTCCTGCCTCGTGGCAGGCGACGTGGCCAGTCTCGGCGGCAACCACGCCCTCGTACGGCGCGAGCAGCATGTCGATCACCGTCGCGTTGGCTTGCGTGCCGCCCACCAGAAAAAACACGTCGACATCGGGGGCCTGGCAGGCCTCGCGAATAAGCTGCTTGGCACGCTCGGTGTGCGCATCGGTGCCGTAGCCAGGCTGCGGCTCCATGTTGGTGTCGACGAGCGCCTGCAGCACCGCCGGATGTGCGCCGTGGGAATAGTCGTTGTTAAACGCGAGCATGACAATCCTCTCTTACCAGGTATCGTCCAGATGATTCAGGTGGGGCTATTGTACGCCGTTGGGATAGGCAATGCGCGCGGCGAGGCATTCAAGCGCCAACACCAGGGCAAAGCCGCAGCTCACGTCAGTCAAAAAGTGTGCACCGATCACGATACGGCCAAAGGCGACGAGCGCCGCGACCACGGCCGCGACCCAAAAGACCACGCGGCGTCGCGACGGCTTTTCCTTAAAGGACGCCGCAGGAAGCCCGGCGAGCATAAGGCCGATCGCCGCGTGCGCCGTGTGTCCGCTCGCAAACGACTTGAAGCCGTCCTTGATCACGCCGGCGGCGATATATGACCACTTATCGGGGTTACCGATCACCCACCACGGCTGAAAATTGAGTCCCTGCGTCACCTCGATCACGCGCATGCGCGGACGCGACCACAGCGGCTTGACGATCACGTTGAGGATAATGGCCTGAGCGACCCACACGGCAAGCACCATCAATGCCCAGCGTGTGAGCTCTTTGGGCTCGGTGTCGCGCGTGAGGCGATAGACAATGAGGTTGGCGGCGATGACCAGCACAAACGTCAGCACCAACTGGACAGCGATGAGTTTGCCGCCAACCTTCAGGGACGAGACGATCTCGTAGCCGGCCAGGCCAACGTTGACGAGGATGCCGAGCACGGCAAGCCATTTGCTCCCCCTGGAGTCGGGACGCACCGCGCGAACGAGCATAACGCCCGCGACGCTCGCCGTCAGCTCAAACGGCAGCTCGCCGGCGGCCTCGATAAAGCGACCGTACATACTGCCGATGTTGAACAGCGCGCTCGAGATCTGATAATCGAAGAAACTGCCCACGCCCAGACAAAGGCACAGGACAACCGCGATAATGGCGACATCTTTCTTATAGATATATCCGAACATGCTTTCCTTTCGATGGGGTGAAGGGTCGACCCGCAACGTGGTGGGACAAAGTTATCAGTAGTTTTTGTCCCAGGGTCGCTTGCGTTGACAGGCTCGATGCGACTATCGCACCTGGGACAAAAACTACTGATAACTTTGTCCCACCGACTTACTTGTTAGTCGTCGTCACTGGCACCCAATTGCTGCAGCAGCATGAGCGCCGCGGCCACGGGGCCGGTGCCGTCGTTGGCGTCGAGGCCGCGACCCAGGCCGCTGCCCGCGCCGGCGCCCGCCTTGTAGGGCACCGACAGCTTGCGGCTCTTGGGGAAGTTCACCGCGCCATAGCGGGTCTTAAGTTCAAAGGCCACTTTCTTGGGCACGTCGACGCCCAAAAACGTGATGCGTCCGCCGCTGAGCGTGACGCTCTCGAGCCCCAGGCGCTCGCCGCGAATGCGAATTCGTGCGCGGTTGAACAGATTGAGTCCCGCCAACGGCAGCTCGCCATGCGCGGCCTCGGTCTCTTTCTGCACCTCGTCGATGCTCTCCAGGTCCTCGGCCGCCGCGAGCTTGCGGTACACGAGCACGCGCTGGTCCACCGCCGGCAGGTACTCCTCGGACAAGAAGTAATCGGCCGGCAGGTTAATGCCCACGCTCGCCGCCTCCACGCCGGCGTCGTCATCGCCGCGCGCCTCGGCCACGGCCTGGCCCAACATCTGCGTAAACAGGTCAAAGCCCACGCTCGACAGGTTGCCGTGCTGCTCAGCGCCCATCAGCGAACCGGCGCCGCGAATCTCCAGATCGCGCATGGCGATACGCATGCCGCTGCCCAGGTCCTGGAACTCGGAAAGTGCAGTCAGGCGCGCCGTGGCCTCCTCGGTGAGCGGCAGCTCGCCCGGGAACATAAAGTACGCGTAGGCCTGCGTGGCCGAGCGACCCACACGGCCCTTGAGCTGGTAGAGCTGTGCCAGACCCAGGCGCTGCGAGTCCTCGATGATGAGCGTGTTGGCGCACGCGTTGTCGATGCCGCTCTCCACGATAGTCGTGGCGATGAGCACATCGATCTTTTTGGTCGCGAACTCGATCATCACGTCCTCGACCTCGCGCGGGCTCATCTTGCCGTGCGCCACGCCCACGCGCGCCTCGGGCGCGGCCTCGTGCACGCGCGCCACAGCGTCATCGATGGTCTTGACGCGGTTGGACACGTAGTACACCTGTCCGCCGCGACCCACCTCCAGGCGAATCGCCGCGCTCACCACGTCGGGGTCGTACTCCCCCACGTGCACGATCACGGGGCGGCGCCCAGTCGGCGGCGTGGTAATCAGGCTCATATCGCGCACGCCGCTCGTGGCCATCTGCATGGTACGCGGGATGGGCGTGGCCGAAAGCGTGAGCACGTCAATCTGCTCGCGCAGGTTCTTGAGCTGCTCCTTGTGCTGCACGCCAAAGCGCTGCTCCTCGTCAATGATCACCAGGCCCAGGTTCTTGGGGTTCACATCGGCCGAAAGCAGGCGATGCGTGCCGATGAGCACATCAATCGTGCCCTCGGCAAACGCCTTGAGTGCGCGCTTTTGCTGCGCCGGCGTGCGAAAGCGGCTGAGCACCTCGACCTCAAGGCCAAACGGGGCAAAGCGTTCGAAGAACGTCTCGTAGTGCTGCTGGGCCAGAATGGTCGTGGGGCAGAGCACCATGACCTGGCGACCGGAGTCCACGCACTTAAACGCCGCGCGCAGGGCGACCTCGGTCTTGCCAAAGCCCACGTCTCCGCACAGCAGGCGGTCCATGGGCTTGGGCGCCTCCATATCGGCCTTAATATCGGCGATGGCCTCCAGCTGATCGCGCGTCTCGTCGTAGGGGAAGCTCTGCTCCATCTCGATCTGCTCGGGCGTGTCGGGCGGGCAAGCGATACCGGTAATCGAAGAGCGGCGCGTATACAGATCGACCAGGTCAAACGCCAGCTTTTTGGCGTTCTTGCGCGCCTTGTTGGTGGCACGCGTCCAGTCGGCGGTGTTGAGCCTGGTCAGGCGCGGCTTGTCGCCGTCGGGACCAACGTAGCGCGTAATGCGGTCAACCTGCTCCAGCGGCACGTAGAGCTTGTCGCCGTCGGCATATTCCAGCAAAAAGTAGTCGCGCTCCTTGCCGCCCACTTCCTGGCGCGCGATCTCGCTAAAGAGCGCGATGCCGTGAGTGGCGTGCACCACGTAGTCGCCCGGCTTAAACGGGAACGTGATCTGCGTAATGTCCACCTTGCGGCGGCTGCGCGCGCGGTTGGCGTCCATGCGGGCGTTGAGGTCGGCGATCGAGAACACGGCCAGGTTGGCATCGGGCACCACCACGCCCTGCGGCAAGGCGGCATCGACAAAGGTCACGCGTCCGCGCGAGATGGTGGGCACGGTGGCGCCGGCGGCAGCCTGGGCGGCACCTGCCTCGAGCGAGCGGGCGTTGAGCGCGTCGGCCTTGCGTTCGCGAATTGCAGCATGAGCATCCTGGCGGACAGCACGATCGGCAGAATCCGCCGCTGCCACGCGCACACGGTCGCCAATAGCGCCCGCGTTTTCGGGCGCGGCCGTCAGCGACTCCTCAAAAGTAATACCCTCATCGCCAAAGGTGAGCTCCATCGACTCGCGCGCACCGCGGTCGGGGATGGCAAATACGCAGGCATAGCGCTTGCCCACGACCTCCTGGATGCGCGTCATAAAGCGATTGTCCGAGCCCGCGATGGCCGGCTGCTCAATCTTGAGCTCTGCCGTCACCGCACCGCCGGCACGAATCAAGCTCACGTAGTTAAGGCGCTGCTGGGCACCAAAGTCGAGTTGCTGGGCACGCACGTACAGGCCGTCCAGACGGTCGACCCCCGCCTCGCCGGCACGTGCCTCGATATCCTCGTAGGCACGCAGGCAATCGTCGAACAGCGAGCGCGGCTCGGACAGCACCACGAGCGCCTTGCCGCTCACGTGCGCCAGCGGGCTCACGGTCTGGCCGTACATCACCGGCAAAAAGCGATCGAGCTCGGGCGTGACGATGCGCGCATCCACCATCTCGAGCAGCGCCGCCAGTTTGCTGTCGTCCTGGCTGGCACGATAGAGCGCCACATGCATGTTGTGGACGGCGTCGTCGGTGAGTGCGAGCTCGCGACAGGGGAAAATCTCGATGCTGTCCTCGTTGCCGATGGTCTGGCCCGTGGAACCCACCATGCGGCGGATGCGGTCGATCTCGTCGCCGAAAAATTCAATGCGCACGGGCGCCTTTTCCTGCGCGGGAAACACCTCGACGGTGTCGCCGTGCACACGGAACAGGCCGGGCGCGTCGGCGGCGCCGGCATTGGTGTAGCCCATGCCCACCAGACACTGCGGCACCTCGTCAAAGGGAATCTCCTCGCCCACCGCAAAAGTAGTGGACTCCCAGTAGCGACTCTCGACCGGCGGCACGCAGCGCAGCAGTGCGCGGGCCGAGGCGACCATAATGCAGTTGTCGCCGCGCACGATGCGCCCGAGCGCCTCGCAGCGCTGCGCCACCACGACGTCGTCGGGCGCCTGCTCGCGCCACGGATAGTCCTTGCGCTCGGGGAAGCGGCACACGTGCGCCAGCCCCACATAGGCGGCAAGGCTGCGGGCGGCACGATCGGCCGCGTCCTCGCCGCTCACGATATAGACCGTGGGGCGCGGACGACGCGCAAACTGGGCGGCCGCCATGAGCGTACGGCCCGACTGCGACACGGCCAGCGTCACGTCCTCGCCGGCATCGAGTCCGGCCTCGACGGTCTGCAAGGCCTCGGCAGTGTAGAGCTGCGCGGCTATACGGTGAATGAGCATGCTGTTCCTCCGGCATCGCAACGCCAAAAGCCCGCCGGGGCAAGCTCGGCGGGTCGTACGTCAAATACATTGTCTGTCATGGTAGCGCATGGAGAGGACTCCAGCTCAAGCGTACGCCCAGCCCCGCAACAAAAACGCCAGACGGAGATGCGTTCCGCCCTACCCCGCTACGCGCACGCTGGGGCACAAATCTGCCAGCGGACACTCGTCACACTTGGGTTTGCGGGCGTCGCAGATCTCGCGGCCAAAGGTGATCCACTGATGGTTGACCGACTCCCAATACTCGTGCGGCAAAATCTTGAGCAGATCCTGCTCGGTCTTGAGCGGTTCCTTGGCATGCGTCTTGGGACTCAGCATCAGGCGGTGCGCAATGCGGTTGACGTGCGTGTCCACCGCAATGCCCTCTACGATGCCATACCCCACGTTGAGCACGATGTTCGCCGTCTTGCGTCCCACGCCCGGCAGCTTCACGAGTTCCTTCATGTCGGCCGGCACCTCGCCGCCATAGTCGGCGACGATCATCTGCGCGGCCTCGACGGCATGCTTGGCTTTGCTCTTGTAGAAGCCGAGTGACCTGATGGTGTCCGCCACGTCAGCTACGCTCGCCCCGGCCATGGCCTCGGGCGTGGGCCACTGGGCAAACAGCCGCGGCGTCACCTTGTTGACCTGCGCATCGGTCGTTTGTGCCGAGAGCAGCACCGCGATCAGCAGGCGGAAGGGATTCTCGTGGTCCAAAAAGCACTCGACCGGGCCATAGCGACGGTTGAGGCGCTCACACACCTCGATGGCGCGCTCGCGCTTGGCGGCATTGGTCTCGCGTGGCATAACGACTCCTCGGCTCAACGGCACAATAAACTTATGGGCACAATTGTCCCACGTCCGAGACGCTTACGCCTCCAAGAATGCGCCGGTCTGGCGGCCCCACAGGCTCGCGTACTCGCCACCCGCCTCGACAAGCTGCGCATGCGTGCCGTCCTCGACAATCTCGCCATCGGCCAGCACCACAATGCGGTCGAGCGCCGCCACGGTGGACAGGCGGTGCGCCACCACAATGGAGGTACGTCCACGCATCAGGTTTTCGAGCGCCTCCTGCACCAGCGCCTCGGACTCGCTGTCGAGGGCAGAGGTCGCCTCGTCGAGCACCAGAATCGGCGCGTCGGTTAGGATGGCGCGGGCGATAGCCACGCGCTGACGCTGGCCGCCCGAGAGCTTAACGCCGCGCTCGCCCACCATGGTGTCAAAGCCACGGGGCAAGCGGTCGATAAACTCCAGGGCATTGGCCAGGCGCGCGGCCTCGCGAATCTGCTCGTCGGTGGTGTTGGGACGACCGTAGGCAATGTTTTCGCGAATGGAGCGGTGAAACAGCAGCGCCTCCTGCGGCACGTAGGCAACCTGGCGGCGCAGGCTCTGCTGCGTGCAGCGCGAGACGTTCTGGCCGTCCACGAGCACGCGGCCGCCCTGCACATCGTCCAAGCGCAACAGCAGCTTGGTGAGCGTCGACTTGCCCGAGCCCGATTTACCCACCAGGCCCACGCGCTGGCCCGCCGCCACGTGAAGCGTCAGGTCGTCGAACACGTTCTCGCCCGCCGCGGCGTCACGATATGCAAAGCTCAGGTGCTCAAAATCAATCGCACCTTCGGTCACTTTAAGCTCGGGAGCGTTCTCGTCGTCTGCCACCAGACGCGGCTCGTCCAGCACGCGCGTCATCTCGGCCGCATCACCGAGCGCGCGGTTGATGCGCTGCATCATGGAGCTTACGTAGTTCAGACGCATGGTGAGGTTATAGGTGTAGGTAAAGATCATGACGAGCGAGCCGGCCGAGATGCCAAACCACGCGTTGCCGCCCGCCACGAACACACTCACCACGGCCATGGTGATGACGATAAGGCCCGAGGTCGTAAAGTTGCGCTGCATCATGGCGTGCATCGAGACCGTCTCGGCGTCGCGCGCGGCACGATCGGCGGCGTCGAACAGATCGCGTTCAAAGTCCTCGCGCCCGCAGGTCTTGACGGCCAAGATGTTCGTGACCGCGTCGGAGAGCACGCCCGAGAGCTTGTTCTGGGCGGCGGACGTCGCGGCCGAAAGCGGCATGATGCGCTTGTACATAAGCCAGACAAACGCGATGTAGACGACCATGATGCACACCAGGATCACGGTAAACGTCGGCACCACCGGGGCGAGTGCGGCCACGGTGCAGATGACCGAGGTGATGGTGGGGATGAGCGAATACACCGTCACGTCGACCAGACCGGTGTAGCCGCTCATAAAACGGCTTGTCTGGCTCACAAGCGATCCGCCAAAGCGGCTGGTATGGAATGTCATGGATTGGTTGGAGAGTGTGTCAAAGCACAGGCGCGCCAGGTGATAGTTGCCCGCGATCTCGAGCTTGTAGACGGTGTAGTCCTGCAGCTTGGAGAGGATCTGGCCCACCAGGTTGACGAGCACGAGCGCCAGAATGTAGGGACCGAAGACCTCAAACACCTGGTCACCCGCCACGGGACCGGCTTGAACGCGGTCGACAATGAGGGCCATCACATAGGTATTGGCAAACGTCAGCAAAAAGATGTAGCCCGCCGACGAGAACACCGAGAGAAAGACAATCAGCGGCTGCGTGCGCGTGACATCCCAAAAACGCTGTAGCGTGCGGCGCACGGTGGAGCGTTTGAGCGGGCTGGTGCTTCTCTGAGACATGGGCTTCCTTTCGCGTCTGATAGGGCGAAACGCCATTGTTGCACATTGAAGCGCACTTCAGGCAAGCACGATGCGAAAAGCAGCGGGGCATCCGCGTTTGCGCCGGCGCCCCGCCGTCTTGTTGCAATTAGTCCTCGTCTTCTTGGTCTGTGGGAAAGCCCGCGGGCGTGAGCCCCAAGATCTCATCGGCTTGGTCGGCGTCTTCCAGCGCGTCGATGTCCTTGAGCTTGCGCTCCATGACGTTGGTGCGCGTGGTAATGATGCCCTCGACCGTTTTGCCCGCGGTCTCGATCTGCTGCTGGACGCGGCGCAGCGCCTTTTGATAGCGCGGCAGCTCGGCCTTGACAGCGGAGAGCACGCGCAGTACATCGTCGGTGCGTTTTTGCAGCTTAAACGTTTGGTAACTCATCTGCAGGCTGTTGAGAATGGCCGCCATGGTGCTAGGGCCGGCAACGTTGACATGATAGTCGCGGCCCAGGGTCTCGATAAGCCCGGGGCGGCTGACGACCTCAGCGTACAGCCCCTCAAACGGAACGAACATGATGCCAAAGTTGGTGGTCACGGGCACGCTCAGATACTTTTCGCAGATGTCCTTTGCCTCACGCTTGACCATAGCGTCAAGCGTCTTGCGCGCGGCGGCGACGGCATCCGCGTCGCCCGACTCCTGGGCATCGAGCAGATGCTCGTACGCGTCGCCCGGGAATTTGGAGTCAATCGGCAGCAGTACGGGGTCGCCCTCGTCTACCGGCAGCTTGACGGCAAACTCAACACGCTCCGAGGCGCCGGGCTTGGTGGCAACGTTTTCCAGATACTGATCGGGTGTGAGGATATCCGCCAGGATCGCGCCCAGCTGCACCTCGCCCAAAATGCCGCGCGCCTTGACGTTACCCAGCACGCGCTTAAGGTCGCCCACGCCAGTGGCGATAGATTGCATGTCGCCCAGGCCCTTGTACACGGCCTCGAGCTGGTCGCTCACCTGCTTAAACGATGCAGACAGACGGTCGTTGAGCGTGCGAGAGAGCTTCTCGTCCACCGTCGCACGCATCTGATCGAGCTGCACGTTGTTGTCTTTGCGGATGGCGCCCAGCTGAGCATCGACCGTCTCGCGCACCTTGTCCAGGCGATGCTCGATGCCCTCGCGATTGGCGCCGAGCTGTTGGGCCGTCTCACGGCGCAGGTCATCCATCCGGTCACCAGCTTGCGAGAACTCGCGTGCGATGGCCAGGTAACGTTGCTGCTCCACGGCCGCATCGGTCGTCTGCTGCTGCGCGATGGCATTGGCCGTGCGGCGTGTTTCGGCCAGCGCGACGTTCAGGGCATCGAGCGCGTTGTTGGCCTGCTCGAGTGCTGCCAGCGTTTCCGCGCTACTGTCGCCACGCTCCCGCAACTCGGCACGAAGGCCCTTGAGCTGCAGGGCACAGGCCGCAGCGACCCCCACCGCCACCAAAGCAATCACAATAAGTGCAATATCAATTGCAGACATAAACTCCGCCCAACAAACCCAATCGATCATCAATCAAAACCGCGATCAATCTTACCCCGCCACACACACGGATCACTCACTGCCTTGCAGACAAATTTCTCTTAGAGCCGCGGACGCTAAAACGCTAACTCTCCCAGCCGGCGCGGATGGTTGTTATGACGTCATCTAGGCGCTGGCCCAGGGCCGCTAGATGTTGGAGCACCTCGTTGGGCGATGCACCGTTGAGGATGCACGTGAGGGCATACGACGCCAGAAAGATGGCCGCAAGCCCCAACGGGATGAGCACGATCATCGCCAACGTACGCAGGCGCTGGGCCCAGCGACGGCGACGCGCACGATGCTTGTCGAACGCGAGCTCCTGCGCATATGAATCTTGCTGTACGGAATAGGCCTCTGGCGCCGATTCACACCCGGGCACAGCTGCAGGTACAGCAGCGGGCACGACGTTTTGCACGGGCGCCTGGTTGGCAACCCCTTGCATTTGCATCTCCATGAGTCGTTGCTGCTGACGCAGCATGCGCTCAGCTTGTTGCTGCGGAGTCTCAAGAAACAGATCCATGCTGGCCTCCAAAATCGGAGCATTCGACGCTTACGACCAGCATCCCGCACCGCCATGACCGCGACAACGCAATCGCCGGCAATAGCCACAAAGTTTCTTTTGCTCAAAAGCTGTCGAAAAGCTCAACAACTCCCCTACCAGCACTTTCTCTGAGCTTTTTTCGCCAACAATCTTTTGGCCTTCCACCCTTACGCCAACTGACCAAAATCTAACCAATAGCTTGACGAAAACTGTGGAGACCGGGACCCCACAAAAACGTGCCGCCCCAAAAAGGGGCGGCACACAACCTTTTTTATCAGCTTTTCTGTATCGAGCACGCGACGACCCAACGCCGGAGCGCAAGGCGGGGAAATACCTTTGCCTCGCGCGACTCTGCGAAGCCGTGAGCGAGAGGGAAAGGTATTTCCCCGCCCTGCGCTCCGCAGCAGCCAGCGCCAAGCGCTAGTAGTTCACCACCTGCTCCTCAAAGTACGCCTTGGGGTGGTTACACACCGGGCACACCTCAGGTGCCTCGGCACCAACGTGCAGATGTCCGCAGTTCAGGCACTTCCACACCTTTACGCCCTCGCGCTCAAACACCTCGCCCGACTCAATGCGCTCGACGAGCTTGTTGTAGCGCTCCTCGTGGGCCTTCTCGACGGCGGCGACGCCACGGAACTTCTCGGCGATCTCGGCAAAACCCTCCTCCTCGGCGGTCTTGGCAAACTCGTCATACATCGTGGTCCACTCGTAGTTCTCGCCCGCGGCGGCGTCGCGCAGGTTGTCCAGAGTGCCCGGAACGGCGCCGTCGTGCAGATATTTAAACCACAGTTTGGCGTGCTCGGACTCGTTGCCAGCCGTCTCGGCAAAGATATTCGAGATCTGAACGTAGCCATCCTTCTTGGCCTTAGAGGCATAGTAGCGATACTTGGTGTGTGCCTGGGACTCACCGGCAAAAGCGGTCTCGAGGTTCTTCTTGGTTTGGGAGTTCTCAAAATCCATAGGTGTACTTCCCTTCAACGCATGCCGCCCGTAGGCTCCGAGCGGCCTCGTCTTTAGGATGCCCCTCAAGCCGAGAATTTAAACCTTACAATCCCGTTCTTCAGATTTGAGCGGGCTACACACTCAACCAACGATCGTCCTCGGCTCGGCAAAAGCCCTCGCGCTCCAGGTCAGCTAGAATGCCCGCGATCAAGTCGCACTCGACCGGCCCGCGACCGGCTGCCGCTTCCATCTCGTTAACGCCCACCACGGCATCAGCAAGCGTAATCCCCGCCGGCTGCCCATCGCGCGCTGCCAGCAACATACGCACGATATGCGCGCGCTTTTGGCGACGCGAGCCCTCAAACTTGGACTGACGGCTATAGCCCGCCGATCGCCTGGACGGATTGGGCAGCGTCTTTTTAAGATACGCGCCGTAATCCAGCAACGCGTAATACCACGCGCGCGGCGTGTCGGCATCGTCTTGAGGCGCGGCAAAGGGCGCAATCTCATCCGCCGCCGCACCAGGGGCCGCCGGACAGGCGGCTTGGATCAGCGGCACCAGCTCGCGATCGGGAACGGCCGGTACATCGGGAAAGAAATGATGCAGAAAGACCGTGCGCACATTGGTCTCCAGATACACGCCTGGAAGATCAAACGCAAACGAACGGATGCCCTGCGCCGTTGCCGGGCCAATGCCGGGCAGCGCGACCAGATTGTGCGTCTCGCGCGGAAACTCCCCGCCCCAATCCTCTACGACCCGTTGAGCGGCCCCATGAAGCGCCAGAGCGCGTCGGTTGTAGCCCATGCCCTGCCAAGCGTCCAAAACATCGGAAGGCGCGGCCTGGGCAAGCGCCTGCACAGTCGGAAAACGATCGAGCCACACCGGCATGCGCGCCTCCACACGCGGCACCTGCGTTTGCTGCAGCATGACCTCAGAAAGCCAAATGATGTACGGATCGCGTGTGCGGCGCCACGGAAGGTCGCGATAACGCAGGACCCCTTCCGAACGAATCATCGAACGAAAGGGGTCCTGAATCATGGCTATACTCCTTATGCGGCGCTATTCCTCCCGGTAAGCGCACGCGCAGGTGGCGTACTCGGGAAACGCTTCGCGGTCGGCGAACTTGGGATCGACGGCCGGGAACTGGCGGTGAGCGACGATGTCGCCGAGCGAAACGGAATCGAGGTAGTCGCGCATCAACGCCTGAGCTCCGGCCCACAGGGGATGATAGCAGCACGCGCCCATGCGCGCACAGTCACCATCGGGCGCGGTGCAATCGTTCATAACCATAGGACCCTGAACGGCCTCGACGACCTGGCGGATAGTGACGTCGTCCGGACTGACCTTGAGACGCATGCCACCGTGGACGCCACGCAGGCTCTCCACAATACCGGCCTGGACCAAACCGTGCTGAATCGAGCGGGCAAACGAATACGGGACATTGACCTCTTCGGCAGCGGTGCGAACAGAAAGCAAACACTCCGGATCCTCGGCAAGCATCGCCAGCATACGAAGGGCGTAATCAGTCTTCCTCGATATGTCCATTTTTCCCCTTTCAAGGAATACGAACAGCTCGAACGAGCTCCGGGGCCGAGCTTGTGTCGAGACGCTAAATGACCGCCAGGACATCCAAATGGTAAATCGGATATCCACTGAGTGCCGCGCTTGGAGCGAAATGCATCAGATGCGGCGCACAGTGGAATTTAGTATAACCTAACCCCCTGTCTCGTTGAACAGGTGTTGCGCAACAAAGCTGTTGTTTAGACAGATATGCTTATTAGATTTTACTTGCGTCCCCGAAGGCGCGGGGATTCTGGGCGAAGATGCACCAGGGCGATCGTTCTATCGAAACAAAGTGCATCAAACGCAAAAAGCCACGTCCGAAGACGTGGCTTTAATTGCGTTGGCGGGAAGTACGGGGCTCGAACCCGCGACCTCCGACGTGACAGGCCGGCGCTCTAACCAAACTGAGCTAACTCCCCAGGCAGGCGTTCGCGTTTGTTTCCGCTCGCGTGCGCTGCGTGGATTAGTATACACAGAAGTCTGTCCGGCGCGCAACAACTTTTTTGAAAAAATTTTTCGGTCCCTCCGGGAGGGTCTCCGGGGCTGGG
>UQOQ01000008.1:0-63130 GCA_900542715.1 uncultured Collinsella sp.
GATCGGAGACGCTCGAGGCAAACGGCAATTCGGAGGTCACGGCACCGAGGAGATGGGAGATTTGCTCCGCACAGGCAGACTTTCGCTTAGCCAGGCCGATGCCCGGCCACAACTGCAGGCAAATCTCCTGGGCCAGTAGAAAAGTGACCTTCCTCGAAAGCTCGATGCCATAAGAAGAGCCTGCGTCGGCAAGGACCGCACCCACGACGCGCTCGAAGGCGCGCGACCTCGATGAGGCGACGCCGTGGCCGAAGATCAAGTGATCCTCAACGCCGCGCACAGCGGAGACAGCTTGCGAGACGAGCTCGGAGACAGAGAGCTCCCCGGCGCAGAATCGCCCATCGAGAGAGCACAGGGCATCGAGCGCCTGCTCGACCGGCCCTGTGCTCTCGGTGGCATCCAGGGACGCGTCGATCAGAACGCCATCGTCGGGCTGTTGATCGATCTGCGCGGAGGAGAGGAGCCCGCTGGGAAGAAGATACGGGCGAACGACGACGTAGTCGCCCTCGCGATTGAGGAACGCTTTGGCGCAGCAGTTCGTCACGCAGGCGCGCAAGCCGGCGATGTTATCGGAAAAGTCCGCGTTCACGAGGCAACGGTATGCGCCGCGGCTGATCTTCACATCAGAACCGATTCGGCACCCTTCGCTGCGCAGGAAGCTCAAGATGAGATCCTCGCGCTCCTCGGGGGTCCGCTCCTTGAGTGAGGGGACACGGGCACAGATGGGCATTTTGCTGTAGGCCGAGGAAACCTTCAGGTCATCGGCGGAAAGCGTCGTCGAAAGAACGAGGCGAGCGCGCGGCGCATCCTGGGAGGCATCAAGCCCGAGGGCCGTCGCAAGGCAGTGCTCCATCGCAGAGGGAGAGAGTGCCTCGATGCCGTTGACAAAAACCACACCCCCGCGCGATTTCGCGATCGACTCGTCAAGAAGCCCGTTGAACGAGGCGGCGTCCGGGACCCCGGCGCAGTCGATGCGCACATAGGAGGAGTCGCGGGACAGCAAGCCCTGGTTCTTGCCGTACTCGTACACAAGGCGAGAAAGGAAAGACTTACCGACACCTACGCCGCCGCTCAAGAGGATGGGTAGGCCAAACGGAGGGTACTGAACCGCAGCCTTACACTGCTCGACAACGGAGCTGAGGCTCAGGTCGAAGCCCACGGCACGCGCGAAGTCGCGGTGATCGGCGATTCCCGTCGCCTGGATGAGGTCGGCGAGCGAGGCGTACTCGCTTGCAGAGAGCTTTACCTGAAAACGCTTCTGGAACGCGCGGCGATGAAAATAACGGACAGGCCTGCCCGCCACCTTAACCACAAGGCCGGCGCGAACAAGGTCGTTGAGGTACTGGCTCGCCAGGCTCCTGGAGATGATGAGCGTCTCGGCGATGTCGGAGGTGGACAGACGGGCAAGGTCGTCGAGCGAGACGGCAGAGGTGAGGGCCTCGAGATGCTCGAGAATCCTGTCCCTCATGTCGACGGGTTTCTTTGCCAAGCTGTCCTGTGTGGTCTTGTCCATGACTTCTTACCTCCTCGTACAAGGAGTATAAGGGGAGAACAGAGAACGGAAGGGGGCGCGTGGGGGAATCAACAGCTCCGAGGAAAAGTCCACCACTTGAGGGGCAGAAAACAACGGCCATTGAACATTCAGGGCCGACGCTCAACACTTCGGCTCGACACTTCGCTTTGGAAAGGGCCCTGCGCGCCGGGGTCCCAACATAAAGAAGGGCCCCGGCGCGCCGGGTCTAAAGCTTAACCATGCGCGCGGCGATGCGGGCGCAGTCGCAGGCGGCCTTCTTCTCGAAGGTGTTGTAGTCGACGACCTGGCCCTCGGCGCAGGGCTTGTCGCTGATGGCGCGCACGACGACGAGGGGCACGCCGTTGAGATAGGCGGCCTGCGCGATGGTGCAGCCCTCCATCTCGCAGCACAGGTCGCCGAAGGTCGCGAGGATGCGCTCCTCCTGTTCCGCGGGCGAGACAAACTGGTCGCCGGAGACGACGCAGCCCTTGAGGATCTTAATGTCGGGGGCGACGGCGGCCGCGGCGGCGCACGCCGCCAGCAAGGGCCGGAACGGATCGCGCAAGATCAAGGCGTCGCCCGGGAGGTCGGGCGTTACCGTCAGCCGGCGCCGCGTCTGCCGCATCATGAGGGAGAACGGCCTGGCCGGCGCATACGGCAGGAAGAGGTTCAAGGTGCACCCCGGGGCGATCAACGAGGCCGACGTGTCGAACGTCGTCGCGCGCGGCTTCGGCGGCAGGGCGCCGTGCACCCATATATGCAGCGACTTGGCCTGCGTGCGCGTCGGGGCGTCGTGGAACTACGTCTGCCTGCTCGTCGACCTCTGCAACGGGGAAATCGTCGGCCACTCCGAAGGATCGAGGAGGGACGCGCGAGCTCCGAGCCAAGCTCTTGGATTACGTGCACTGGTACAACAACTTCAGGATCCACTCGACGCTGGGCTACATGTCGCCGGTCGAGTTCAGGGAGGCGGGGCCGTCCCTCCCGGAATCGTCCAAATAAGTGTTGCCGATCCATAGCCAATCCAGCCATCATCTTCGCGAAGGCGGACGTCAGGAAAAGCTCGGCTTGAGCTCGGTCGGACGCGGTCTGTGGGGCATCATTCAGGCTCAGGGGGTCTCCTTGTCTTCTTCGGTCGCAACCTGAATGATAGGGACGGCCCCTTCTCTCTTTCCCCTTCGTTTTCGACGCGTCACCCTCTCGGCGGGCTTAAGGCCCGCGCTCGCGGGTGCAGGGGCTACGCCCAAACCCCAAAAACGTAACGCCGTGCTCGAAGCGTTTCCGGACGTCAGCGTAATCTCAAATCCCGTTCGTCAACTCATGGGCAAGCCACCTGAGACTACTCATTTCTCCTACTGGCAATGAAGACCTGCGACCTGCAGTTTTGCAAACTGCTTGAAAGCCACCTGCGTTGATTCACTTCCTATTGCAGCTGGCGGCTTGCACGCGAAAAGGCATTTAAGTTTCAAAACGGACGTTTTCGGCGCTATCGAGCCTCCAAAGGCATCCCGCCGCGCCCTTTGGGATAAAAACAAAAACTCAAAGCCCTGAGTTCGAAAATAGTTTTTGGAGTTGTCCCGACTTTTGTCCCCGAAGCCGACGAAACGCGACAGGGTGTCACCTGGCGGCACTCGATTCGAGACGGCACCGAAAACTGGATGCAACCGGAATGACAGGACGGCAGAACCGAAGCCATCGAGTGGGGATAGAAAAAGGCCCGGGTGCCGTGGGGCATCCGGGCCTTTGCTAGCAACTTGATGTTGCGGGCAGCTTAGAACTTGTGGCCGCACTTCTTGCAGACGCGCAGCTTGTTCTTGCCGTCCTTCTCGTGACCGACGCGGGTAACCTTACCGCACTCGGGGCAAACGAGATTGACGTTGGAGGCGTCGATGGCAGCCTCCTGCGAAACGATACCACCCTGCTGGTTGGCAGCGTTGGGCTTGACGGCCTTCTTGACGACCGAAACGCCCTCGACAACGACCTTGTTCTCGGCGGGGAGAGCACGCAGGACAACGCCCTGCTTGCCGCGATCCTTACCAGAGAGAACCTGGACCTTATCGCCCTTCTTGATATACATATATCTCCCCTAACTACAGGGTCTCGGGAGCGAGCGAGACGATCTTCATGTACTTCTTGTCACGAAGCTCGCGAGCGACGGGCCCGAAGATACGGGTGCCGACGGGCGAACCATCGTTGTTGATGACAACGCAGGCGTTCTCATCAAAGCGAATGTAGGAGCCATCCTTGCGGCGGATCTCCTTAACGGTGCGAACGACGACGCAACGGACAACGTCCTTCTTCTTGACGTTGGCGCCAGGGGTAGCCTCCTGGACAGCACCGATGAACACATCGCCGATGCCTGCATAACGACGCTTGGAACCGCCAAGCACCTTGATGCAGCGAATCTTGCGAGCGCCGGAGTTGTCGGCGACGTTCAGCATGGTTTGCATCTGAATCATGGTAGATGTTCCTCCGAACTAAGAACCGAAGAGAGGTGCGCAGCCTGTATACGGCCTGTGGTATGCAAGCCAGGCATACGCACATCTTCGGAAACGTACAAGTCGTAAGAGCGACTGCTTATTTAGCGCGCTCGACGACCTCGATGAGGCGCCAACGCTTCATCTTGGACATAGGACGGGTCTCCATAACGCGGACGGTGTCGCCCACGCCAGCCGTGCACTCCTCGTCGTGAGCGTGCAGCTTCTTGGAGCTGGTCATCATCTTGCCGTACTTGGGGTGACGCTTGCGCTCGGTGATGGTGACAACAATGGTCTTGGCACCGGAGACGGAGGTAACGACACCCGTACGGACCTTACGCGAGTTACGCGAATCAGTCATGTTCTCTCCTTAGGTCCTACTCGGCGACAGCGGACTTCTCCGCTGCGATCTCGCGGGCGCGCTGCTCCGTGAGGACGCGAGCGATGTCCTTCTTCACGGTGTTGACGCGAGCGGTGTTGTCCAGCTGGCTGGTGGCCATCTGGAAACGAAGGTTAAAGAGCTCGGCGCGCATTTCCTTCAGCTTCTCAACGAGCTGAGCGTCCGAGAGCTCACGAATCTCTGCGGGCTTCATTAGTTCTCCTCCTTGGCGGCGGCGGCGTCCTCAGCAGCCCACTTGGCCTCGAGAGCGGCCTCCTCAGCCATCTCCTTCTCGATGCGCTGCTCAGCGTTCTTGGCAGCAACAATCTTGGTCTTGATGGGGAGCTTGTGCTGCGCAAGACGCAGAGCCTCGCGAGCGACCTCCTCGGGAACACCCTTGACCTCGAACATGATGCGGCCGGGCTTGACGACGGCCACCCACTCCTCGGGGTTACCCTTACCAGAACCCATGCGAGTCTCGGCAGGCTTCTTGGTGATGGGCTTATCGGGGAAGATCGTGATGTAGACACGACCGCCACGCTTCATGTAGCGGGTCATGGCAATACGAGCGGCCTCGATCTGACGGTTGGTGATCCAATGGGCCTCGAGAGCCTGGATACCAAACTCGCCGAAATGCAGCTCGGTATTACCCTTGGCCTGGCCCTTCATGGAGCCACGCTGCACCTTGCGGTGAAGAATACGCTTAGGGGCAAGCACTACTGACCCCTCCTCTCGGAGTTACGACGACGAGGACGGGAAGAGCCCTCGAGTGCAGGGTTGGGAACAGGCTGGCCCGGGAGCTTCTCGCCCAGGTAGATCCAGACCTTCACGCCGCAAGCGCCCATGGTGGTGCTGGCGACAGCCGTGCCGTAGTCGATCTTGGCACGGAGGGTGTGCAGAGGCACGCGACCCTCGCGGTACCACTCACGACGACCCATCTCGGCGCCGCCGAGACGACCGGAGCACTGGATACGGATGCCCTTAGCGCCGGCCTTGCGGGCGGACTGGACAGCCTTGCGCATAGCGCGACGGAAGGCAACGCGGCCCTCGAGCTGCTCGGCGATAGACTGAGCAACGAGGTTGGCGTCGAGCTCGGGGCGCTTGATCTCGACAACGTCGACGGAGAGCTGGCCCTTAGAGACGCCAGCGACCTTCTCGAGCTCGGTGCGGAGGGTATCGATCTCGGCACCCTTCTTACCGATGACAACGCCGGGGCGAGCGGTGAGGATGATGACCTTCACCTTGTCGCCAGCGCGCTCGATCTCGACGCGGGAGACAGCTGCGCGGGAAAGACGCTTCTCGAGGTACTTGCGGATCTCGAGATCGTTACCGAGGGTCTTAGCGTAATCCTTCTCTGCGAACCAGCGGGAGCGCCAGTTCTCGGTGATGCCAAGACGGAAGCCGGTGGGGTAGACTTTCTGACCCATACAGCTTTACGCCTCCTTTCGAGGAGCAACGACGACGGTGATGTGGGAAGTACGCTTCAGAATGCGAGAAGCGGAACCCTTGGCGCGGGGACGGATGCGCTTAAGCGTCGGACCCTCGTCAACATAGGCAGCGGCGACAACCAGGTTGTCGGCACGCAGACCGTTGTTGTTCTCGGCGTTCGCAACGGCGGAACGGAGAACCTTCTCGACATCCACGGCGACGGCGCGGTCGCAGAAGTGGAGGATGTCGAAGGCCTGAGCGACAGGCTTGCGGCGGATCAGATCGACCACCAGGCGGGCCTTGCTGGGGGAAACACGCACGTACTTAGCGACGGCGCGAACCTCGGTGGCCTCAGTTTCAATAGACTTAGTTGCCATTTACGGTTAACCCCCTATTTGGCCTTGTGGCCACGGAACGTACGAGTCGGCGCGAACTCGCCGAGCTTGTGACCAACCATGGACTCGGTAACATACACGGGCACATGCTTGCGGCCGTCGTGGACGGCGATGGTGTGACCAACCATCTCGGGGAAGATGGTGGACGCGCGGGACCAGGTCTTCACGACGTCCTTCTTGCCAGCCTCGTTCATCGCGGTGATACGCGAGAGAAGGCGAGTCTCCACGAACGGGCCCTTTTTGAGACTTCTGCTCATAAGTGCTTTCTCCTAAAACTCGGTATCCGAAATTACTTCTTACGGCGACGAATGATGTGCTGGTTCGAGACCTTCTTCTTCTTGCGCGTACGAAGGCCCTTCGTCGGCTTACCCCAGGGGGTAACAGAGGGACGACCAGAGGTGTGGTTCTTGCCCTCGCCACCGCCGTGCGGGTGGTCGACAGGGTTCATGACGGTACCGCGGACGGTCGGGCGCACGTTCATGTGACGCTTACGGCCGGCCTTGCCGATGACGATGTTGGCGTGATCGGCGTTGCCGACCTCACCGACGGTGGCGCGGCAGGTAACGAGGATGCGGCGCATCTCGGAGGAAGGCATACGGACGATAGCGTACTTGCCCTCCTTACCCATCAGCTGGCAGGAGTTACCGGCGGAACGGGCGATAGCAGCGCCCTTACCCGGCTGGAACTCGACGGCGTGGATGAGCGTACCGACGGGGATGTCGACGAGGGGCAGAGCGTTGCCCGGCTTGATGTCGGCGTCAGAACCGGACATGATGGTCTGACCGACCTCGAGGCCCTTGGGGGCCAGGATGTAGCGCTTCTCACCGTCAGCGTAGTGCAGCAGAGCGATGCGAGCGGAACGGTTCGGATCGTACTCGATCGTGGCAACCTTGGCGGGCACGCCGTCCTTGTTGCGCTTGAAGTCGATCACGCGGTAACGACGCTTCACGCCGCCGCCCTGGTGGCGGGTGGTGATGCGGCCGTTGTTGTTACGACCGGCCTTCTTGGGCAGGGGCTCGAGAAGAGACTTCTCGGGCTTGGTGCAGGTGATCTCGGAGAAATCGGAGATCGTCTGCCAACGCCTACCAGCGGAGGTCGGCTTAAGGTGCTTTACAGCCATTACAATCCCTTTCAATAGGAATCCGTTAGCCATCGCAGACAGGGATTCGAGGTTCTGCCTCGGGTGCGATGACACCGGACGTATACACGGTTCCGGGCGTGTCCATTTTATACGCCCAAAACCTTGAGCTCTCGCCTCCCCTATTTGGGAGGCATGAGCTCACTCAACAGCAGCGAGTCTTAGGCCTGGTTGCCAAAGACCTCGATGGTGTCGCCCTCGGCCAGCGTGACGATGGCCTTCTTCCAAGAACGGGTCTTGCCGGCGACATAGCGCACGCGCTTGGTCTTGGGCTTGACCGTCAGGGTGTTCACGCGAACGACCTTGACGCCGAAGATCTCCTCGACAGCGTCCTTGATCTGATACTTGTTAGCATCCTTGGCGACCTCGAACGTGTACTTGTTCTGCTCCATGCCGGAGAAGGAACGCTCGGACACGATCGGACGGATGATGATCTCGTGGGCGGTCATTTATGCAAGCACCTCCCCGAAGTGAGCGGCGATGTCGGCGGGCATCAGCACGGCGTTGTTGTTGACGAGATCGTAGGTGTTGGCCTCGTCGGCAGTGATGATGAACGTCTTGGGAATGTTGCGGAACGACAGGTAGGCATTGACGTCCTCATCGCGAACGATGATGGTCAGACGCTTGCCCTCAAGGCCGAGAGCCTTGAGCATGGCGACGGCAGCCTTGGTGGAAGGCTTCTCGAAGCCGTAGTCGTCGACGAGCACGAGCTCGCCATCGGCCAGCTTGGCGGACAGCGCGGAGCGCATAGCCAGCTTGACCTCCTTGTTGTTCATACGCTTAGCGTAAGAACGGGGCTTGGGGGCGAAGACAACGCCACCGTGACGCCACTGGGCAGCACGGATGGAACCCTGGCGGGCACGGCCGGTGCCCTTCTGACGCCAAGGCTTCTTGCCGCCACCGGAAACCTCAGAGCGACCCTTAGCAGACTGGGTGCCCTGACGCCAAGAGGCCATCTGGCACTTGACGATGTGGTGCATAACGTGGATGTTCGGCTCGATGCCGTACACCTCAGCGGCGAGCTCGGCCTCGGCGACCTTCTTGCCCTCGCTGTTCTTTACTTCAAACTTTGCCATTTAAGTGTTCTCCTTGGTATGACGCTGGGCTAAATGGGCTGGGCCCTTAGGCCATACGGATGGCGACGAGACCATTCTTGGCACCCGGGACAGCGCCCTTGACCAAGATGAGGTTCTGCTCGGCATCGATGCGGACAACGGAAAGGTTCTTGACGGTAACGCGCTCGTTACCCATGTGACCGGCCATCTTGACGCCCTTGAGGACGCGCGCAGGATAGGCGCACTGACCGATAGAACCGGGGTGACGCTGGAAGTGAGAACCATGCGTCATAGGACCGCGGCGCTGACCCCAGCGCTTGATGCGACCCTGGAAGCCCTTACCCTTGGAGGTACCGATGACGTCGACCTTCTCGACATCAGCGAAATCAGCGACGGTGACGACCTCGCCGACCTTGTGCTCCTCGCCGTTCTCGACGCGGACCTCACGAAGGAAGCGGACAGGCTCGACGCCAGCCTTGGCGAAGTGACCAGCCATGGGCTTGTTCACGTTCTTGGCCTTGATGTCGCCGAAACCGATCTGGACGGCGTCATAGCCGTCGGTTGCCTGAGTTTTAACCTGCGAGACAGCGCAGGGGCCAGCCTGGATGACCGTGACGGGAACGACGTTATCGTCCTCGTCCCAAACCTGGGTCATGCCAATCTTGCGGCCGAGAATCATGCTGATCAAGATATGATCCCAACTCTCGCGTGGTCTTGGGACAATGCGTACACCACCGAGCGTACGCCCCTAGAGGACCACTACTTACACGACGTGCTCCCCAGCCTTGTATTTCGCCCGGACTACCTGACAACCCTATTAAGCAGGCATTTTGTCCAGCCAGAATACTCCCCTGGTTTCACACAGCTGTTTAGTATACACGGCTGCGGGCGTATCCATCGAGATTCATATTTCACTCACATTGTTTACGCAGGTAAAGTGCGTGGCACGTTCCCAGTGTGCGGCGGAGGGGGCGGGCCTGAGACATATTAAGGTTGCTGCTCTACAGTCCTGCTCACGACGGAGAGCACATTAAGTGCTCTCCTGTTCGTGCGGAACTCGCGACAACCTTAATATGTCTCAGGCCCGCCCCCTCCGCCGCACACTGGGAACGCCACGTTGATGTCTGCTAAACCTTGCTCGCTCAGGCTAATGACTTTGCTGGGGATCGATAATTTGCCGCAAGGTGAACTTGGATTGAGGCGTGTCGCCCTCTTCTCCCGACTTTTCCTCGTCAAAATCGAAGATCATGATGGCGCAGTTGGGGAGTTTTGTTGGGAGCTCGAAGCCCTCTGGGGCTGCAGCCTTGATAAATTGACGGCTGGCACTGCCGTGGCTTACTGCTAGGAGGGTTTCGATGCCCTCGGCGCCCATGAGATTGGTGAGAGTGCCCACCATGCGCTCCTGCAGGGCATGGCTTCCTTCTCCGCCAAATGGGATCAGGTCCTCGCCGGGGTCCCAGACGTCGGTGGGTAGGGCGTCGTGGGGGCCTTCTTCGAAGGTGCCGTAGCTGCGCTCGATGATGCCTTCGCAGGGCTCGACTGCTGTGTCCGGGCCGAGGAGCTCGCATGCGACGAGCTGAGCCGTGTCCATGGCTCGGCCTAAGGGCGAAGAGACCACTTTGTCGGGGACGACGCCGTGGGCTTTGAGCCATGCGGCTGCCATTCCCGCTTGCTTGCGGCCCAGATCGGTCAACGGAGAATCGCAGCGGCCCTGGACGAGCTTTTTAACGTTGAATTCTGTCTGACCGTGGCGGAGTAGATATAGACGCTTCATGCTCTCCCCTTCTGTATAACTTGCTTTGCTGGCACAGCCCTACTCGTGGGTATGGCCTACGTAGTCTTCGTCGATCGTGATCTTGGCGACCGACTTGGGATATTCCGATTCGACCCGTTTCGCCAACGCGCGCTTTAGGTCCTCGGCGCTCATCGCCAAATCCGAGGGACGCACGCAGTCAAAGATCACGTTGGTGTGCGTAGGACCCGGCACACAGCGCAGGTCATGAATCGAAAGGCGGCTATCAATCTCGCGAGCCATTGCGTTGATGCGCAGGCGCATGCCCGCCACCTTTGGATCGTCGGTCACGATGGGGTCGTAATGAAGCGTGACGATCATACCGTCTTCGTTCCTAAACGACTGCTCGATGTTATCGAGCGTGTCGTGACTTTCCAGCGGGCTGGCCTCGGCCGCCATCTCGGCGTGCGCACTTGCAAACTTCCTGCCCGGACCGTAATCGTGAACCATAAGGTCGTGGACGCCCAAAACGCCGGGGTAGCTCATGATTTTGTCTCGAATGTGCTTGACCAGCTTGGGATCGGGCGCCTGGCCCAAAAGCGGGCTCACCGTATCCTGGATGAGCTCAAAGCCGCTCCAGCCGATATAGGCGCCAACGGCAAGGCCGACCCATGCGTCAAGATTGATGTGCGTCACCTGCGAAACAATTGCGCACGCCAGCACGGCACCCGTAGCTAGGACATCGTTCTTTGAGTCCTGAGCGGTCGCATGCAGCGTCTCGGACTCAATGCGATCGCCGAGCTTTTGGTTGAGGGCCGCCATCCAGAGCTTAACAATCATCGAAAGCACCAAGACTGCCACCAGGGCAAGCGAGAACTCGACAGGTTCGGGGTGGATGATGCGCTCAACCGAGGACTTCACCAGCTCAACGCCAATGAGCAGCACGAGCGCCGCCACGACCAGACCCGAGAGATACTCGTAGCGGCCATGTCCGTAAGGATGCTCGGGGTCGGCCGGCTTGCCCGCCAGCTTAAAGCCAAGCACGCTCACGATGTTCGAGCTGGCATCGGACAGGTTGTTCATGGCGTCCGCCACAATCGCAACCGATCCCGACAGCACGCCAATTGCACCCTTCGCAGCGCAAAGCGCAACATTGGCGAGAATACACACTATGCCCGTCAACGTTCCCACGCGCGCACGGTCGCCCTGCGCACGACGAACAATCCACTCGACCATCCTCATCAGTCCCCACGGTACTACCTATATATCTATTGCTCAAACGGATTGTAGTGTAGCCACTTTGTCCTCCAGATACAAAAAGGCCGCAGCCCACACGGGCCGCAGCCTTGGAATATGACAAAGGAATCGTCCTTTTGTCGCACAGATTTATGCGCTTGCTTCAGCAGCGCTCGCCACTGTTTCGAGCGAATCAGCTGCGTCTTCTGCCGCCTGCATCTTTGTCGGCACCACGCCAAAACAGCAGCTCAGCGCCGCAGACACCGCAAATGCTGCGCCGCCGGCAGCGCAGCACCACAGCAGATTCGAGATGCCGCCCGTGGCAAAGCCAATGACCATAAGAACATTCGTCATACCGATGGTATAAGCCGTAACGTGGCCTACGGCCGCAACAAGGCCTCCGACGGCGCCGCCAACGGCCATGCACGTCAGACACCTGCCATATTTAAAGCCGCATCCGTACAGCGCTGGCTCGCTTACGCCGCCAAGAATACCCGAGATTGAATAGCCCAGCATGAGCGCCTTCTCGTCCTTATCCGCAACGCGGAGCGACGCGCCAAAGGGCATACCCCAAACGGCGAACGTTGCCATCGTCGCGGCGATCAGGATGCACGAATCCGTTCCCACACTCATAAACTGCGCATAGGCGAGCGATAGGACAACGTTGCTGACACCCGCGATCTTAAGAAACTCCCAGCCCGCGGCAAGCCCCATGAGCGTGAGCAGCGACACGATGCCACCGGAATTGCCAAGCATAAACATAAGCTGTCCCAACAGCATGCCCAGATAGCTGCCTGCCGGCGCCGTAACACACAGCGACACCGGAACCATGACAAGCATGGTTGCAAACGGAACAAACGAAAACGCCACGGCCTTAGGGATAACGCGCTGGAAGAAACACTCCACTCGCCATAGCACGGGTACCGAGATGAGAACCGGAATAACAGTCGTTGTGTAATCGTTGACCGGCGCGGGAAGCAGACCATACACGAAAGTCATCGCTGCCCCCGTCGTCGATGCGGCATCGACGAGCTTAAGCAGATCGGGCGCAATCAATACGCCGCCCAGCATCATGCCCAGCTGCTCCGAGCAACCGAGCTGGCGGGCGGCCGCCCAACCAAGATAAATGGGCAAAAAGTAGTAGCCGGCGTTATAGAGCCAACTGTAGAACAGGCGATAGATTTCGGAATCGGCAGACCACAGGCCCAGCATGCCTTCGCCCATAATGACGGCGGCGGTGCGGAACAACGCCGCGCAAACAATAAACGGCAGCGCCGACATCATGCTTTTGGACAGATAGTCCACCACGGCCATGGCGTTTGATGAAACCGTCGTTGTAAACGAGGTGTTAGAAACTTGTGACATGGAACGCCTTTCCCAATGTGACATGCGGGCTGTCCCTTTGTCACATCGTGCGGTACTGACCGATTGCGCGGTACTTTTCGTAGCGGAGGTTTGTGAGGGTCGCATCGTCGAGCTGCCCAAGCGTATCGAAGGCATCAAATGCCGAGGACATGACGGCACCGGCGATCTCCTCATGCGACAGGCCCCTATCGTCAACAATGCCATCGATAATGCCGAGCACCAACAGATCGGGGGCCGTGAGCTTAAGCGCCTCGGCGGCCTCATTCGCGCGCTCGGTATCCTTCCACAGGATCGACGCACAGGCCTCGGGGCTCACGACCGAATAGGCCGAGCTCGAGAGCATCAGGATGCGGTCGGCCACGGACAGCGCCAGCGCGCCACCAGAGCCGCCCTCGCCTGTCACCACCGAGACAATCGGCGTCTTAAGGCCGCTCATCTCCATGAGATTCTGGGCAATCGCCTCGCCCTGGCCGCGCTCCTCGGCACCGATGCCGCAAAACGCGCCCGAAGTATCAACCAGGCACAGAACCGGCCGACCAAATTTCTCGGCTTGGTGCATCAGGCGACGTGCCTTGCGGTAGCCCTCGGGATGTGCCATACCAAAGTTGCGACGCATGCGCTCTTTGGTCGTGGTACCGCGCTCGATGGCGATAACCGTCACGGGTCGCCCGTCTTTCCAGCCGATGCCGCCCACCACGGCAGCATCGTCGCCAAAGTAGCGGTCGCCGTGCAGCTCTACGAATCCGTCGAGACCCAACGAGATCATCTCGCCTGCCGTGGCGCGGTTCGCCGAGCGAGTCTGTTTGACGATTTCGAGCGCGCTTTTTGGTGCGACCGAGCGCTTAAACAAGTGTCCCAGCTTTTTGTCGCGACGACCCGTATGCACGATCTCATGCGGTGCCCCCAGGCCGGGCGCGTGCCCTTCGTGCAGCGCCAACAGCTCGCCTACCGTGAGCGCAATCTCGCCACGCGGAACAACGGCATCGCAAAAGCCGTGCTCCAGCAAAAACTCGGAACGCTGGAATCCCTTGGGCAGACGCTTGTGCATGTTCTGCTCGATCACGCGCGGGCCGGCAAATGCCGTCAGGGCATCGGGCTCGGCCAGGATAATGTCGCCCTCCATGGCAAAGCTCGCGGTTACACCTCCGGTCGTGGGATCGGTGAGCACCGTGATATACAGGCCGCCCGCCTCGCTGTGGCGCCTAACCGCCGCAGAAATCTTGGCCATCTGCATGAGCGAGGTCACGCCCTCCTGCATGCGGGCGCCGCCCGATACGGTAAAGCCAACGACCGGCAGCCCCAACTCGGCCGCGCGCTCAAAGACACGACAGATCTTCTCGCCCACCACGGAGCCCATTGAGCCCATCATAAAGTTGGCATCCATAAAGAAGAGCGCGGTATCGCAGCCGCAGATTTTGCCCCTGCCGCACACAACGGCATCGCGCTCGCCCGAACGCTCGCTCACGCTCTTAAGCTTGTCGGCATAACCGGGAAACGAGAGGAAGTCCTTCGACGCCAGATTGGCATCCCATTCCTCAAAGGTACCCGCGTCGACCGTCATGCGCATGCGCGCGCGACCGCTCACGCGAAAGTGTTTGCCGCAACGAGGGCAGACCTCGAGGTTGTCGTGCAGGCGCGCCTCATCGATCACACGGCGGCACTCCGGGCATTTGACAAACACGTGTCGCGCGGGGAACTCGGCGCACGACTCGGTTATCGGCCCCTCAAGGACATTGACCGTCTTCGCTTTTCTATTCATCAGCATAGAGATGCCCCATCAGATCGGTGTGATACATGCCCGACAAAAACTCGTCGTTTGCCAGCACGTCGAGCTGAAGCTCGCTATTTTCGCTCACGCCCTCAATCACGAGCTCGCCCAGGGCCGAGCGCATCTTGCGAATGGCACCGTCACGCGTGGGCGCGCACACGATGAGCTTGCCGAGCATGGAGTCGTAGTACGGCGGAACTTTCGCTCCGGTAAACATGGCGGAATCCCAGCGCACGCGCGGACCACCCGGCACACGCAACGCGGTGACCGTTCCACATGACGGTAGAAAATCCGGCGTTTCGGCATTGATGCGGCACTCCATGGCGTGGTTGCGGACCGGTACGTCCTCCTGCTCAAAGGGCAGAGGCTGGCCGGCAGCCACGCGCAGCTGCCACTTAACCAGGTCGGTATCGGTCACAAACTCCGTAACCGGATGCTCCACCTGCAAGCGCGTGTTCATTTCCATAAAGTAGAAATTGCCGTCATCTGAGTACAAAAACTCGATGGTGCCAGCGCCCTCATAGCCAACGGCACGAGCCAGGTCGCGCGCGGCCTTGTGCATGCGCGCGCGAATATCATCGCGTCCGTCGAGGCACGGCGCGGGGCTCTCCTCGATCAGCTTTTGGTTGCGGCGCTGCACCGAGCACTCGCGCTCGCCGAGCGAAAACACATGGCCCTGCTTATCGGTCATAATCTGTACCTCAACGTGATGCGCCGGCGCAACGAACTTCTCCATGTAGCACTCGCCGTCGCCAAAAACGGCCTCACCCTCGGCACGCGCCTCGATGAACGCCTTTGCCGCATCTTCCACGCGCTCGACCTTGCGAATACCGCGACCGCCGCCGCCCGCGCGCGCCTTAATAAGCACGGGGCAGCCGATGCGCTCGGCCTCGGCCGTCGCCTCCTCGGGGCTTTTGAGCAAATCGCAGCCCGGCACGATGGGCACGCCCGCAGCAGCGGCCGTTCGGCGTGCGGCGTCCTTGTCGCCCATGCTGTCGATCACCTCGGCCGAAGGACCGACAAACGCCAGACCGAACTTGTCGCAGTCGCGCACGAAGCTCGCCTTCTCGGAGAAAAAGCCATAGCCGGGATGGATCGCCTTTGCCCCCGACTTTACGGCACAGGTGAGCACGGCATCGTCGTTGAGGTAGCTCTCGGCAAGACGCGGGCCGCCGATGCAATACGCCTCGTCGGCAAGCTGCACGTGCAGCGCGTCCGCATCGGCCGTGGAATAAACGGCGACGGTCTTGATGCCCATATCGCGGCACGCGCGGATAACACGGACCGCGACTTCGCCGCGGTTGGCGATGAGCACTTTGTCGAACATGAAGCCTTCCTTAACTTTCGTGCATGAGTGCAAAAGACATATCAGCGCGGCAGCAAACCTCACCGTTGACGCTCGCGGTACCCGTCGCAAAGCGGAACGGCCCGTGCGCACGCGTGATGGAGCACACCAGATCCACCGTGTCGCCCGGGCGCACCGGACGCTTAAAGCGCACCTTGTCCAGACTCGTGTAGAACGGCGTCGCGCCGCGCGCCTCCTCATCGCCCATCAGCAGCACGCAGCAGTTCTGGGCGAGCATCTCGCACTGAATCACGCCGGGGACGACCGGGTTTCCCGGAAAATGTCCCTGCAAAAAGTACTCGTCGCCCGTAATCGTGATCTTGCCGTGGGCCTCGTTGCCCACCAGCTCGGCTTCGTCGAGCAAAAGCATCGGATCGCGATGCGGCAACAGCTTCTTGAGCTCTTCTTTGTTCATGGATATCACCTATCCGATCCTCATGAGGCAGCTGCCGAACTCCACGAGGTCGCCGTCGGCCACGCAGATCTCGAGCACCTCGCCATCCGCCTCTGCCGTCACCTCGTTGAGAACCTTCATGGCCTCGATGATGCAGAGGGTCTCGCCGGCCTTGACCTTGGAGCCCACGCGCACAAACGGCTCGTCGCCCGGCGCCGGGGCAGCATAGAAAACGCCGACCATGGGAGCGGTTACCTCGGTGCCCTTGATCTCCGATGCGGCGGCGGGCCCCTGCGCGGCGGGCTCCGGCGCGACGGCGGGCATGGCGACAGGAGCCACCGCCGGAGCGGCCACGGCACCCGGCATAGGCATGGGCACGGCAACCGGCTGCGCGGCACTCGCGCGCTCGAGTTCGACCGCGGTGCCATCGGGCTCCTCAACACGTACGCGCGTAAGGCCGCGGTCCTCCATCACATCGGCTATCTCGGCAAGTCTTTTGGAATCCATGCTCTAGCTCCTCGTATATCTACGCAGCGCGATGGCGGCGTTGTGCCCGCCAAAGCCCAGGTTGGTCGAAAGCGCCCAGGTAAGGTCGGCGCGAACCGCTCGATTAGGCGTGTAATCAAGATCGCAGGCGGGATCGGGCGTGTGGTAGTTAATGGTCGGGGGCACCACGCCCTGCTCGAGCGCCATGGCACAGGCCATGACCTCGATGGCACCCGTGGCACCGATCATGTGCCCGGTCATCGACTTGGTCGATGAGACGTGCGCGGCGCGTGCCGCGTCCTCGCCGAGCGCCCGCTTAATGCCTGTCGTCTCGGACGAATCGTTGAGCTTGGTCGAGGTGCCGTGGGCGTTGATGTAGAGACCCTCGGAAGGCTTGACGTCGCCCTCGGCTACCGCCAGCGATATCGCACGGGCAATGCCGGCGGCATCGGGGTCGGGGCTCGTAATGTGATAGGCATCATCGGTGTTGCCGTAGCCCACGACCTCGGCATAAATGTGCGCACCGCGCGCCTGCGCATGCTCCATGTTCTCGAGTACCAGCACGCAGGCGCCCTCACCCATCACAAAGCCATCGCGGTCTGCGTCGAACGGGCGGCAGGCCGTCACGGGATCGGGGTTGGTGGTCAATGCGCGGCAGGACGTAAAGCCTGCAACAGCATCGGGGATAATGGCCGCCTCGGCACCGCCCGCGAGGATCGCGTCGGCATAGCCGTGCTTAATAGCACGGAACGCCTCGCCCACCGCATGGGCCGAGGTCGCGCACGCAGTCACGACTGGCAGGGTCGGTCCCTTTGCCTTGTGACGGATTGCGATATTGCCCGATGCCATGTTGGGGATCATCATCGCGATCATGTAAGGCGATGCGCGGCGGGGCCCACGGTCGGCAATCGTATGGACGTTGTCGACGAGCGTCTGCATGCCGCCCACGCCCGACCCCACGTAAACGCCCAGGCGCTCGCGATCGATGGCGCCTTCGGCATCAAAGCCCGCATCGTGCATTGCCTCGTCCGAAGCCACCAGCGCAAACTGAACGCAGGGGTCGAGATGCTTGGCGTCACGCTTGCCAAAGTACTCGTTGCCGTCAAAGCCCTTGACTTCGGCCGCCACCTTGACGGTAAACGCATCGGTATCGAAGTGCGTGATCGGGCCGATGCCACAGGTCCCGGCGCACATGGCCGCCCAGGTGGCAAGCGCGGTGTTGCCGAGCGGCGATACGGCACCGATGCCGGTGATTCCAACTCTCTGTTCCATCATGGTCTCCTCATCCAAGCCGTTCTTCGGCCCTGGTTTCTACATCGCCATTCCGCCGTCGACGCGCACGACCTCGCCCGTAATGTAAGCAGCCGCATCGCTCGCTAAAAAGCGCACCACGCCGGCCACTTCCTCGGGACGTGCCATGCGCTTAAGGGGAATCTGTTCCTCGGTTGCCGTACGCACCTTCTCCGAGAGCTTTGCCGTCATATCTGTCTCGACAAACCCGGGGGCGACCGCGTTCGCTCGTACGCCACGAGGCGCAAGCTCGCGCGCCACCGCCTTGGTAAGCCCTATCACGCCCGCCTTGGAAGCAGCGTAGTTGGCTTGCCCGGCATTGCCCATCAGGCCCACGACCGAGCTCATGTTGACGACGCAACCGCCGCGCTGGCGCATAAAGGTCTTGGTGAGCGCGCGCGTCATATTGAATGTTCCCTTGAGATTGACATCGAGCACGCGATCGAATGCGTCATCGCCCATGCGCATGAGCAGGCCATCGCGGGTGATGCCGGCGTTGTTGACGAGCGCCCAAATGGAACCAAAGTCGTTGAGGACCGCTTCCACGCACGCGTTGACGGCAGCGGGATCGGCCACGTCGCATTGATATGCGCGTGCCGTGGCGCCAACCGCCTCACAGGCTTCGCACGTCTTGCGCGTCGCATCGACGCTGCCGGCATAGACGACGGCGATATCAAAGCCGTCCTCCGCCAGACCGACAGCGCAGGCGCGGCCGATACCCCGCGAGCCGCCCGTGACCAGTGCCACACGACGTGAGTCGTTGCGCTCGAGCGCGCCGTTGTTCAAGTTGCCCATGTCATTCCTTTCGGGTTACAGCCCTGTGGACTATGCGAGCTCGTCGGCAATAGCTGCGACCTGCTCGGCCGTTTCGCACGAATACACGCGAACGTCGCTCAGCGTACGCTTGACCAGGCCCGACAGCGTTTTGCCAGGGCCGACCTCAATAAACGTGTCGATGCCCTGATTCTGCAGAGTATGCAGCGTGTCGACCCAACGAACGGCATGACTCACCTGATTGGCCAAGACATCCGATGCCGCTCGCGGGTCCGCCGGATAGGGCGCCGCCGTCATGTTTGCCATGACCGGAATCAGCAGCGGTGACGGCGCGTGGCCGGCTTGGATATACGTCGCCAGCCCCTCAGTCGCCTCGGCCATATAGGGGCTATGAAATGCGCCCGACACCGCGACTTTCATAGCGCGGCCGCCAGCCTCTTTTACTAGGACGTCGAGCTCCTGCAGCGCCTCGGGCGCTCCGGCCACAACCGTCTGCTGGGGGCTGTTGTAGTTGACCGGCCAGCAGTCCTCGCCGGCCTGTTTTGCCAAGCCCTCGACCTGCGCCGCATCGAGTTTGATGACGGCGTGCATGCCGCCGGGGTGACGCTCGGCCGCCGTGGCCATCAATGCCGCACGCTCACATACGAGCTCAAAACCCGCTCGCGTATCGAACGCCCCCGCAAAGGTGAGCGCGGCGACCTCGCCAAGCGAAAAACCCGCACAGGCGGTAGGTACCACGCCGCGCTCACGCAGGGCGGCAGCCGCTGCCAGATCGTGAACGAACACGCACGGCTGCGTGTTCTCGGTCTGCGAGAGTTCCTCCTTGGAGGCGCTTCGGCACTGCTCACTGGTCCCCGGGCGCACCTCGTCGGCAATGGCGAACACCTCGGCGGCCGCCGGCGATGCCTCGATCAGGTCGACGCCCATCGCGGGGTGCTGGGCGCCCTGGCCGGCAAACAGAAACGCTACGCCACCCATGCGCACGCACCCTTCAGGACGTGCTCGGCGCCATCGACCAGGTCGTCAACGATTTCACGTGCACTTTGGCGCTCGTTGACCATGCCGGCAATCTGTCCACACAAAAACGAGCCCTCTTCGTAATTGCCGTCCTTGGCGGCCTTGCGAAGGGCGCCCGTGCCCATGGCCCCGAGCTCCTCGACGCTTACGCCCGCCGCCTCGCTCTTGGCGTAGGCGTTGGTGAAGGGGCTCTTGAGGGCACGCACCGGGTGTCCCGTCGAGCGGCCGGTCGCACGCGTCGAGGTGTCGTTGGCCTTCAGGACCATCTCCTTGTACTGCTCCGATACGGTGCACTCATCTGCGATCAGAAAGCGCGTACCCACCTGCACGCCGGCGGCGCCCAGCATAAAGGCGGCCGCCACGCCGCGGCCATCGGCGATACCGCCAGCCGCAACCACGGGAATATCGACCACATCGACAACCTGCGGCACCAGTGCCATCGTCGAGGTCTCGCCAATATGGCCGCCTGATTCGGTACCCTCGGCAACCACGGCAGTGGCTCCACGACGCGCCACGAGGCGCGCCAGCGCCACCGAGGCAACGACCGGGATGACCTTGATGCCCGCCTCGTTCCACGCCTTCATGTACTTGGTGGGATTGCCGGCACCCGTCACGACGACCGGCACCCGCTCGTCAATCACGACCCGCGCGACCTCGTCAGCAAACGGGCTCATGAGCATGACGTTGACGCCAAAGGGCTTATCCGTCCTGGCGCGCAGCTCATGAATCTGGTCGCGCAGCCAGTTGGCGTCGGCGTTCATGGCCGCGATAATCCCTAAGCCGCCCGCCTCGGACACTGCGGACGCCAGCGAGGCGTCGGCGATCCAGGCCATACCGCCCTGGAACACGGGCTTTTCGATGCCGAGCAGATCGCAGAGAGGAGTCTTGAGCATCTCTACTTCTCCAATGCCGCCTCGACCGTATCGGCGAACTCGCCGACCGTCTTGGGGTTCTCCTCGGTATCGAGCTGGATGCCAAACTCGTCCTCAACGGCGACGAGGATCTCGACGGTGCCCAGACTGTCGAGACCAATCTCCTCGAGCGTGGACTCGGGCTTCATCTCGACGTCGTCAAGACCGGCGGTCTCGCGGATAACATCGCAAACGCGCTCGAAGGTCTTCTGATCTGCCATGGTAGTTCTCCTTTGTTTGTGCCCTAGGGGCGTTTTTATTTCCTATGTGCGACTACTTCCAACGAAGTAGATAGCCACCTATATCCAGACCGGCGCCAAATCCAACGAGGGCGATGGTGTCGCCCGTGTGAAGTGCACCGGCGTTTGCCAGCCGGTCGAGGGCAAGCGGAATGCATGCGCTCGAAATGTTGCCGGTCTCGCGCAGCGTTCGAACCACGCGCTTGTCTGGCACACCGAGGCGCTTGACCGCCTGACTCAGGATTCGTTCGTTAGCCTGATGGAATACAAAATGGTCGATGTCCTCGACCGAAATGCCCGCATCGCTCGCAAGCTTATGGACCGTGTCGCAAATCGCGTTGACGCCGAACTTGAACACGCGGCGGCCATTCATGGACAGCACGCTCTCGCTATCTGCGGAGGCCTTAAACGGCGAGGTGCCGACCAGACCGGGAACGCACAACGTCTCGACGTCGGGCGCCGTCGAAAGCTCAACGGCAAGGGGGCTGTCTTCCCCAGCCTCAATCACCGCGGCGCCTGCCCCATCGCCAAAGAGCACACAGGTGGCGCGGTCGGTCCAGTCGAGCGCGCGCGTCATCTGCTCGGCGGCAACGACAAGCACATGCTTGGCTCGTCCTCGGGCGATATAGCCCTCGGCAACATCGAGCGCAAATACGAAGCCGGCGCAGGCCGCCGAGACATCGAAGGCAGGGCACGTCGCGCCTAGTCGCTCAGCAACGGCACACGCCTCAGCGGGAACAAGATGGTCACCCGTCGTCGTCGAACAGACGATCAAATCCAACTGGCTCGCGTCGATTCCGGACACCTGGAGTGCCCGCTCGCTCGCCGCTACGGCAAGGTCATCAAGTGACTCGGTGGTGCAGACGTGGCGGCTCTTGATACCTGTGCGGGTAAAAATCCACTCATCCGAGGTATCGAGGAACTCGGACAGCTCGTCATTGGAAACACTGCGCTTAGGAAGCGCCGAGCCCGTTCCAAGAATCGTGAAACCCATCACTAACCTCCTTTGAGTTGTTGACGTGTTTACATCGACCAAGAGAGGATAGCGCATTTCAGTCGTTGTTGACGTGTTAACATTAAATTGCCCAAATGCGACACAGGCTTCACATTGTGTCTATCTCTCGACACCATTGCGTTATTCACTTATTCATTAAGGAGGTAGCAGCCGTTATGGATGCCAAATTAACGATAGTCGACGTAACCGGATCGACCAACGATGACCTGCTCGAAGCAGGAAAACAGGGAGCGCCGCACGGCACAGGACTTGCCGCCCGGGCTCAGACAGCAGGACGCGGCCGGCGCGGCCACAAGTGGGATTCAACCGCCGGCAACCTATTGCTTTCGATTGTCCTGCGTCCATGCGTTAATCCTGCGAAGTACTCTGGTCTTGCTGCCGTCAGCGGCCTAGCGGTGCTCGAGGCGCTCGAAAAACAGGGTCTTGCAAACGAGATTGGCCTCAAATGGCCCAACGACCTGGTCGCGCGTGGACGCAAACTCGGCGGCATTCTGGTCGAGGCCGCACGCGATAACGAAGGCAAACCTTTCGCCGTCTGTGGCATTGGTGTCAATGTGAACTATGCGCCCCAAGAGGTGCCCGATGGCGGCCTGCCGGCAATCGGTCTCTCGGACCTTAACGAGAACGTTCCAGCTGTCGACATGCTCCTCGATGAGGTCTATCACGCAGTTATAGACGCTATAGATGCCTGGGCAGAACGCCTCAACGCCATGGAAGAAAACACCGGACCGCTCGCGCCCGTCCACGGCGAATATGTCGCTCACCTCAATTGGATTGGAAGGCACGTTATCGCCCGCTCCCCTGCCGGTGACGAGCTGGCGCGAGGCATCTTTAAAACGGTCGATGGCTTTGGTCGTGCGTGCATCGAAACAGAAGACGGCTTGCGATCCTTCCATTTTGAGGAAGCGTCATTGCGCCCCTTGAGTGAGTAGGTCGCCACAGCCAGCCGCTCGGCAGCCTTACCCGGCGATCCAAACCCATCATGCAAAACAAAAGGGCCCCGCTACCGTAACGGCAGCGGGGCCCTTTAAGCTATGAGCGATATCGCTTAGAGCTTGATGTCGATGTCGACGCCAGCGGGGAGGTCGAGACGCATGAGCGAATCAACGGTGCCCGAGGTGGGGTCGAGGATGTCGATGAGACGCTTGTGGGTGCGCATCTCGAACTGCTCACGGGAGTCCTTGTTCACGTGCGGCGAGCGGATAACCGTGTACAGGTTGCGCTCGGTGGGCAGGGGGACAGGACCGGAAACGCGAGCGCCGGTCTTCTGAGCGGTCTCGACGATGAGCTTCGCGGACTGATCGACGACCTCGTGATCATAGCCCTTGAGGCGAATGCGGATCTTCTGGGTAGCCAACTTAAACCTCCAAAGAGTGCGAGAGATGCTCTCGCGGATTACGTAACAGGGAGCTCGAACTTAGGCGTTCTTGCTCATGACCTCGTCCACGATGGACTTGGGCGCGGGCTCATAAGAGTCGAACTGCATCGTGTAGGATGCACGGCCCTGGGTCTGGGAGCGAAGGTCGGTAGCGTAACCGAACATCTCGCCCAGCGGCACCTTGGCACGGATGAGCTTGCTGTTCTTGCGATCCTCCATGCCCTCGATCTTGCCGCGGCGACCGGAGAGGTTGCCCATAACGTCGCCCATGTACTGCTCGGGGGTCTCGACCTCGACAGCCATGATCGGCTCGAGCAGCTGCGGGTCGGACTTCTTGAGGGCGTCCTTGATAGCCATGGAACCGGCGATCTTAAAGGCGGCCTCGGAGGAGTCGACCTCGTGGTAAGAACCGTCGAACAGGGTGACCTTAACGTCGAGGACCGGGAAGCCGGCGATAACACCGGTGTTCAGGGCCTCCTGGATGCCCTTGTCGATGGACGGGATGTACTCCTTGGGCACGACGCCGCCGACGATAGCGTTGACGAACTCGTAGCCGAAGCCCTCCTCCATCTTCTCGAGCTTGATGACGGCGTGGCCGTACTGACCGCGACCACCGGACTGACGGACGAACTTGCCCTCAGCCTTCTCGACGTCGTGACCAGCGGTCTCGCGGTAGGCAACCTGGGGCTTACCAACGTTAGCGTCAACCTTGAACTCACGGAGCAGACGGTCGACGATGATCTCGAGGTGCAGCTCGCCCATGCCGGCGATGATGGTCTGGCCGGTCTCGTGGTTGGTGGACACCTGGAAGGTCGGGTCCTCCTCGGCGAGCTTGGTCAGAGCCAGGGACATCTTGTCCTGCTCGGCCTTGGTCTTGGGCTCAATGGCAACGTCGATAACGGGCTTAGCGAACTCGATCTTCTCGAGGACGATCTCCTTGCCCTCGGCGCACAGGGTGTCACCGGTGGTGGAGTTCTTGAAGCCGACGCAAGCGACGATGTCGCCGGCGGCAGCGTCGTCACGGTCGATACGCTCGGCGGCGTTCATCTCGAGAATGCGGCCGAGGCGCTCGCGCTGACCGTTGGAAGCGTTGACCACGTAGGAGCCGGACTCAGCGCGGCCGGAGTAAACGCGGACGTAGGTGAGCTTACCGACGAACGGGTCGGTCATGATCTTGAAGACCAGGCCGGAGAAGGGCTCGTCGAAGGAAGGATGACGCTGGATCTCCTCGCCGGTGTCCGGATCGGTACCGGTGACGGCCTCAACGTCGAGCGGGCTGGGCAGGTAGTCGACGACAGCGTCGAGCAACTCCTGGACGCCCTTGTTCTTGTAGGCGGAGCCCACGAAGACGAGGTTGAGCTCGTTGGCCAGAACACCCTTGCGCAGAGCAGCCTTGAGCTCCTCGACGGTGAAGTCCTCCTCCATGAGGATCTTCTCCATGAGCTCGTCGTCAAAGCTGGCAGCAGCGTCGAGGAGCTCCTCGCGCTTGGTGGCAGCGATGTCGGCAAACTCAGCCGGGATCTCGTCCATCGGCTCGGGGTAGGTCATGCCCTTCTCGTCGGCCTTGAAGTCCCATGCAGTCATGGTGACGAGGTCGATGACGCCCCAGAAGTTGTCCTCGGCGCCCATCGGGACCTGAGCGGCCACGGCGTTAGCGTCGAGACGATCCTTCATGGTCTCGATAGCGTTGAAGAAGTCAGCGCCCACGCGGTCATACTTGTTGATGAAGGCGATGCGGGGGACGTTGAAGGTGGAAGCCTGACGCCAAACGGTCTCAGACTGGGGCTGGACGCCGGCAACGGCGTCGAAGACGGCGACAGCGCCATCGAGGACGCGCAGGCAGCGCTCGACCTCGGCGGTGAAGTCAACGTGGCCCGGGGTGTCGATGATCTGGATGCGGTAGTCCTTACCGTCCTTGTTCCAGAAGCACGTAGTGGCAGCGGAGGTAATGGTTACGCCGCGCTCCTGCTCCTGAACCATCCAGTCCATGGTGGCAGCGCCCTCATGGACCTCACCGATCTTGTGGGTCTTACCGGTGTAGTAAAGAATACGCTCGGTCGTGGTGGTCTTACCGGCATCGATGTGAGCCATGATGCCGATGTTACGGGTATCGGAAAGCTTGTACTTAGGCTTAGCCATGTTAGTTCCTTACCTTAAACTTACCAACGATAGTGAGAGAACGCGCGGTTGGCCTCGGCCATCTTGAAGACGTCCTCACGCTTCTTGACGGAAGCGCCCAGGCCGTTGGAAGCGTCGAGGATCTCGTTGGCGAGACGCTCGGCCATGGTCTTCTCCTTGCGAGCGCGGGAGAAGTTGACGATCCAGCGGATACCCAGAGCGGTGGAACGACGGGAGTTGACCTCCATCGGGACCTGATAGGTAGCGCCACCGACACGCTTGGGCTTAACCTCGAGCGTGGGCTTGACGTTGTCCATAGCCTTCTTGAAGGTAGCGAGGGCGTCGCCA
This sequence comes from uncultured Collinsella sp., assembly GCA_900542715.1. GTDB lineage: Bacteria > Actinomycetota > Coriobacteriia > Coriobacteriales > Coriobacteriaceae > Collinsella. The sequence goes on from UQOQ01000008.1 coordinate 25,802, forward strand.
CCCTCAGACTTCTCGGCAACGATCTCGAAAGCGGTGTAAACGATGCGCTCAGCGGTGGCCTTCTTGCCGTCAAGAAGGACCTTGTTGATGAGCTGAGTCACCAGGCGGTTGTTGTAAACGGCGTCAGGCTGAACCTCACGACGATTAGCTGCTGCACGACGCGGCATGTGAAATCTCCTTAAGTGTCTACCGTGCGACGCTCAAGACGGCACACGGCGAAAGTATCAAAACGTTATCTGGCTTATTTAGCCTTGGGGCGCTTAGCACCGTACTTGGAACGGGCCTGCATACGGTTCTGGACCGGAGCAGCGTCGTAGGCGCCACGGATGACGTGATAACGGACACCAGGGAGGTCACGGACACGACCGCCGCGGACGAGCACGATGGAGTGCTCCTGCAGGTTGTGGCCCTCACCCGGGATGTAAGCAGTAACTTCGATGCCGTTGACGAGGCGAACACGGGCAACCTTACGAAGAGCCGAGTTCGGCTTCTTGGGGCTCGTGGTGAAGACGCGGGTGCACACGCCGCGCTTCTGGGAGTTGTGCTGCAGAGCAGCGTTCTTGGACTTCTTGGGCACGGAACGACGGCCCTGGCGAACCAGCTGGTTAATAGTAGGCAAAGCGTACTCCTTCTCGAATGATTCCAGCTTTCTGTAAAGTGCAACGGCTTGAATCGAGGGGTCAGCATCCCCCTACGAAACACGCAGTTCGATAGGATACGTGGCGTTAGCTGTGCCGTCAACAGACCACGCCGCCGGGCGTATCCCAAAATTGGCACATTTCCGCAAAGCCTACACAAAAGGAATCCCCTCCTGTGCGCGGGGGCGGATTCCCGGGCCGGGCGGCACAGGGGTTAAGTTTGCTGCTCTACAGTCCTGGCTCGCACGGAGGCCACATTAAGTGGCCTCCGGCTCGTGCGGAACTCGCGACAAACTTAACCCCTGTGCCGCCCGGGCCGGGGATCCGACGTGCTCGTCGGGGCAACGTTACCTGCCAAAAAGGGACAGGTTTATTTTGGTCGGTTTTATCTGGGGAAACGTCGCGCTCCAACGGTGATCTGCTCTCACCTGTCGCATGGAAATCGGCGGCGCTTTCGGAAGTATGCGGCAAATTCTGGACCCGCCGAGCGCACCGGGGTTTTGCGATAATAAACCCGCAGGTAGAGCGCTTGAGCATATACGGTGTGGTCGACCCATCAAGATTTTGCCGCATACTTCAGGAATGCAGGCGAATATCGTGCGGTCTAACCGCCCATTTACCGCAAAGAAGGCCGCTTCCCCTAGTAGAAAGCGGCCCCAAATCTTACGAATAGACGATGGTAAAGGGTACTTCTGTTTCGGTCTCTCCTGTTGATGTGCATCTCGTGCCCTCGAGGGTCACCGAGACCACTTGATCGACATTGATCAGTTTTGTCGGAACCCAGATGTTCTCTCCGCTATTGCGCGCCATCGAAACATAGAAATTGTACGCCCCTGCGTCGTCATCTTCGATAATCTGCTCCGATCCATCCTTGTAGCTGACGGTCAGTTTATGATCAACTGCTTCATAGCCCAGATCATCGATGTGCGTCTGGATGGAAAACGGGCTGATCTCGAGAGGCGAGTCGTCGGAGCGGAGCTCCTTTGTATCGACGTGCGCTCCGACGTTAAACTCTGGCGTCGATACCTCGATCACCTTCGCATCCTCACCTTTGCCCTCCGTCCAACTGATATTCCAGGTGACCGCATGTCGTAAATCTCGATCGCGATTCCAAGATGCAAAGTACATCGTGCCGTTAATGACCGTGTCGCTTGATGTGTCTTTATCAATGGTGCAGCGTGTATCAGCCCATTCCTCGCCGAAGTTCATGCTGGGTGTACTGACGCCCCCTTCTTCTTCACCATAGAAAACAAGTTCGCCAAGCTCTGCCGCCGGCTTGTAGTAGCTAACGCCATTCGGATTGGACAATGTAAACGTCACAGCACCGCAACCGTTCTCGTCGATTGCCATCTCATGAATGTCGAGCGTATAGCCGTTGCCCTCGACGGACAGATTGACCTTCTGGACTGCACCCTCCAGGCTTTGGGGCGCGATACCATCACCAAACTCTCTGGTGTAGGTATATTTCGTCCCCGACGAGCCGCCATTTGTCCAGGTAACGGACTCTCCGTTGCCATGGTTTCCCCAGGCAGAGGCAAAATAACTGGAATTGACAACAGCGTAGGCGACCCCTCCGGTCGCCAGCACTCCGGCAAGACATCCGATTACGGCAACATACAGAGGCTTCGCGTGACCCTTTCGGCGAAGCGGCTCGCCAGCAGCGGCATAAAGAACACGGTCAGCAAGATCGCTATCGGCTTGGACGGACTCGAAGGCCTGCTTGATCTGGTTGGATTTCACGGTCGCCCTCCTCTAGGATGAACTTGAGCTTCGATCTGCCGCGAGCTAAACGCGTTCGAACGGTCGCGGCTGGCACATGCAGTAACTCGGCAATTTCTGAAGTCGAGAAGCCCAGATAGTAATAGAGCACGATGGAGATACGGAATCGTTCCGGAAGCCGCATGACGTCTAATAGGACGGCCTTGGTCTCGTCCTGCGCCGTCAAGAGCGAATCGGTCAGACTTTCAATATCCTCCACGCGCCTCCACGGCTTTCGAAAGAGAGATTTGCATTCATTGATCGTGACCCGGATGAGCCATCGACGAAGATGCTCCCAGCTTTCAAAATGCGTATCGCTTTTGAGTAACTTTAGAAAGACGTCTTGAGCGACATCGTCGGCGTCAGCGCGATCACGCAGATACGTCAAGGCGATTCGGAACACGACATCTCGGTGATCCTCGACCGCCTGTCTAAAAGCTTGTTCTTCCATAATCACCTCCCGGTGACACTGATGGTTCTTGATGGGGCCCTCACCATAGATACGCTTTGACCAAACGGAATGTTTCAAATTCAAGCAGGAAAAACTACCAAAATAAACCTGTCCTTTTTTGCAAGTGATCAACGGAACGCAACAAGTTGAGCATACGCAAGCGAGCGGCCCCCAGAGCGTACAAGGTGGCATGAAAAAGGCAGGGCATTGACCTTTTGGTCATGCCCTGCCTTTTGAATGACAGATTGTAGCTCTGGGGGCCGCGCAGCGACGGAGGTCGCCGCCGTTCGTTAGAACGGCGGAACTAATTACTCCTCGTCGTTGTCCTTGGCCTCTTCGGCGTCGTCGGTGTCCACGAGCTGGTTGAGCAGCTCGTCGAGGGAAGCCATGTCCTCGTTGATCGCGCCGTTGGCGGGAGCCTTCTTGTCGTCGATCGGGGCGCCCAGGAGCTCCTCGTCGGCGTCGGCGTGATGCGTCGGAGCGGAGGTACCCAGCAGGATATCGTCCGGACCGTCGGGGCTAAAGACCATCTGCAGCAGCTGCGAGAGGTCTTCCTCGTCGGCAACGTCGTCGTTGTTCTCGAGGATGTAGAGCAGATCGTGGGCCTCCAGGCCGTCACGGAGCTCCTCGATCGCCTTGGCGCCGATGCCATCGATGCGCAGCAGATCCTCCTCGGACTTGCCAACCAGGTCGCCGACCGTCTCGATGCCAACCTCGCTGAACTTGTTGGTCCAGCGCTGCGACACGCCCAGATCGTCGAACAGGTACAGACGAGCCTTCTCGGCGGAGATGGTGTGGCCGTTGCGGGTGAACGAACCGTCAGCACCACCGAACTCGTCGTAGCCGGCCCAGTCGAGCTGCTGCGGGAGCTGCTCGTCCAGGTCCTTGAGCTCCACAGGAGCCCACTCGGGCAGCGACTTGGCGTTGGGCGAAGCCGGGCCGTCGATGTCCACGTAGCCGTCGGCCGTGCGATACGTCAGCTTGGCGTTGGCGTACGGCTTGAGGCCGGTACCAGCCGGGATCTTCTTACCGACGATGACGTTGGACTTAAGGTCGAGCAGGTGGTCGACCTTGCCCTCGATGGCAGCCTCGGTAAGGACGCCAGCGGTACGAATGAACGAAGCGCTCGACAGCCAGGAGTCGATGTTGGACGCGACCTTGAGCGTACCCAGGATGACGGGCTCGGCCACAGGAGCCTGACCGCCCAGACGGGCAACGCGCTCGACCTCGTCGGCAAACTCGTAGCGGTCGACGTACTGACCAAGCAGGTACTTGGAGTCGCCGGGGTTGGTGATCTGAACGCGACGCAGCATCTGGCGTGCGAGCACCTCGATGTGCTTGTCGTTCAGGTCGACGCCCTGGCTGGTGTAGACGTCCTTGACGCTCTCGACGAAGGTGTGCATCGTCGACTCGATGTCGGTCAGCTTGCGCAGGTTGCGGAAGTTGACGAAGCCCTTGGTGATCTGGTCGCCAGCGCGAACCTCGCAGCCGTCCTCGATCTCGGGCATGAAGCGCACCGAAGCGGGGACGCGACGCTCGTCGAGGACACGGGTGTGATCCTCGGAGTCGGTGAGCGTCAGCACGTACTCGGACTTCTCGGGCTTAATCGAGAGGTGACCGGAGTACGGAGCCAGCTCGGCCTCGCGACCCAGGATCTTCTCGTTGACGTTGCCGACGATATCGAACATACGGCTGACCGTAGGCAGACCCTGCGTAATATCGTCGACGCCAGCGACGCCGCCGGAGTGAATGGTACGCATCGTAAGCTGCGTACCGGGCTCGCCGATGGACTGGGCGGCAATAATGCCGACCGCGGTACCGATGGCGACCGGACGACGGGTGGAAAGATCCCAGCCGTAGCACTTCTGGCACACGCCGTACTTGGAGCGGCAGGTGAGCAGCGCGCGAAGCTTGACCTTCTTAAGGCCGGCATCGACCATCTTCTGGATGTCAGCGACCTTCTCGATGTAGCCGTCCTGCTCAAAGAGCACGGTGCCATCGGGAGCCACGACGTCCTCAATGAAGCAACGGCCGACGAGGTCGGTGTTGAGGTCGGTGGTGCCGGGGATGATGAGGTTGTAGGTGACGCCCTCGTGCGTACCGCAGTCCTCCTCGCGGACGATGACGTCTTGGGCCACGTCGACCAGACGACGGGTCAGGTAACCAGAGTCCGAGGTGTGGGATGCGGTATCGACCAGGCCCTTACGGGCGCCGTAGGTCGAAATGAAGTACTCGAGCGGCAGCAGGCCCTCGCGGAAGTTCGCCTTAATGGGAAGGTCGATCGTCTCGCCGGACATGTCTGCCATCAGGCCACGCATGCCGCCGAGCTGACGCAGCTGGGTCTTAGAACCACGGGCGCCGGAGTCGGCCATCATGTAGAGCGGGTTCTCCTCGTCGAACAAGTCGAGCATGAGCGCTGCGACCTTGTCGGTACAAGCGGTCCACTCGTTAACGACTTCGATGTGGCGCTCCGTCTCGTTGATGAAGCCCTCCTCGAAGTACTCGTTGATCTGGTCGACGTTAGCCTGGGCGCGGTCGAGCAGCTCCTGCTTCTCGGCAGGGATGAGAGCGTCCCACACCGAGATGGTGAGGCCGGCGCGGGTAGCGTAGTGGAAGCCGGAGTACTTGATGGCGTCGAGGATCGGACCGACCTTGGCCTCGGGGTAACGATCGCAGCAGTCGGCAACCAGCTTGGCCACGTCGCCCTTGACCATCTTGTAGTTCATGAACTCGTAGTCTTCGGGCAGGCACTGGCGGTTGAAGATGATGCGACCGATAGAGGTCTCGAAGCGTGCGGTCTTGTTACCGGTGACGTCGTAGTCGACAAACTCGTTCTTGCCATTCTTGACGCGGAAGATACGGGTGCCGTCCTCGTTGATGACGTTGGCGTTCTCGGCGGACACGCGGACCTGAATCTTGGCCTGCATGTCGACCTCGGAGCGGCAGTCATAGGCGTGCAGCGCGTCGTCGAAGCTCGAGAACACGTGGTTCTCGCCCGGCAGACCGTCGCGGACCTGGGTGAGGTAGTACACACCGATGATCATGTCCTGCGAGGGGATGTTGACCGGCTTGCCGGATGCCGGCGAGCGCAGGTTGTTCGCAGAGAGCATGAGCACGCGGGCCTCGGCCTGAGCCTGGCTGGACAGCGGCACGTGGACAGACATCTGGTCGCCGTCGAAGTCGGCGTTGAAGGGCGAGCAGACCAGCGGGTGCAGGTGGATAGCCTTGCCCTCGACCAGAACCGGCTCAAAGGCCTGGATGGACAGACGGTGCAGGGTCGGTGCGCGGTTGAGCAGCACGACGCGGCCGTCGATGACCTCTTCGAGGATATCCCACACAAAGGTGGCACCGCGGTCGATAGCGCGCTTGGCGCCCTTGATGTTCTCGACCTTGCCAAGCTCGACCAGGCGCTTCATGACGAAGGGCTTGAAGAGCTCCAGCGCCATGGTCTTGGGCAGACCGCACTGGTGCAGCAGCAGCTTGGGGTCGGTAACGATAACCGAACGGCCGGAGTAGTCGACACGCTTACCCAGCAGGTTCTGACGGAAACGGCCCTGCTTGCCCTTGAGGGCCTCGGCGAGCGACTTGAGCGGGCGACCGCCACGGCCAGAGACCGGGCGACCACGACGACCGTTGTCGAACAGGGCGTCCACGGACTCCTGGAGCATGCGCTTCTCGTTGTTCACGATGATCGCAGGGGCGTCCAGGTCGAGCAGGCGCTTGAGTCGGTTGTTACGGTTGATCACGCGACGATACAGGTCGTTGAGGTCGGACGCGGCGAAGCGGCCGCCGTCGAGCTGGACCATCGGGCGCAGATCGGGCGGAATGACCGGGATGACGTCCAGGATCATGTTCGCGGGGCTGTTGCCGCCCTTCAGGAAGGCGTCAACGACCTCAAGGCGCTTGACGGCCTTCTCGCGCTTCTGCTTCTGGGAATCCTCGTCGGCGATGATGGCCTTGAGCTTCTCGGCCTCGGAGGGGAGGTCGATGGCAGCGAGCAGGTCGCGGACGGCCTCGGCACCCATGCCACCCTTGAAGTACATGGAGTAGTAACGGGTCATCTCGCGGAACAGCGGCTCATCGGAGATGAGGTCGCGCTCGGTGAGCTTCATGAAGGCGTTGAAGGCGTCCGTGCGGAGCTGCTTCTCGTCCTTGCACTCTTCCTCGATGTCGACGATGCCAGAGGCGATCTCCTCGGGGGTCAGCGGCTCCTCGTCGGAGAACTCGTCAAAGTTCTCGGGGTCGCCCTGCTCCTTGAGGGACTCGATCTGGCGGGCGCACTCGGCATCGATCTCTTCCAGATCGGCGGCGAGCTCCTCGCGCAGGTCGTCGGCGTCGGCCTCGCGAGCCTCGTAGTCAACCTCGGTGATGATGTAGCTGGCGAAGTACAGAACCTTCTCGAGGTCCTTGGACTTGATGTCGAGCATACGGCTCATCGGGAAGCTCGTGGGGCTCTTGAAGTACCAGATGTGGGACACGGGAGCGGCGAGCTCGATGTGACCCATGCGGTCGCGACGCACCTTGGCCGAGGTGACCTCGACGCCGCAGCGCTCGCAGACGATGCCCTTAAAGCGGATGCCCTTGTACTTGCCGCAGGAGCACTCCCAGTCCTTGGCGGGACCGAAGATCTTCTCGCAGAACAGGCCGTCCTTCTCGGGCTTGAGGGTACGGTAATTGATGGTCTCCGGCTTCTTGACCTCACCGTGCGACCAGGAACGGATCTGGTCGGCGGAGGCAAGGGAGATCTTTACCGAGTCAAAATCAGTAGCTTCGAAATCTGCCACAGTCAACTACTCCTTATCAGTGGTCGTGGCGGCGACAGCCTCGGGCGCCTCGGCGGTCTCGGCATCCTCGGCCTCGACGTCGGCGTCAACGCCGGCGAGCGCAGCCAGGTCGTCGAGAGCGGAGGTCTCCTCGGCGGTCACAGGGGCGGAGGCGTCCTCGTCGGCATCGTGCATGGGCTCGATGTCCAGTGCGAGGGAGCGAATCTCCTTGACGAGAACCTTGAAGGACTCGGGGATACCCGGGACAGGAACGTTCTCGCCCTTGACGATGGACTCGTAGGTCTTGACGCGGCCCACGGTATCGTCGGACTTGACGGTCAGGATCTCCTGCAGGACGTTGGAAGCACCGTAAGCGTACAGTGCCCAAACTTCCATCTCGCCGAAGCGCTGGCCGCCGAACTGGGCCTTGCCGCCCAGAGGCTGCTGGGTAACCAGGCTGTAAGGGCCGGTCGAACGGGCGTGGATCTTGTCGTCGACCATGTGGCCGAGCTTGAGGATGTAGGACGTACCCACGGTAATGGGCTCGCGGAACTCCTCACCGGTGCGGCCGTCGAACAGACGGGTCTTGCCGCGCTCGTCAAGCTGGGTGACGAACTCGGGGCGCATGTGATCGCCAAAGGCAGCGGTGGCCTTGTTGAGCATGTTCTTGTTGGCACGACGGATGACCTCGGCGATCTCGTCCTCCTTGGCGCCGTCGAAGACGGGCGTGGCGGTGAAGAACGGACCGGGGACGTACTTGTCGGAGTCGGCCTGTTCGGTATCCCAACCGCAGGCAGCAGCCCAGCCAAGGTGGCACTCGAGCAGCTGGCCGACGTTCATACGCGAAGGAACGCCCAGCGGGTTGAGGATAACGTCGATCGGGGTACCGTCAGCCATGTAGGGCATGTCCTCGACCGGCAGAACGTTACAGATAACACCCTTGTTGCCGTGGCGGCCGGCGATCTTATCGCCCTGCTGGATCTTACGACGCTGGGCGACGTAGACGCGCACCTGCTCGTTGACGCCGGGGGCCAGGTCGTCGCCGTTCTCGCGGCTAAAGCGGACGACGTCGATAACGCGGCCGTAAGCGCCGTGAGGCATCTTAAGGGAGGTATCGCGGACGTCGTGGGCCTTGGCACCGAAGATGGCGCGCAGCAGGCGCTCCTCGGCGGTCAGAGCGCTCTCGCCCTTAGGCGTGACCTTGCCGACCAGGATGTCGCCAGGGCCGACCTCGGCGCCGATGCGGATGATGCCGTCCTCGTCGAGGTTGGCAAGCATGTCCTCGGAGAGGTTCGGGATCTCGCGGGTGATCTCCTCGGGACCGAGTTTGGTGTCGCGGGCGTCGATCTCGTGACGGGTGATGTTGATGGTCGTCAGCAGGTCCTCGGCCACCAGGCGCTCGGACACGACGATACCGTCCTCGTAGTTAAAGCCTTCCCACGGCATGTAGGCCACGGTGAGGTTCTGACCCAGTGCGAGCTCGCCATGATCGGTCGAAGGACCGTCAGCCAGAGGCTCGCCCTGCTCAACGGTGTCACCGACGCGCACGAGCGGACGGTGGTTGATGCAGGTGGACTGGTTGGAGCGCTGGTACTTGGCCAGGTGATACTCGTCCATGCCGCCGGCATGCTTGACGATAATCTTGGCGGCGTCGGCAAAGATGACCTCGCCGGCGTTCTTGGCCAGGGTGACCTCGCCGGAGTCCAGAGCGGCGCGACGCTCCATGCCGGTACCGACATAGGGAGCGGCGGGGTGAACCAGCGGCACGGCCTGACGCTGCATGTTGGCGCCCATCAGCGTACGCTTGGCGTCGTCGTGCTCAAGGAACGGGATCAGCGTGGCTGCGACGGAGAGCATCTGACGCGGCGAGACGTCCATGTAGTCGACGTCCTCGACGGGCACGTCGGCGGGAGCGCCGAAGGAGCCGTCGAAGTCGCGGGTACGGGCGATCACGGTGTGCGGACGGACGATCTTGCCCTCGGCATCGGTCGTGATGAACTCGTTGGTCTTGGGATCGAGCGGCGTGTTGGCCGGCGCGATGACGTGCTTCTCTTCCTCGTCAGCGGTCATCCAGTCGATCTGGTCGGTGGCAACGCCGTTCTCGACGCGACGGAACGGGGCCTCGATGAAGCCATACTCGTTGACGCGGGCGTAGAGGGCGAGCGAGCCGATCAGGCCGATGTTGGGGCCTTCGGGGGTCTCGATCGGGCACATGCGGCTGTAGTGCGAGTTGTGAACGTCGCGGACGGCCGTCGGCACGTTGGTGCGGCGGCTGGAGCCGGACTTGTGGCCGGCAAGACCACCAGGGCCGAGTGCGGACAGACGGCGCTTATGGGTCAGACCGGTCAGGGGGTTCGCCTGGTCCATGAACTGCGAGAGCTGCGAGGAACCGAAGAACTCCTTGATGGAGGCCACGATCGGGCGGATGTTGATGAGCGACTGCGGGGTGATCTCGTCGATGTCCTGGGAGCTCATGCGCTCACGGACGACGCGCTCCATACGGCTCATGCCGATACGGAACTGGTTGGCGACGAGCTCGCCGACGGTGCGGATGCGGCGGTTGCCGAAGTGGTCGATGTCGTCGACCTTGAAGCCCTGCTCGCCGGCAGCGAGGGACAGGAGGTAGCGCAGCGTCGCGACGATATCCTCGTCGGTGAGCACCGTGACCTCTTCCTCGGTGGTGAGGTTGAGCTTCTTGTTGACCTTGTAACGACCGACGCGGGCCAAATCGTAGCGCTGCGGGTTAAAGAGCAGGCCCTCGAGCAGGCTGCGGGAAGCGTCCACGGTGGGAGGCTCGCCCGGGCGCAGGCGACGGTAGATCTCGATGAGGGCGTCCTCGCGAGTGAGGGCGGTGTCGCGCTCCAGGGTGCGCTTGATCACATCGGAGTTGCCGAGCAGCTCGATGATGTCGTCGTTGGTGACGGCGATGCCAAGGGCGCGCAGGAACATCGTGGCGCTCTGCTTGCGCTTACGGTCGATGGAGACCATGAGCTGGTCGCGCTTGTCGACCTCAAACTCAAGCCAGGCACCGCGGGACGGGATGATCTGGGCCTTGTAGATCTGCTTGCCCGAATCCATCTCGGAGCTGTAGTACACGCCCGGGGAGCGGACGAGCTGCGAGACGACGATACGCTCGGTACCGTTGATGATGAAGGTGCCCTGATCGGTCATCATGGGGAAGTCGCCCATGAAGACGAGCTGCTCCTTGATCTCGCCGGTCTCCTTGTTGGTGAGACGGACGTCGGTCAGAAGCGGAGCCTGATAGGTCATATCCTTCTCGCGGCACTCCTCGACGGTGTGCGCGGGGTCGCCGAACTGATGCTCGCCGAAGGTAACCTCGAGAACATGGTTCTGACTCTGGATGGGGCTGGATTCCTTGAACGCCTCACGAAGGCCCTCATCCTTAAAACGCTCAAAGGATTCCCTTTGAACAGAGATAAGGTTGGGGAGCTCCATGGCCTCCGGGATTTTCCCGAAGCTGACGCGCTTGCGCTCAGTGGCAGTGTATGCGTAGGTCACCAGGTTTTTCCTCCTTCACGGAAATGCTCGGTGGGTTGGCGAGGCATAGCTTCGCCAGTTATCGCAACCTAATAGTTTATCAGGTACCGACCGTTGGGCAAGAAAAGCCTTGACGCGATTGAGTTTTTGGAGTAGCAAAGTTTTTCGACAGAAAACACGCAGGTAGATATATGTGTATCGAACATCTGTTCATATATTTTCTGTGAACAGAGAGCCGGCAATCGCAGCTCTTATAAAAAACGGGCGCGAACCGAAGTCCGCGCCCGTAAATGTCGGTGCCCGAAGGCTTACTTGCGCATCAATCCGCCGCGCTCGTCGATGGCGTCCCAGAAGGCATCGGCAAAGCGGGGGTCGCTTGCAGCCATGAGGGCGTTGGTGGCCATCCAGCCAGAGGGAGTGCCGGTGTCGTAGCCCGACAGCGGGTCGATGACGACCGCATACATGGCCTCGCGGTCGAGCGAACGGGCCATGGCGTCGGTGAGCTGGATCTCGCCGCCCTTGCCGGCCTGCTGATCTGCCAGCAGGTCCATGACCAGCGGGCTCAGCAGGTAGCGACCGACGATGTACAGGTTGGACGGAGCGGCCTCGGGAGCGGGCTTCTCAACCAGACCGCCGATACGCCAGACAGCGCCCGGCTCGGCATCGGCAACGTCCTCGGCGCCCTCGAGCGAACCGACGCGCTCGCCGGCGATAACGCCGTAGCGGCTGACTTCCTCGGGCGAGCAAGCAGCGACGGCGATAACCGAAGCGCCACCGTGCTCCTTGGAAACGGCGAGCATCTTGTCGCAGATATCGCGGTTAGGCACAACGTAGTCGCCCAGAAGAACCAGGAAGTTCTCCCCTGCCACGGCGTCGGCAGCAGAGCGAATAGCATGGCCGAGGCCCTTGGGCTCGTACTGATAACGGAAGTCGACCGGCATACCGCCAGCGTGGGCGACGGCATCGGCATAGGCGTTCTTGCCGCGCTCGCGCAGCAGGTTCTCGAGCGAACGGTCGGGCTGGAAGTAGTTCAGCAGCTCGGGCTTGCCGGGAGAAGTAACGATGATGGCGTCGTCGACCTCCTCGGGGTCGAGTGCCTCCTCGACGACGTACTGAATGACGGGCTTGTCGAGCACCGGCAGCATCTCTTTGGGCGTGCACTTGGTGCCAGGCAGAAAACGCGTGCCAAGACCGGCGGCGGGGATGATTGCCTTCATGTTATTCAAAGATCCTTTCGCAGGCGCAAAAGCGCCCCATGCGTGCGGCACACAGCCGCAGACCAAATTGCGATACCCAAGCATCTTACCGCTGGAACTATATGTCGCTACAAGGCAGAGACAATTCTTCAGCAGGTCAACGCAAATTATTGCTCGAATGGTGCAATTTTATTGCCCAACGGCAGGGCACCCGATACGACGCAAATCACAGAACATGGCAGTTTGAGCAACCGATGCCGAGGGACCGAAAAACAAAAAAGACGGGGCTCGCAATGCGAACCCCGTCTGCAAAGAAATCTGGCGAGAAAGCCTGATTACTTGAGGGTGACAGCAGCGCCAGCAGCCTCGAGCTTCTCCTTGGCAGCCTCGGCGTCCTCCTTCTTGGCACCCTCGAGAACAGCCTTGGGAGCGCCCTCGACGACCTCCTTGGCCTCCTTCAGGCCAAGGTTGGTGAGCTCACGGACGGCCTTGATGACCTGGATCTTGTTGTCGCCGAAGCCCTCGAGCACGACGTCAAACTCGGTCTTCTCCTCGGCCTCAGCAGCGCCAGCAGCGGGAGCGGCGACAACAGCGGCAGGAGCAGCGGCGGAAACGCCGAAGGTGTCCTCGATAGCCTTAACGAGCTCGGAAGCCTCGAGAAGGGTCATTTCCTTAAGAGCATCGATGATCTCATCGGTGGTAAGCTTAGCCATTTCTAAGTCCTTTCGGTTTCCGTGCGGATGCACGGAGATCAGTTAAAACACGGCGCGAATGCGCCAGGGGTGCGGCGTTGCCGCCGCGGGTGAAAACAGCAACTAGGCTGCCTTCTGCTCGGAGACCTGCTGGATCGAACGAGCGAGACCAGAGGAAACGCCGTTGACGCAGACAGCAATGTCGCGAGCGAAACCGGAGATGAGACCGGCGATCTGGCCGAGAAGCTGATCCTTGGTGGGCAGCTCGGCGATAGCCTTAACATCATCAGCGGAAACGGCCTTGCCGTCGGAGATACCGCCCTTGATCTCAAGGACGCCCTTGGACTTAGCGGAGAAGTCCTTAAGGGCCTTAGCGGCCTCGACCGGCTCGGTCTCGTAGAACACATAAGCGACGGGGCCGGCGAGGATCTCGTCGATCTCGGGTTGCTCCTGGTTCTTGAGAGCGATCTTGACCAGGTTGTTCTTGTAGACCTTCATCTCGGCGCCGCACTCGCGAAGCTGATGACGCAGCTCCTGAGCCTGCTTAACCGTCAGACCGTTGTAGTTGACGACGAACAGACCGGCGTTCTCGGCGATACGGGACTCGATCTCTGCAACCTTGTCGATTTTGTACTGCTGGGGCATGAATTACACCTCCTCGAATTCTTTCCGGGCACGGTCCGCCACAAGGACGTGACGGGGGCATGTCCAAAAAGAAAGCCCCCGCGCTGCATGAGCGACGGGGGCGAGAAGACATATCTACTCGACCACCTCGGCTGGCGGGATGTCCCATTAAGCTCGCGGGCGATGCCCGTTTGCACCGGCTGTCTCTGGCAGCGGATTCGTGCGTGAACCGAAAGTATTATGGCGGGGACCCTGGCGTCGGTCAACGGGCGCGAGGATTCGTACACAAACCCTGCATACGCTCCGGTCCGAGGGGCCGGGTTGAGATTTTCGCTCGGTCAAGTCCTGGCTCGCACGAAGGCCACATTAAGTGGCCTTCGGCTCGTGCGGAATCTACGAAAATCTCAACCCGGCCCCTCGGACCGGAGCTGCGGTAACTTTGCTGCGAATCCTCGCGCCCGTTGAGCGACGCGCCCCACGCATAACCCTTATGTCGGTAGGCTGATGCGTTGCGTCCCTGATGGCTACAGGGTTGAAACGAAGGTGGACAGGCGGTGGAGGCCTTCGTCTAGGTCTTTGTCGGAGACGCAGTAGCTTAGGCGGATGTGGCCTTCGGTGCCGAAGCAGTCGCCCGGGACTAGGGCTACGTTTGCCTCTTCGATGGCTTTGATGCAGAAGTCTTCGCTGGTTAGGCCGAACTTTTTGATGCTCGGGAAAGTGTAGAAGGCTCCTGCGGGCTCTACTACGTCGAGGCCCATGGCGTTTAAGGCTGCGAGTACGCGTTCGCGGCGGGCTCGGTAGACTTTGAGCATGGGGGTTGGGTCGACGGTCAGGGCTCGGGCTGCGGCGTCCATCTCGAAGGAGACGGCGCTCGATACTAGGTATTGGTGAGCTTTTGCGATCTCGGCGATGACGGGTGCCGCTGCCGCGAGCCAACCCAGGCGCCAGCCGGTCATGGCCCAGGGCTTGGAGAAACTCTCGATGACGACCGTCTGCTCGCGCAGCTCCGGGTGTCGCTGGGCGAAGCGCTCGTAGCCGTCCACATAGACGAGGCGGTTGTATACGTCGTCGCAGACTACGTAGATGCCCGACTGCTCCGCTACGCGCGCCACGGCGTCGAGCGATGCCGCGTTGAGAATGCAGCCCGTGGGATTGTTGGGCGAGCAGATAACGACGGCCTTGGTCGCCGGGGTCACACAGGCGCGAAGCGCATCCTCGTCAATCTGAAATTGCGCAGGCTCCGTATCCAAAAAGACCGCTTTGGCGTGATTGGCCACAACGATGCTCTCGTACAGGCCAAAGGCCGGCGTGGGAATAATGACCTCGTCGCCGGGGTTGAGCATAGCCATGAATGTTGCCGACAGGGCCTCGGTCGCGCCGTCGGTCAGGATGACCTCGTCGGCCGAAAACATAAGGCCCGCGTCCCCCATGTAGGCAGATAACGCCTCACGCAGGGCGGGGCGACCGTTGTTGGGCGGATAGTGCGTGTCGCCGCGGTCCAACGAAGCAGTCACCTCGGCGCTAATCACATCGGGCGTGGGAAAATCGGGCTCGCCTAGCGCGAGCGCGATGCACCCCGGATGCTGGGCGGCGAGCGCGTTGATCCGGCGGATACCGGAGGGCTTAAGCGTGGCAAGCGAGGTGTTCATGGGCAGACGCATGACGTTCCTTTCGTAAGGGTTGCACTAGGATAGCGCGGCGGGGCGCCGCCGGACGGTGTAACCTAAACGGAAACCAACCGGAAAGGAGACGGCATGGAGACGACCGCACGCGGCGATGTACCAAAAACACTGCATAACATCGCGTTTGTCAGTATTTCCGAGAGCGCCGATCTTGAGTTTTTGCTCTGGGACCTGCAGGATGCCATCGCCGCCTATGCACAGCTTTCCGGCACTGTGCTCCCCCACCCGGTCGTTTTGGAGGCGGATGATTCCGGCAGCGTTGCCGGTGCCGCCGATGGCATTGTGTTCGCCATTGAAGATGCACCCAATGATGAAGCGATGGCGCCCATTAAGCAGATGCTCGACCGCTTTGGCGGCGCAGGGACGCGTGCCTATGTTGTTGTCCAGGCCGACGTCGGCGGCCTCGAGCGAGCACACGGGCTCGTCGTGCGTCTGCGAGCGACGTGCGACCTTCGTGGGCTGTCATGGTGCGGCGGCGTTGTCGTCTGTACCGGCAGCGGCTTCGCGGCGCTTCGTCACTCACCGCGCATGGGACTCTTGCGGCGACCGTTTTCGGAAGCGATGGACAAGCTCGTAGGCGCCGTTCGTATGGGCTGTTCGGTTGAGCATGCGCAGCGACTTGGTGGTGGTAATGCCGAGGACGTCGACGCCGACGGCATGATTTGCACCGAGCCAGCCGTGCCCGCGCCGATCTGGCGAGGCGTTCTGAAACGTCTGGGCGCCCACGCTCAAACAAAAATCTAAATTAAATAACAGCCCAGTCAACGGCTTCACTCCAACGCTCGACAAGCCGCTCCAAACGCCACGCCGCGTTGGCAGGACTCGTCGACGGCAGCACGATGGCGGGTAGCCCCGTCCGCTCTTGTAGATAGCGTTTGTAGAGCCGCCCGGCCGCGCCGCCGTTGCAGATAACGACCTCAATCGGCGTGACATCGGTAATGCGCTCGACATGCGCCGGAACGACGTTTTTGATGCTCGCGTCGCTTGAGCCCTTGATGTCACAGCTCTCGATCACGTCCCACAGGGCCACGCCGCCGTTGAGCAGCATAGCCCGCTTGGCAGCAACCGAGGCGTCGAGCGTCGCGGGCTCGCCGCTCGCCAAAGAGTCTCCCTCGTTGGGCGGCACGGGCACACCGAGGCACGCGGCCATCACACGCCAAAAGCGATTCTGAGGGTTGCCGTAATAAAAGGCGTTGGCGCGCGAAAGCACCGAGGGAAACGATCCGAGCACCAAAACGCGCGAGTGCTGGTCGAACACAGGCTCAAACCCATGCTCAATATGTTGATAGCCCTCGTCGGACGCAGGCATGGCCTAGGCCCTCAACAGATAGCGCACCTCGTAGGGTGCAAGCTCAAGGGCACCCGTTAGCTCGACTGTGGGCGCGCCGTCGGCAAGTAGGTCGGCAAAGGAGCCGTTGAGCTCGCCGGCTCCAAAGGTATAGGGCTCGTTCACGGCATTGACCGCCACGAGCACCGTCGCGTCGTCGCAGGCGCGCTCGAACAGCAGCTGCTTGTTCTGAATCACCACGTTGCGATAGGCACCATAGTTGAGGGCACGGGCCGCCGCGTCGTCTGCCGAGCGCAGGTGCGCGAGCTGCTTGATGAAGGCCGTCAGCTCGTTGGGCGCAGGCTCATCGAGCGCAGGTCGCAGCGCCCAGTCACCATCGGGGCCGCCCTTTTCGCCAGGAATCCCCCACTCGCTGCCATAGTAGACGCACGGAATGCCCGGCATGCCAAAGAGCATGCCATAAGCGGGGCGCAGACAGGACTTGTCGGTAAGGATGCTCGCCAGGCGCGGCACATCGTGGTTGTCGACAAACGACAGCAGATGCTTGCCGCGATAAATGCACCACGGGTCACCGCCAAACTGGCGGTGCAGCGAGTGCGCGATCTCGAACATATTGACCGAGTTAAAGCTGGAGTACAGGCCCTTGTAGCACTCGTAGTTGGTGCAGGAGTCGAGCATCTCGTCGTTGACGATCTGGTTGTAGTCGCCGTGGAGCGTCTCGCCGATCAGCACAAAGTCGGGCTTGAGCTCACGGGCAAAGGCGTGCAGGCGGCGCATAAAGTCGCGGTCGAGCATATAGGCAACGTCCAGGCGCAGGCCGTCGACGCCAAAGACGTCGGCCCAACGGCGCACGGACTCGAGCAGGTAATCGACCACGGCGGGGTTTTGCAGGTTGAGCTTCACGAGCTCAAAATGGCCTTCCCAGCCCTCGTACCAAAAGCCATCGCCATAGCAGGAGTCGCCGTCAAAGCTGATGTGGAACCAATCCTTGTAGGGCGAGTCCCACTTGCGCTCCTGCACATCGCGGAAGGCCCAAAAGCCACGGCCCACATGGTTGAAGACCGCATCGAGCACCACGCGGATGCCATGGGCGTGCAGCGTCTCGCACACGGCGGCAAAATCGGCATCCCCACCCAGGCGACGGTCGATATGGCGCAGGCTGCGCGTGTCGTAGCCATGGCTGTCGGATTCGAGCGGCGGGTTAATGAGCACAGCACCGATGCCGAGCTCTTGCAGGTAGTCGGCCCATTGGGCGATCTTCATGATGGGCGCATCGGGGTTGGGCGCTGCGTTGGCAGCCTGGGCGAGCTCATCTTCGGCAACGGGCGCGGCGTTTTCGCGCGGAGCTCCGCAAAAGCCCAGCGGATAGATCTGATAGAACGTCGTCTCGTATGCCCACATAGCAACCTCCCGGTAAGCTCAACACAACGACATCCATTGTATGCCCGCCGCGTATCCCCTCCCCCAAAATAAGTTGCGGTGAAATAATTCCTGCTTGGGCCTTCAGAGGCCTTAAACAGGAGCTATTCCACCGCAGCTGATGAGGGGACGTGATTAGGCGACGGGCTTTGCGCGGCGTATGGCCGGGAACAGCACCGTGATGGCGAGGATGACGCCCACGACGGTAATCGCCCCGCCCGCGAAGCCAATCCAAGCGATACCGGGACCCGAAACCACGGCGCCACCGATTGCGGTGCCCGTGCCGATACCCAGATTGAACAGGCCCGAGAAGATCGACATGGCGACGGCCGACGAATCCGCCGGTGTGTACTTGATGAGCTCGGCCTGAAACGCCACGTTAAAGGCCGTGGCGCAGCAGCCCCATAGCGCGCAAACAGCGAGAACGGCGACGAGCGACGGTGCAACCGGACCCATGAGCAGCAGAGCCACCGGCACGCCGGAGAGCGTGATAGCCAAGAACGGGAAGCGATGCCCATCGAACAGACGGCCGAACAGCCAGCTTCCGAGCAGACCAGAGCAGCCGAACGCCGTCAGCGTCATGGTAATAGCGCTTGCGTCGACGTGCGCGACCTGCGCCAGGAACGGCTCGATATAGCTGTAACCCGCATAATAGCCGGTTGCCATAAAGACCGTGACCGCGTAGAGCGCGATCAGGAACGGGTTCTTGAGCAGCACGGGCAGCTGTTTGACGGTAAAGCGCTCACCCGCCGGCATAGCCGGAAACACCGCGGCTTGGTACACCACCGCGGCGGCAGAGAAGGCACCGACCACGGCGAATGTCATGCGCCAGCCCACGGCCAGCCCGATGGCGCGGCCGATCGGCAGGCCAAAAATCTGCGCGATGGACGAGCCCGTGGCGATTATGCTGATGGCGAGCGCCCCATGGCGGGTGTCGACCAGGCGCGAAGCCATGATCGAGGCGACCGACCAGAACACGGCATGCGCGCAGGC
This sequence comes from uncultured Collinsella sp., assembly GCA_900542715.1. Classification (GTDB taxonomy): domain Bacteria; phylum Actinomycetota; class Coriobacteriia; order Coriobacteriales; family Coriobacteriaceae; genus Collinsella. Next base: position 44,804 of record UQOQ01000008.1, read on the forward strand.
GACCACCAGACGCGCGCAAACCAAAATAGGATAGGTGGGCGCCAAGGCGGACAAGAACTGGCCGAGCGAAAACACGGCCAAAACGCCCAGCAGCATCCGCTTGAACTCAAAGCGCGAGGCAAACACCATGAGTGGCAGCGACAGCAGCATGACACCCCAGGCGTAGACCGAAATCATGATGCCTGCCTGGGCCTCGGTGAGCGAGAACGATGCGGCAATATCAGTCAGAAGGCCAATGGGCATGAACTCTGATGTGTTGAACACGAACGAACAGCAGGCAAGCCCGATAAGCGGGAGCCACTGCTTGAGCGAGATGCCATCTTGTCTTGCCTGAGTCATGTAGGAACCCCCTCCGATTGTCTTGAGCGATGGGCGATTATATAGCAACGGCCCCGCATCCGTCAGCAACAGATGCGGGGCCGTAATCAACTCAATACACAGAGGTTGCGCCATCAATAAATAACTAAGCCAGCCCCAGCAATATGCCCGCCGAATGCACGACAAACGCCACGATCCAGGCGACCGTCACCTGAAACGCGAACACGGCCACGGCATAGCGCGCGCCCAACTCGCTCTTGACGGCGCCGATTGCCGCTACGCAGGGCGGGTACAGCAGCGTAAAGACCAGGAACACGTAGGCGGTAAACGGCGAAAACATGGTCGACAGCGCCGCGGGCGACGTTGCGCCCAAAAGCACCGTGAGCGTCGAGATGACGCTCTCCTTGGCAATGAGTCCGGTGACGAGCGCCGTCGACGCACGCCAGTCGCCAAAACCGAGTGGGGCCAACACCGGCGCGATGATGCTACCCAGACCGGCAAGCAGACTCTGCGACTGATCGGCGACCACATTAAAGCGGATATCGAACGTCTGGAGGAACCAGATGACCACGGTGGCGGCAAAGATAATGGTAAAGGCCTTGGTAATAAAGTCCTTGGCCTTATCCCATGCCAGCATCACCGTCGTCTTGACGCTCGGCAGGCGGTAATTGGGAAGCTCCATGATAAACGGCACCGGGTCGCCCTTAAATGCCGTGCGGTTGAGCACCAGGGCGGCAATGCAGCCGACCACGATACCAATCAGATAGAGCGAGACCATGGCGGGAACTGTCGCCTGCGGGAAGAATGCCCCGCACAGCAGACCGTAGACCGGCAACTTGGCCGAACAGCTCATGAACGGCGTGAGCATGACCGTCATCTTGCGGTCGTGCTCGGATGGGAGCGTACGGGTCGACATGATAGCCGGCACGGTGCAGCCAAAACCGACGAGCATAGGCACGAAGCTGCGGCCCGACAGGCCAAAGCGACGCAGCACTTTATCCATGACAAAGGCCACACGCGCCATGTAGCCGGAGTCTTCCAGAATGGAGAGGAACAAAAAGAGCACGACGATAATCGGCAGGAAGGTCAGCACGCTGCCCACGCCCGTAAGCACGCCGTCGACAGCCAGCGAGCGCACTACGTCATTGGTGCCGAACGCCTTGAGACCCGCATCGGCCGAGGCGATGATGGCAGCGATGCCGTCCTCCATGAGTCCCTGCAACGCCGCGCCGATCACGCCAAACGTCAGCCAAAAGACGAGGCCCATGATCACCAGGAACGCCGGAATGGCCGTGTAGCGACCCGTCAGGATGCGGTCGATCTTGACGGAGCGCACGTGCTCGCGGCTCTCATGCGGCTTGACGACGCAGCGCCCGCACACGTCGCCGATAAAGCTAAAGCGCATATCGGCCAGCGCGGACAGGCGGTCGGTGCCGGCTTCGCCCTCCATCTGGGTAATGATGTGCTCGATAGCGTCGAGCTCATTGCGATCCAAGTGAAGCGCCTCGGTCACCAGCTCGTCGCCTTCAACCAGCTTGGTCGCCGCAAAACGCACCGGAATGTGCGCCGTCACGGCATGGTCCTCGATAAGGTTGGCAATGCCGTGGATGCAGCGATGCAGTGCACCGCCGTCCGAGCCATTGGGCGCACAGAAGTCCAGGCGACCGGGGCGCTCGCGGAACCGTGCCACGTGCAAGGCATGATCCACCAGCTCGCCGATGCCCTCGTTGCGGGCAGCGCTAATGGGGACAACAGGCACGCCCAACAGGCTCTCGAGCAGGTTGACGTCCACGGCGCCGCCGTTGGCCGTCACCTCGTCCATCATGTTGAGCGCGATGACCATGGGGCGGTCGAGCTCCATAAGCTGCAGCGTCAGGTACAGGTTGCGTTCGATATTAGTAGCGTCGATGATGTCAATGATGGCGTCGGGGTTTTCGTCCAGGATAAATTGGCGACTGACGATCTCTTCGCCCGTGTACGGAGACAGCGAATAGATGCCGGGCAGGTCGGTAACGCTTGCCTCGGGATGGTTACGGATGGTGCCGTCCTTGCGGTCGACCGTCACGCCGGGAAAGTTACCAACGTGCTGGTTGGAGCCCGTAAGCTGGTTGAACAGCGTGGTCTTACCGCAGTTTTGGTTGCCGGCGAGGGCAAAATGCAGCGGTGCGCCCTCGGGCACGGCCGTTTTTGCCGCACGAGGCGAATACGTCCCTTCGCCCAGGGCCGGGTGATCCGTCGTGCCGATTGCGGCGTTAACGCGCGGGCCGGTATCGGTGTCGTGCACATCCACGAGCTCAATGCGTGCGGCATCGTCCTTGCGCAGCGTCAACTCGTAGCCGCGCAGGCGAATCTCGAGCGGATCGCCCATGGGGGCATACTTCATCATGGTAACTTCGGTGCCCGGAGTTAGGCCCATGTCCAAAATATGCTGTCGGAGTGCCTGATCGTCCGATGCCACCGATGCGACAACGGCGTCCTTTCCAATCTCGAGTGTATCGAGCTTCACGCGCTCATCCTTTCGTTAGACGCGGTTAACCGTTTACCGGGGCTAACCAACTCGTAACGACAAATGATAGCGCTCTGAACTATTTTATAAAGTCAAATACCGATGTTTACCTGCGCAAACTTTATGCGGTGCGCCCCGAAGGCTCTTTGCGCATACCGCTCAGCGAGATCGAAATGGGACCCGACCGCGCGGTAGCAGTGAGTCGATCACCCTCAACCGACCCCGTGCATGTAAAGGGCGCCTTGCCCATCAAGACGTGGGAGATAGTACCCGAGAGCTCAAAGAAATCGCACTCAGCGCGGGCACCCGAGAGAGCGATATTGAGACCCCTGACGTTTAGTACTGCCCTGAGCGCGCCGTTCACCCCATGTGAAAACGTCACCTCGCCGCGCTTGCTCCCCACCGGCGTCTGGGCCAAAACCACATACGTACCCTCAAGCATGGCTCCTCCTCTAAGCAGACTTTTTGAAACGGGCAAGTAGTCTACTTTTACATATGGCGCTCCAGGAAACGGAAGGCCAGGCGGATCCAAGGACGGACTGCCACCTGCTTGTCCTCGTTGTCGACCGCGGTGTTGGCGTTGCCGAGCGAAAGGCCGTGACCGCCCTGGTCAAAGACGTGCATCTCGCAAGCGACGCCCTCCTCGGCCATGCGCTGCGCAAACGGATAGACCTGTGCGATCGGCGCTGTCTTGTCGTCGGACACGCCCCACACAAAGGTCGGCGGCATCTGGCGCGAAACATGCGTGGTAGGGCAAATGTCGGTCAGGTGCTCATCGGTCGCCTCGCCGCCCGTCACCATCGACAGATAGTCGTTGAGCAAATCGCGCCCTGTCTTGCCACCCGTCTTGGGCACGCGCAGGTCGATGCGCGGGTCACGCGTCTGCATATCGCGCACATAGGCAAGGTCGAGCAACGGATAGCCCAGCACCACGGCGTCGGGACGAATGTCGTCCGGACGCGCCCCGGCAAGTGCCGCGAAGGGGCCGGTCTTCCACTGCGTTGCCAGCGAGGCGCAAATCATGCCGCCAGCAGAAAAGCCCACGACGCACACGCGCTTGGGATCGACATGCCACTCGTCGGCATTCGCACGCACCGTGGCGACCATCTTGGCAAGATCTGCCTGGGGGTGCGGAAAGCTCACGTCACCCGTAGAACTTGTGACATAGTTGAGCACAAAGGCCTGGTAACCGTGATCCAAAAACGCAAACGCCACGGGATCCTGCTCATGCGGAGCGATATGCGTAAACGCACCTCCGCCGCAGATAATCACGGCAGGGCGGCGGCCATTCGGTTTATCGGGCAGCGGTTCGGCACCCAAATACGTAAACGTCGCCGGATATTCCTCGGTCGGCTCCTCGCCCCACAGCGCATGGTTCTCGACAATCATATGTGCTCCCTTCGCGCAAATTAAGCGCCATTGTTTTTCGCCTTCAAGCGTACCCCACTTGAACCCGTGACGCAGAAACACGCCAGCAATAAGTTTCCCTTCAACTGATATATCACATAATCCCAGCTCAGAGGTATCGCTGAGCAGCGTAGAATAGGGGGTGTTGACCAAGCCGCGAAACAGATATGAAACGTTTCCGGCAAACCAAACGCGCGATACGCGCCTATTTAAGTTGGAGGCAACTATGGGTCTGCTCGATTCGCTTAAGTCCACCTTCACCTCGACCGGCGAGGCGTCCGTTCCGCCCGCAGCAAGCTTCGCCACCCGCGAAGGCGTCATCTATGCCCCCGTCAACGGCGTGCTCGTCAGCCTGGACGAGGTTCCCGACGAGACGATCGCCTCGGGCATGCTTGGCCAGGGCTATGGCATCGAGCCCATTACCGGCACCATCTATGCGCCCGCCAACGGCCGCATCGGCGCCACCACTGTCACCAACCACTCCATCGGCATGATTACCGAGGACGGTCTGCGCGTATTCATCCATGTTGGCCTGGGCACCGTGGAAATGAACGGCAAGGGTTTTGCCCGCTTTGTCGAGATGGGCGATGTGGTCAAGGCCGGCCAGCCGCTCATCAGCTTCGATCGCGAGGCCATCAAGGCCGCCGGCCACGAGGACATCGTGACCGTCATCGTCTCCGAGCTCGATCGTCTTAAGAGCATCGACCATGTCGGCGAGTCTGGAACGCTTATCGGCGGCAACCCGCTCGTCAAGCTTGGCGACCCGCTGCTGGTTGCCAAGACCAAGTAGCCAGGCCCCGCGCCACACAGCCAAAAGGCACCTCGTCAAGCGCCCGCGACCATTTGGCCGCGGGCGCTTTTCGTTTGAAAAACCATCCCGCCAATGCCTTATCTGTATAGCCCAAATGAGCCGAGCTGCTAGAATATCGAACTGTATGGATAACTATCATTCAACCGTTATGGGAGGATACGTGAACCGCACCAAAATCGCGCAGCTCTATGCCGATGCCGAGTCGCTCGGCGGCCAGACCGTCACCGTCGCCGGCTGGGTCAAGTCCATCCGCGACATGAAGAACTTTGGCTTTGTTACGCTCAACGACGGCAGCTGCTTCCGCGACCTGCAGGTCGTCATGAACCGCGAGGCACTCGACAACTACGACGAGATCGCCCATCAAAACGTCTCGGCCGCACTCATTTGCACCGGCACCGTCAAGCTGACCCCCGATGCGCCCCAGCCTTTCGAGCTTTCTGCCACCTCCATCGAGGTCGAGGGCGCGAGCGCCCCGGATTACCCGCTGCAGAAGAAGCGCGCAACCGTCGAGTTCCTGCGCACCCAGCAGCACCTGCGCCCGCGCACCAACCTGTTCCGTGCCGTGTTCCGCATCCGTTCTGTCGCGGCTGCCGCCATCCACCGCTTCTTCCAGGAGCAGGGCTTTGTCTACGTCAACACCCCTATCATCACCACGAGTGATTGCGAGGGCGCCGGCGAGATGTTCCGCGTGACCACGCTCGACCCCAAAAATCCGCCCCTCACCGAATCCGGCGAGGTTGACTGGAGCCAGGACTTCTTTGGAAAGCACGCGAGCCTTACCGTATCCGGTCAGCTCAACGCCGAGAACTTCGCCATGGCCTTTGGCGACGTGTACACCTTTGGCCCCACCTTCCGCGCCGAAAACTCCAACACCACGCGCCACGCCGCCGAGTTTTGGATGATCGAGCCCGAGATGGCCTTTGCCGATCTGAACGACTACATGGACAACGCCGAGGCCATGCTCAAGTACGTCCTTAAGGACGTCATGGCAACCTGCCCCGACGAGCTCAATATGCTCAACAAGTTTGTGGACAAGGGCCTGCTCGAGCGCCTGGACCACGTGGCAAACTCCGACTTTGCCCGCGTCACCTATACCGAGGCCGTCGAAATCCTGGAGCAGGCCGTCGCCGCCGGTCACAAGTTTGACTATCCCGTGAGCTGGGGCATCGACCTGCAGACCGAGCACGAGCGCTTCCTGACCGAGGAGCACTTTAAGCGACCGACTTTTGTGACCGACTACCCGGCCGAGATCAAGGCGTTCTACATGCGCATGAACGAGGACGGCAAGACCGTCGCCGCCGCCGACTGTCTGGTGCCGGGCATCGGCGAGATTATCGGCGGCTCCCAGCGCGAGGAGCGCCTGGATCTGCTCGAGGCCCGCATCAAGGACCTAGGCATGAATCCCGAGCAGTACAAGTACTACCTTGACCTGCGCCGCTACGGTTCCTGCAAGCACGCCGGCTACGGTCTGGGCTTCGAGCGCTTGGTCATGTATCTGACCGGTGTGGGCAACATCCGCGACGTCCTGCCGCACCCGCGCACCGTGGGCAACGCCGACTTCTAATCGCCACAGCGCCACCAAACACGTTCCAGCGCATCACGCCAGCGCCTCTCGGCAAGCCGAGGGGCGCTTTTTTCAACAGCATCCGTCAATCTTTTGGCAAGTTTTTGGTCAGTTGGGCAGGGCTGTTGAAAACTCGACCCGCCGCTTGCCGACGGCTACCGACCGCCCAGGGCGTCCTGCACCCCTGGGAAAGCCCCGCGCCCTAGGCTCCATACCGTCGCCACCCAAAACGGAAAGGACGTGGGCGCCATGACCGAAACCGCTGTTGAAACTTACGAGACCACGACGAGGGGCGCCGCCTCGATGGCAGCCTATCGCGCCGTTCGCATCCTGCAACTATTAAGCGAAAACACCGGCGAGGACAAGGCCATGCTTTCCGATGAGTTGATCCGGCGCCTCGCCCATCCCGACGACCCCGCCCGCATGCCCATCTCGGCGGCGCGGCGCAGCATCTACACCGCCATCTCCGCACTTCGCCATGCCGGATACGAAATTGAGTACAAGCGCGGCGTGGGCTATCGACTCTTGACCCGTCCGCTCACCGACGAAGAGATCATCCGGCTCCACGGCATGGTCATGCGCAACCGCTCCACGCCCATCGCCATTCGAAAGAGCATGGCGCAGCACCTGGTCGCCATGGCGAGTGCCGACGTTCGCGGCTACCTCGATGCACCCGAGCCTGCTCCAAGCGCAGGCGACAAATCCACCAAGGCCACACGCACGCCCGTCAAGCGCATCGATGCCTGCGAGCTCATCGAGCAGGCCATCGACCACGGAACCACGGTGAGTTTTGATATTTCGAGTGTCACGGCACGCGGAGAGGTCGAAGTGGCACGGATGACACTCCGGCCCTTTGCCATCAAGCAACGAGACGGCATCTCGTATTTGCTGGGAACGGTCTATGACGCGCGAGGCGCCGATGACACGTTGCGTACCGTAGAGATCGGCCGAATGAGAAACGTCACCACACGTCTCCTCGACGGCAAGAAGCTCTTCGCCGCCCTGGACGAGGACGATGCCTCCTCCGCCGCATAAGACCCTCCGCCGCCCATTCGACTACCCGTACCGCCCATCCGATTCTGTATTAAAAAACCCGCCAGGCTGTTGTAAAAATGGACATCAGCGCTACTATAGTCCCACTTGCACTTTGTCCCAGTGCAGTGTTTCCAGCCATTTTTATACTGGGGGTAATGATATGAAGGACATCACCATCAGCCGCAGGAGCCTTCTGGTCTCCGCTGGCCTGCTCGCGCTCGCCCCGCTCGCCGGATGCGGCGGCAACTCTGGTTCCGGCTCTGCTGCCGCCGGTTCCGACTACACCATCGGCGTTCTGCAGCTCACCGAGCACTCCGCACTCGATGCCGCCAACGACGGCTTTGTCAAGGCCATCAAGGAGAGCGGCCTTAAGGTCAAGATCGACCAGAAGAACGCCCAGAACGACCAGTCCACGTGTAAGTCCATTGCCGACAAGTTTGTGGGCGACAACGTCAGCCTGATTTATGCCATCGCCACGCCCGCCGCGCAGGCTGCCGCCGGCGCCACGGCCGATATCCCCATCGTGGGCTGTGCCATCACCGACTACGCCGCCTCCGGCCTGGTCCAGGACAACGACAAGCCCGGCACCAACGTCACGGGCGCTTCCGACCTCACCCCGGTCGCCGAGCAGCTCGAGATGATGCAGAAGGTCCTGCCCGACGTTAAAAAGGTCGGCCTGCTCTACTGCACCGCCGAGTCCAACTCCGACGTCCAGATCAAGGCCGCCAAGAAGGAGCTCGACAAGCTGGGGCTCGAGTACACTGACTTCACCGTCTCGAGCTCCAACGAGATTCAGTCCGTCGTCGAGTCTGCCGTGGGCAAGGTCGACGCGCTGTACTCCCCCACTGACAACACCATCGCCGCGGGCGCTTCGCAGGTCGGCCAGATCTGCAAGGAGAATAAGCTCCCCTTCGTGACCGGCGAGGAGGGTATGTGCATGGCCGGCGGCCTGTTCACCCTCTCCATCAACTATAAGGACCTGGGCTACGCCGCGGGCGAGATGGCCGTTAAGATCCTGAAGGGCGAGGCCAAGCCCGAGGATATGCCGATCAAGCACCTCTCGAGCAAGGACCTGGTCGTCGTCAAGAACGACGAGATGGCCGAGGCCCTAGGCATCGACCTTTCCGCTCTGGACGAGTAGCGCCATGCGCGGTAACGCGTCTAGGGCCCGCACGCGCGCCACGGCTGCGTTATTCAATATCTGAGTCATTGGGGCGAACGCTAAAGGCCGGCGTTCGCCCTGCTTGTTTCAGGTAAAACAAAACGTCTGTCCGCCGCTCTTTTATGCATTGGTACCGCTATTATGAAAAATCACGTGTCCACCCTATCCTAGGAGGTATGAAGCATGCTCATTGCATTGCAGGGCGCCGTTTCGCAGGGCGTCCTCTGGGGCATTATGGTGCTTGGCGTGTTTATCACGTTCCGCCTGCTCGACATCCCCGATATGACCTGCGACGGCAGCTTTGCCCTCGGCGGCTGTGTCTGCGCCGTGCTCATCGTCAACAATAACGTCGACCCCTTGCTCGCCGTGCTGGCCGGCATGTGCGCCGGCGCCATCGCGGGCGCCGTCACGGGCATCTTGACCACCGTCTTTGAGATTCCCGCAATCCTCGCCGGAATCCTCACCCAGATCAGCCTGTGGTCCATCAACCTGCGCATCATGGGCAAGTCCAATACGCCCATCCTTGCCAAGGGCACCATCTTCTCATCCGTCAGCCACATGACGGGCCTGCCGCAGTCCACTGTTGCCATTATCCTGGGCATTGTGCTGGCCGTGGCCATCGTCGCCATCCTGTACTGGTTCTTTGGCACCGAGATCGGCTCGGCGCTGCGTGCCACCGGCAACAACGAGTACATGATCCGCGCCCTGGGCGTCAACACCAACTCCACCAAGATGATCGCCCTCGTGCTCTCCAACGCCCTTATCGGCCTTTCGGGTGCGCTCATCTGCCAGAGCCAGAAGTACGCTGACATTGGCATGGGCACCGGCGCCATCGTTATCGGTCTTGCCGCCATCGTCATCGGCGAGGTGCTCGGTCGCCTGCTGCCCGGCGGCCTCACGCAGTTTAGCGTCCGTCTTGCCTCCGCCGTCTTTGGCTCCGTGGTGTACTTCCTTATCCGCGCCATCGTGCTGCAGCTGGGCATGGACGCCAACGACATGAAGCTACTCTCTGCCGTGATCGTCGCCGTGGCCCTGTGCGTGCCCGTGGTTTGGGAGCGCTATAAGCTCCGCAGCTCCTACACGAAGGGAGATGAGGCAGATGCTTAAGCTCTCGCACGTCAAGAAGACCTTTAACAAGGGCACCGTCACCGAGAAGCGCGCGCTCACCGGCGTCGACCTCACCCTCAACGATGGCGACTTTGTAACCGTGATTGGCGGCAACGGCGCCGGCAAGTCCACGCTGCTCAATATGATCGCCGGCGTGTATCCGCTCGATTCGGGTGTTATTGAACTCGACGGCACCGACATCTCGCGTCTGAGCGAGTCGCAGCGCGCCAAGTACCTGGGCCGTGTGTTCCAGGACCCCATGCGCGGCACCGCAGCCGACATGCAAATTGCCGAAAACCTGGCCCTCGCCAAGCGCCGCGGCCAGCGTCGCGGTCTTTCGTGGGGCGTCACCAAGGCCGAGAAGGACGAGTACGTTGAGCTGCTCAAGCGCCTGGACCTCGGTCTGGACACGCGCCTCAACGCCAAGGTCGGCCTGCTCTCGGGCGGCCAGCGCCAGGCACTCACTCTGCTGATGGCCACGCTCACCAAGCCGCGCTTGCTGCTGCTCGACGAGCACACCGCGGCACTCGACCCCAAGACCGCCTCTAAGGTGCTCAATCTGACCGAGGAGATTGTCGACGAGAACCACCTGACCACGCTCATGGTCACGCACAACATGAATGACGCCATCCGTCTGGGCAATCGCCTGATCATGATGCACGAGGGCCACGTTATCTACGACGTGGCGGGCGACGAGAAGAAGTCGCTCACCGTCGCCGACCTGCTGCAGAAGTTCGAGGAGGTCTCGGGCGGCGAGCTCGCCAACGACCGCATGCTGCTGAGCTAAAACCTGCCAATAAGGGACAGGTTTATTTTGGCAGGTTTTATCTGCGCAAACGTCAAAACCGCCGCAAAGGAACAGATACCTTTGCGACGGTTTTCGCATATCATGTCGATAATCCAGCGTCAGCAGGAACCACTGGTTAAGAACTAAGGAAACTGCCATGAGAAGACTCCTTCCCCGTCTTGCTTGACCGCCGCACTCCTTGCCGGCGTGCTCGCCGGCGGCCCAGCTTACGCCACCGCGGCCACCCCATCTCAAGTTATCGGCCCGTCCGATGTGATCGGACGGGCTTTTTGGTGGGTATCATGGTTGAATGATCATTAGGAGGTTTTCCCTACATGGAATTGTTTGAACCGATTCTTCATTTCTTTGAGCAGCGCTGGGTCCACAACATCATCTGGGCCGTCATCTTGGTAATAGTCACCGCCATCGCCGCCAAGGTGGCATCCAAGACCCTGCGCCACCTACTCAACCGAGACGACAACCCGCTTCCCGCATCGAGCATCTTCATCAACATCACACGCGCCGTCATCTGGATGATCGGCGGCAGCTTTATCCTCGACAACTGTTTTGGCATTAACGCAAACGCCCTCGTCGCCGCTCTTGGCGTCGGCGGCATCGCCATCTCGCTCGGCTTTCAGGACACGCTGTCGAACCTTATCGGCGGTATGCAGGTGACCTTCATGGGCATCATCAAGCCCGGCGACAATATCGAGGTCGGCGGCGTGTCGGGCGTGGTCCAAGACATCACCTGGCGTCACACGACCATCGAGGATGCCTGCGGGCAGACCATCATTGTGCCCAACTCCAACATCTCCAAGAACACGCTCGTGCATCTGATGCCCTTTGGGCGCGTGGCCGTGCCCGTTGCCGTAAAGGACACGTCTAAGTGGGCTTCCCTTGACGCGCTGGCAGACGAGCTCACAAGCGCAACCAAAACGGCCGTCTCGCCCATCTCTGGCTTTGACAAGGAGCCGTATGTGCTCTTTAGCGAGATCGGCGACTTTGGCGTCAAGGGCAAAATCATCTTTATCGTCAGCGACGATAGCACCACCTTCACGGCAGCCGACGCCTGCATTCGTGCCATCGCCCCCATCATCGCCTAAACTACCACAAAGGGGACAGGCACCTTTGTGGTAGTTTCGCATCGTGGTACCATGGTTCATATCGTTGTTTAAACGACTAAGGGAGTAGACACCATGGAAGAGGCCTATCGTCAAGCACGCAAGCGCGGCGAGCAGGGACGCCGTCGCGCCATCAGCCAAAGCGAGCACCCGTACCTTACGGACCTCGACAGCTTGGTTGCCCAGCTCCCCTTAGGTCAGCGAGAGAGCGTCGGCCTGCGGGATATTCCGCTCGAAATGGTCGTCGGCACGGTTACCAAGGGCCGTCAGTCTGCCTTTTCGTGCAACTTTATGCCCCTGTTGCCATTTAGCACCGAGTTCGCCCGCAAGTGGTCCAACCTCTACGACATCCAGGTGACCGAGGGCTATCGCGACCCCATCATCGTCACCGAGTTCATGCATCGGTTCTACGTCCAAGAGGGCAACAAGCGCGTCAGCGTCCTCAAATTCCTGGACGCCCCGACGGTTTCGGCCAAGGTCACCCGCCTCTACCCCGGAAAATGGGATTCCGTCGAAAGCCGCCTCTATGGCGAGTTCTGCGCGTTTTGGCGCGTCTGCCCCCTATACGAGATCGAGTTCTCGCGTGAGGGAAGCTACGAAACGCTCGCCAAGATGCTCGGTCAGAACCTTATCGAAAAATGGCCGCAGAAAAAGGTCGACTACCTGCGCCACACCTTCCTGCTCTTTAAGCGCGCCTACCTGCGCGCCGGCGGCGACCATCTGGACATTACGCCCGCCGACGCTATGCTCGTCTACCTCAATGTGTACAACCAGGACCGCCTGCTGGATACGCCGACGGATATCGTCGTAAACCGCCTGTGCAAGATTTGGCGCGAGTTGGTCATTGCCGGCAAAAGTGATGAGGAGAAGGTCGATCTTGTCGAGGCACCGAGTGTCGATGAGGAAGAGGCACCCGCCAAGTCCACCTCCGGCGTGCTCAACTTCTTTATGGGCAAGACCGTCTACTCCACTGCCAATCCCATGCGAATCGCCTTTATCCACGAGTTTCCCTGTGCCACGTCGAGCTGGGACAGCCTACACGACCAGGGCCGCCGGTATCTTGATGAGCACTTTGGCGGCATCGTGCGCACCGAGGCGTTCGAGGACTGCCACGATTCGGACGTGTTCTACGCCGCCGTCGAGACAGCCGTAAAGCACGGGGCGAACGTCATCTTCTCGACCTCACACCGGCTCATGGAATACACGCTCAGGGCGTCAGTCGAGTATCCCCAGGTGCGGTTCCTTAACTGCTCAATCGGCCTTCCCCACCAAAGCGTCCGCTCGTACTTTGGAAAGATGTACGAGGCCAAGTTCCTACTGGGCGCCCTTGCCGCCAGCATGGCCGACAACCACCGTATTGGCTACCATGCGTCGGTCTTCGCCTCGGGCGCGCTGAGCGAAATCAACGCCTTCGCTATCGGTGCCTCGCTGCTCGACCCTCGTGCGCAGATTATCCTCACTTGGGGAGATGTTCCCGCCGGCGGTCTTGCCGAAGCCATGTGTCGCGAGGGCGTGAGCGTCATGACCGGCGCCGATATGTCCAAGTCTCTCGAGGACCCCACCGCCTACGGGCTTCACCGTCTGGTAAACGGCAAGGAAGTTACCGGTATTGCTATGCCGGTATGGAACTGGGGCCGTTACTACGAACTCATCGTACGCAGCCTACTGCACGGCACATGGGACGAGACCGCCGATGACCAGCAGGTGCGCGCCGTCAACTACTGGTACGGTATGAGCTCCGGCGTCATCGATATTCGCTACGCTCCGGGCCTACCCTATCAGACGCGTAAACTTGTGCAGCTGCTTCGCAACGGCATTGTCGAGGGCTCCATCAACCCATTTGGCGGCGAGCTCCACAGCCAGGACGGCGTGGTTCAGATTGAGGGCTTCCCTCCCCTGCCGAGTACGCAGATTGTCGAGATGAACTGGCTGGCTGACAACGTTATAGGCTCGATTCCGCAGCTCGATAACGAGCCGGAGGTCCGTGCCCTATGAATATCCTAGCCATTGCCGATGTAGAGGAGCGCTGCCTGTGGGAATGTTTTCGCAAGGAGCGCTTTGAGGACGTTGACCTGATTCTATCCGCAGGCGACCTGGATCCGGACTATCTTGAGTTTTTGGTCACTGTCATCAACAAACCGCTTGTGTACGTTCGTGGCAACCACGACGACCGCTACGCGCGCCATGCACCGGGCGGGTGCATTTGTGTTGAGGACAGCGTATATGTGTACCGAGGTATTCGCATTGCGGGTCTGGGCGGTTCCATGCGCTACCGCGACGGCGCGAACATGTATACCGAGCGCGAGATGGCAAAACGCATGCGCAAGCTATCGCGAAAAATCGCACTGGTAGACGGATGCGATATTCTACTTACCCATGCACCCGTCGCAGGCATGGGCGACCTGGACGACCTGCCGCATCGAGGATTCGAGTGCTTTAATGCGGCTCTTGAGTCTTGGGGTCCCGACTATATGATTCACGGGCATGTGCACCAAAGCTACGGCCCCAACTTTCAACGCGAGCGCCAACACCCATGCGGAACGAAGATTGTCAACGCCTGCGGCTATACCAAGATCGAAATTGACGAGGCGCGCTACCCCACGCGCGGTTGGAAGGCCGCTTGGCTCAACTCGCAAACCATGCGCCGCGAGCTCAAACGCCACGAAGCAATCGAGTCTTCAACCGCCAGAACCCCCTGGTAACTGCCAACAACCACCACGAAGGGGATAGGCACCTTTATGGTGGTTTTGCTGACTCGTCCGACCTGTCCATCACGGTGCTTGTGTAATTAACGAGAACACTCATTGTTTTGTAAGGACGGCGCTCACGTGCCGTCTTTTTTTGTCAACTTATGCAGTCTCGACCGTGTTGTATGTAGAGGGACCTCGCGAGACGCCTTCCCTATATCCACCACGACCAATTGGAGGTGACACTATGCCTGCACGCCGTAACCGCAATAGCACGCTCCGATGCGATGCCGATCAGATCGAGCGGGAAGCAAAGCGCTTGGTCGACACGTATTCCGACCTCATCCTTCGATTGTGCTATTCGGCCCTTGGATCCGCTGACGACGCTCAAGACATCTGCCAGGACACGCTGATCAAGATTCTCCAACGCACTCAACCGTTCGACTCGCTCGAACACGAACGTGCTTGGGTGATCCGAGTCGCACTGAACGCATGTCGCGATATCGGCCGTACGCACGCGAATCACCCGGTTGTCGACCTCGATTCGCTCCCCGATTTCTGCGCACCCGTAACACATACCGAGCAAGAATTCGCGCAACGCGACTGCGCCATTCTTTCCGCTGTCACGGCCCTGCCTCAAGCACAGCGCATCGCCATCTTTTTGCACTACTACGCAGGCATGAGCATCAGGGAAATCGCAGGCGCCGTTCACGCGACGCCAGCTGCAACCGCCCAGCACCTTAGCCGCGGACGTGCGTCACTTCGGCTTTCCTTGAAAGGAGACCACAATGACTACGAATTCGAATGACTATCGCCACGCCCTGGAGCACATTTCGTTTACCGATAATGCGAAGCAGCACATGGCAAACTCGATTGCTCAGTCCGTCGCCTCAAGCGATGCGGCGACCGCTCAAAGCAACTTTAATGGCACGCGACGCAAGCCGCGCATCGCCCGCCATCCCGTAAGAACAGTCGCTCGCATTGCCGCTGTAACGGCAGTCCTCGCTATCGTCATTGGAGGCGCTGGCACGGCTATGGCAACAGGCGTCCTGCCGCTTCCTTCTGACATGCTTTCCGACATCTTTGACGGACCTGCTTCTCAAACCGAGATCATCGACCGTATTGGCCGGCCCGTCGGTGCTAGCTGCTCCAACAACGGAGTCACCGTGACCGCCGACGCCATCATGGGCGACAAGGATATGGTTACCATCGCCTATACGCTTACGTTCGACGATCCCGCTGCCCTGAAAAAGCTTTCCGAGCCGGGCGAGAACGGAACTATCGCCGGAAGTGTCGATGGAAACGTATACGTTGATGGCGAGCATGGCGGCCAAGGCCAATCATGGCTCATTGACAAGAACCCCAATGACTCCAGCATTCAATACTTTGCACAGTTCAGCGTTGAATCACCCGGCCTTATGGGCAGGACCGTCCGCACGCATATCAACTCTCTCGTTGTGCCACGTGCTGGCAAAGAGCTTCCCGAGTATAAGAAAATACTTACGGGCCCATGGGATCTTAAGTTCCAGCTGAATTACGAAGATACATCCGTTACGATTCCCGCGCCCAAATCGGTCAACTTTAACGGCACCAAGGCGACGATTCAAGAGGCCACCGTATCCTGCGTTGGCGTTTCAGTCCGCTACAACATAGATCGTTCCATCGAACACGACAACAACAGCGGCAAGATGTCTCAAAACATGGAGGAGTCTATGGATGCCGTTGGCAACATACCCCTCATCGTGACGTTCAAAGACGGTCATGTTGAGGACGCAACCAGCCACAGCGGCTATTTCGCAAATAAACTGGATAACGGCACCACTGATGTCCACAAGACCTGGCCGTTCTCGCAAGTTTGTGACACAGACAAGATTGCAAGCGTACAAATTGGCGATACGGTCATTCCCATGAATTCGTAACGCTACGCGGCTCGTATATGCACCCGGTTCCGCACTTCGCGTCTAAAGATGCGCTGTCATCGAGCAGCGTGAGCGCAAGGCCGCCCGTATGGTCGGCTGGGAACACCTCGTTGCGCTAAAAACCACCACGAAGGGGACCGGCACCTTTGTGGTGGTTTTGCTGACTCGTCCGACCTGTCCCAACGGTTTGTCTCAATCTGTAACAGGTAGGGCCCAAATAATCGGTTAGCTGTTACAGATCGAGACAGACCACGGATGCTCAGCCGAAAATCTCAATCTGTAACAGGTAGGAACGATTTTGCCCCTTAGATGTTACAGATTGAGATATTTGACAGCTTGAATCGGCATCGCCTACAGCGCGGCGACGACCTTGTCGCCCATCGTCGTGGTGCCGAGGATCTTATCTGCCGGGGTGTTGACATCGGCGATGTCACGGGTGCGCCAGCCCTCGTCGAGCACGCGCGCCACGGCGCTCTCGATCCACGCGGCTTGCTCGCCCATGTCGAGCGCGTAGGTCAGCAGCATCGCCACCGACAAGATTTGAGCCAGCGGATTGGCCACGCCGAGCCCCGCGATGTCAGGAGCGCTGCCAGCGCTCGGCCCAAACAGCGATACGCCATCATCCAGCGAGGCAGAGGCAAGCATACCGAGCGATCCGGTAATCTGAGCCGCCTCATCGGACAGGATGTCGCCGAACATGTTCTCCGTCACCACGACGTCAAAGTCTGCCGGTCGACTGATGAGCTGCATGGCGGCGTTGTCGACGAGCAGGTCCTCAAGCTCCACGTCGGAGTACTCCTCGTCTTGCACGCGATGCACGATCTCGCGCCACATGCGGCTCGTCTCCAGCACGTTGCGCTTATCAACGCTCGTCACCTTGCCGCGACGTTTGCGCGCCGCCTCAAATGCCTGGCGCGCAATGCGCTCAATCTCGTACTCGCGATACTCCATCACGTCGACCGCACGCTGACCGGCCGCACCCGCAGCGCCCGCGCAGGTCACGGATGCGGGCGCCAAAGTCCCACGGCATGTTGTAGCCCATCGTATCGGGGATGTTCACGACCGTGGCACCGGCCTTTACGGCCGCCTCGATAATGCGCACCAGAAACTCCTGATCGGAGCGGCCGGCATCCTCGGCATAAAACTCAACATCGTCAACGAACTTGCGAGCATGTTTGACGGCATGGATCGCTCACTCAATTGCCCTTTCCTCAGTCATATGGAGCTTGTCGCGCAGGTGACTGGTGCTCACACCCAGCCCTGTATGGATACGGGGCCTCTGGGCCGTTTTGAGCGCCTCTGCAGCCACTTCGATATCCCTGTCGACAGCGCGCGTCAGGCCGCATACCGTGCATCGGTCGCCTGCAATCTTGCCAATCTCCTGTACGGAGCGAAAGTCACCAGGACTCGAGATGGGAAAGCCCGCCTCGATAACGTCCACGTTCATGCGCACCAGCTGGCGGGCGATGAAGAGCTTTTCCTCGGTATTCATGCTGGCGCCCGGCGACTGCTCACCGTCGCACAGGGTGGCGTCAAAGATTGTGATTTTGCGGCTTATATGTTCCTCCTGATTGACCGTTTTATGACAGATGGCTTTCAGGAGAGAGAGAAGGCCTAGAGATAGAATAATACCCGTGTCGCTCATCACGCCTGAAAGCGGCAGACGATAGCGCACCCGGGTACAACAAATCGTTATAGCGAGATTACAACCCTAGCGCGCTATCCAATCTAGTAGCGCTAGGCCTAGGAGCTGTTGCGTGTTCTTAAACATGTTGGGCTCCCTTCGGCCTCGGGTAGTACTACATCGCGCTAAAGTACAACACAAGTAAAACCACCACAAGGGTGCCTGTGAACTGCGCCCCGAAACTTGGACTGAATAAATAGCGACTACGCCGCAAGGGCC
>UQOQ01000009.1:0-61210 GCA_900542715.1 uncultured Collinsella sp.
GGCCCTTGCGGCGTAGTCGCTATTTATTCAGTCCAAGTTTCGGGGCGCAGTTCACTGTCCCCTTTGTGGTGGTTTTGGATGATGAGAAGTGGAGGGGTCGCGTGGGCGAACCGAAGATCGTGGTGGTCGACTACCACAAGGGTAACTTGTCGAGCGTCGTGCGCGGGCTTGCGCGCGCCGGTGCCGCCGCCTGCACGTCGGACGATCCGGAGCAGATTCGCAATGCCGACGGCCTGGTCATCCCGGGCGTGGGCGCGTTCTATGACGCGATTGCCTTTATGCGCCAGAGCGGCGAGGAGGTGGCCGTGCTCGATGCCGTTGCCGCCGGAACTCCGCTGCTCGGCATCTGCCTGGGCCTTCAGCTTTTTTTTGAGCGTGGCAACGAGGGCGTGCCTGCGGACGAGGGCGTGGTCGCGGACGACGATGCCTCCGAGCAGGCTGACGGCCCCTGGGTCGATGGCCTGGGCATCATGCGCGGCTCGTGCACGCGCCTGGAGTCGAGCCGCCTGAAGGTGCCGCACGTGGGCTGGGACCAGGTGCACATGACGCCCGCCGGTTCGGCCGATCCGTTGCTCGCCGGTTTTGCCGAGGGTGCCAACATGTACTTCACCCACAGCTACGCGGTGGCCGACGACGCCGATGCCGCTGATGTTTTGGCGCGCACGCACTACACGCGGAGCTTCCCGTGCATCGCGCGTCACGGCAACGCGTGGGGCTGTCAGTTCCATCCCGAGAAATCCTCCGCGCTTGGTCAGCGCATCCTTAAGAACTTCGTCAACATCGTCGAGGAGGTTGGCCGATGATCCTGTTTCCTGCAATCGATTTGATCGGCGGCAAGGTCGTGCGCCTGGAGTGCGGCGACCGGAGCCGCTGCAAGGTATATTCCGACGACCCCGTGGCCGTCGCCCGCTCGTTTGCCGAGCAGGGCGCGAGCTGGGTGCATGTCGTCGACCTGTCCGCTGCCTTTGGCGAGGACGAGGACGCGTGCGCTGCCAACTCGGCGGCGATTAAGGCCATCTGCGGCGTCGACGGTCTGTCGGTGGACGTGGGCGGCGGCGTTCGCTCGCTCGCGCGCATCGACGAGCTGGCCGGCTACGGCGCGCGTCGCATCGCACTGGGCACCGTGCTGGTGACTGAGCCGGGTTTTGCCGAGGTGGCGGCCCAAGGCTTTGGCGAGCTGCTGGTGGCAGATATTGCCGCCCGTGACGGTCAGGTCAAGGTGAACGGTTGGCGCGACGGTGCGGGTGTGGCGCTCGACGATGCCGTGGCGCAGCTTTCCGAGCTGGGCTTTAAGCATCTGGTGTATACCGACATCGCGCGCGATGGCATGCAGACGGGCATCGATGTGGCGGCGTATCGCCATGTGGCCGAGGTCGCGGGATTTCCCGTCGTGGCTTCGGGCGGCATCTCGACGCTCGACGACATCCGCGCGCTGGCCGCGGTGGGCGAGGGCGCGATTGAAGGTGCCATCACCGGCCGTGCGCTCTACGAGGGCAACTTTACGCTGGTACAGGCGTTGGCCGCCGCCCGAGGGGAGGAGTAGCCCATGCTTACCAAGCGCGTGATTCCCTGTCTAGACGTCAAGGACGGCCGTGTGGTCAAGGGCGTCAACTTTGTGAGCCTGCGCGATGCGGGCGATCCGGTGGAGCTTGCCCGTGCCTACGACCGCGAGGGTGCAGACGAGGTCGTCTTCTTGGACATTACCGCCACGAGCGACAACCGCGCGACGACCATCGAGATGGCGGCGCACGCGGCCGAGGAGCTCGCTATTCCCTATACCGTGGGCGGCGGTTTCCGCGACCTAGCGGGCATGCGAACCATGGTGGCGGCCGGTGCCGACAAGGTATCGCTCAACTCTGCCGCCGTGCGCGACCCGTCGCTGATTAGCCAGGCTGCCGCGGCGTTTGGCAGCCAGGCCGTGGTCGTGGCGATCGATGCCAAGCGCGTTGGCCTGCCTGGGCAGCCGGATGCCGACAAGTGGGAGGTTTTTACCGCAGGAGGCCGCAACGCCACGGGTATCGATGCGGTGGCATGGGCCGAGGAGGCGGCTCGTCGCGGCGCCGGCGAGATTCTGCTGACCAGCATGGACCGCGACGGCACCAAGGCCGGCTTTGACCTGGCGCTCACCCGCGCCGTGGCGCGCGCGGTGTCAATCCCCGTCATCGCGAGCGGCGGCGTGGGCACGCTCGAGCATTTTGCTGAGGGCGTGATCGAGGGCGAGGCGGATGCCGTGCTGGCAGCAAGCGTCTTTCACTTTGGAACCTTCAGCATTCGCGAAGTCAAAGAGTACATGGCCTCTCAAGGTATTCCTGTGAGGTTGGACTTTTAGTGCTGCGGCTTGCCCAGGCACCGCATCTTGCCGCTCAAACCGTCGCTCGCGTACCAAAGTACGCGTCGCTCCTCTTTCGCGGCAACCTGCGGCACCTGGGCAACCCTCGCCGACCTGTGGGGCTTACTGTTATTACTTGGGAGAAATGATGACTGAGGTAGTAGAAGCTGCTGATCTTAAATACGACGCCAACGGGCTGATTCCTTGTGTGGTTCAGCAATATGACACCGGCGAGGTGCTTATGGTTGCTTGGATGAACGAGGAGTCGGTGGGGCTGACGCTCAAGACCGGCACCACGTGGTTTTGGAGCCGCAGCCGCCAGGAGCTCTGGAATAAGGGCGCGACGAGCGGCAACATGCAGGAGGTCAAGGAGCTCTGGGCCGATTGCGATAGCGATACGCTACTGGTCAAGGTCGATTCTCCGGGTCCGGCCTGCCATACCGGCAACCGTACCTGCTTCTTTAAGCGCGTGGAAGGGGGAGTGCGATGAAAGTCGTGACGCCGTTCGAGGTCGCCGACTGCAACACCGGGCTGCTCCGCGCGGGCGTGCCATGCCGCGTGCACCTGACTGATGCCTGCGGGGCGCAGTCGCTTTGGCTCGAGGCCGAGAAGGAAAGGCTCGATGAGGCTCATGCCGTCATCGTTGAGTTCTTTGAGAAAAAGGGCGCAAAGCCTCGGTTCGATGAGACCGGTACTTACTTTACGCTGCAGTAACGAGAGGAAATAACCATGGGAGTCAGAACAGCTAACGTGCAGCCGGGAAATATCGGCGAGACGCTGACAGGGCTGGCCGAGGTGATTCACGGCCGTCGTGATGCATCGCCGCAGGAGAGCTATACCGCGCGTCTGCTGACCGAAGTCGAGGACGAGCTGCTCAAGAAGCTTGCCGAGGAGGCGAGCGAGGTCATCATGGCCTGCAAGGACAACGACCACGACCACATCCGCTACGAGGCCGGCGACCTGGTCTACCACCTGCTCGTAACCCTTGAGCGTTATGGCATCACCCTCGACGAACTGGCCGGCGAACTCAACGCCCGCCGCCACTAGTCATTGGGGACGTTCTAAAACGACCAGTTAGGCGAGGGGCGTGGATTCCCATTCGCCGGTGGGGTGGGGGATGTCGAAGGTTCGATAACCGCAGTCGTAGGCGTGGGCCTGAGCCTCGCGAATGTTACAGCAGATGTCGCAGGCGCGGTGCGCGTCCGAGCCAAAAGTGATTGGCACCTCGGCGTGGGCGAAGCAGCGCAACAGCCCCGTCGAGGGGTAATAGTCGTCGAGGCCCTTACGCGGCGCGGCGGTCGAGACTTCGACACGGCGACCCGTATCGTGCGCGCACTCGGCCATCTGCCCCCAAAACGGCGCCGGGTCAAAATCGGGCGCAAAGCCTTCCTTCGAAAAGCGCATGACTAGGTCGGGGTGAGCCATCACATCAAAGTTAAGCGAGCTTTCGCAAGCACGGCACCAGTCGTCGACGTAGTGTTCCCATACGCCGCGTACGCCTAAGTTTTCCCAAACATGCAGGTTGGTATCGTCGTCGATCCAGCCACAAAGCGAATCGGGCGTATCGGGGCGAGCGACGTTTTCCGTTCCCGCCGTGCCCGCGGCGCCGGCCATGATATCGCCCGGGTCGCCAATCCAATGCACGCTGCCCAAGCGCACCACGGCGCCCTGGGACCAGCGCTCAACCAAGGGTTCGCAGCCCTCGTACCAATCGCATTCAAAGCCATAGATAAAGGTGAGCTCCGGCGCAATCTGCGCGGCGAGTTTGCGGGCGTCCTCAAAGGCCAGACGATGTGCCGGCAAGTCGCCCTCGACGACCTGCGCCTCGCAGTTGGTGTCCATACTGGCGGGCAGGGTGAGGTGGTCGGTCGAGACCATGACACGGCAGCCGGCGGCGGCAGCAGCGCGGGCGTTGTCCTCAAACGAGGCGTGCCCGTCCGAGAACGAGGTATGAGTATGGCAATCGACCAGCGGGCATGCGGGCATGGCGACTCCTTTGCATTTGGTGAATCCGCTTCATTGTAATGGCGCGGCCCCCGATGCGACGAGCGCACCGGGGGCCGAAATCAACTGGAAAGGACGGGCGGCGTGCCGGCGCCGGCGATTACTTGCTTCGTGTCGCCGCGCGTTTGGCCTGCACCGTTACCATCGCGTGTCTCACGGCGGTGATGGGGCGATAGCGGATCATACGCGGTCCCGACCAGCGCATGACCTCGCGGATCTTCTCGCGCATGGCAGGCCGGTAACAATGCGAAGGACAGGCCGAGCAAAATGTCTTGGTGCCCATGTGCGGGCAGTGCTCAATGCGCGCGATGGCGTATTTCTGCAGCTCGGCGCATTCGGGGCAGAGCGTAATGGTCCGAAGGCCGAGCTTCACGCGCACGGACTCATCGTCGCCAGCCTGTTCGACCGCATTCCCGCCGCCATGATGCCCGCGGCACCACAGTGCAATCATCTGCGACACCATCTGGGCCTCGCGTGCACGTTTGCGCGCCAGCTCCGGCGTGTCGACCGGGCGCGCCATTAGCTCAGCCTCCCGTGCTCGACCGAAAGCGAGCAATCGGCAAAGGCGCAGGTGCTGGCGCGATGGCTTACGAGCACGATGGTCTTGCCGCGGCGCTTGAGCTCGTCAACGGCCTGCATCACGGCTGCCTCGTTGAGAGCGTCGAGTGCGCTGGTGGGCTCGTCGAGCAAGATGAAAGGCGCGTCGTTGAGGAAGATGCGCGCAAGGCCGATGCGCTGGCGCTCGCCGCCCGAGAGCGAGTCGCCCAGCTCGGCGACGGGCGTGTCGAGACCCTGCGGCAGGCGGTCGATGAGGGCGGTGAGTGAGGCGGAGCGGCAAGCGTCGAGCAGCTCGGCATCGGTGGCGTTGGCGCGCGCGACCAGCAGGTTCTCGCGTACGGTGCCGCAGAACAGATGCGTGTCCTGGGTCATGTAGGCCTCGTGGCTGCGCAGGCTCGCCGTGTTGATGTGGCGGGCATCGACGCCGCTTACCGTGATGGTGCCGGCTGTGGGGTCCCAAAAGCGCATGAGCAGCTTAAGCAGCGTCGACTTGCCCGAGCCCGAGCGCCCCATGATGCAGGTCATGGTGCCGGGCGCAAAGGTGCAAGTCACGTCGTTGAGGATGAGACTCGCAGCGGCGTCGTTCGCGACCTGCTCTGTGGCGCCCGCACCGCCCGCGTCCACGCCGCCCGCATAGCTAAAGCTGACATGCTCGGCTGCGGCGCCGGCAAACTCAACGTCCTGTCCATCGGCGACCTCGGCGCACTGGGGCTGCTCGTCGAGCAAATCGAGCACGCGTGCGCCCGAGGCGAGCGTCTCCTGCAGTGAGGCGCCCAGGCGGCTCACGGCCATCACCGAGCCAAACGACGACACAAAGGTAAAGACGGCGACAAACGCTGCGGCAAAGTCAATCGTTCCCGCAGCTACCAGCTGCAGCGCGCGCCCGAGCATCACCAGATTGGCCGCAAGAATAAGCGCATCGGCTACGGCCTCACTGGCCGCTTGGCGGCGCTTGAGGCGCGCGTCCATGGCGCCGACTTGCTCGGTCAGCTTGCCCAGGGCACGGCTGCGATCGGCGCCACCGGCAAACTGGATAGTCTCGGATGCGCCGCTCAGACTGTCGAGCACAAAGGCACCCAGCTTACCGGCGCCCTCGCGGCTCTGGCGGCCAGTGGTGCCGCATGTCTTGGCCGAGGTCAGGGGCAGCAGCACGCCCAGGACCGCGTAGGCCACGAGCGCGATGCCCGCGAGCTCGGGGCTCACAGCCAGCAAAAAGCCCTCAAACACAACGGTGCAGACCAGAGCGATGGCAATGGGCGAGATGGTGTGCGCGTAGAAGACCTCGAGCAGCTCGATATCCGAGGTGACCAGGCTCACGAGATCGCCCTTGCCGCGGCCCTCGAGCTTGGCGGGGGCGAGCTGGCGCAGGGCGCCAAACACCAGGTCGCGAATGTGCGCGAGCAGGCGAAACGCGATGTAATGGTTGCAGAGCTGCTCGCCGTAGTGGAGCGGCCCGCGTGCGATGCCACAGACGGCACAGGCCGCGCATGCTGCGATCAGACCAAGCCCCAAGGCGTTGCGGCCCAGCGCGGCCATAAGGCCGAGGGCGCCAAAGGCCGGCACGAACGCGGCGGTGAGCATGCCGATGCTGCCCAGCGCGACGGCTAGCACAAGCCAGCCGGCAAGCGGTCGGACGAGTCCCATCATGCGCCACATGATGGACGGCGCCGAGCGACGGACGCGGCCGGAGTCAAGCGCCGCGGCAGCGGAAGACGAGCTAGCACCGTTGAGGCCATCGGTACAGGCAGCGCTGCCGTCAACAGCCTCAACCGCGTCGGCATCCTCGGCATCACCCTCCGCATACGCATATGCCGAGAGCTGCTCCTGGCTGTTCCACATGCGCGCATAGGCGCCCGCGGCGGCCAAGAGCTCGCCGTGAGTCCCGTGCTCGGCAATACGGCCACGCTCCAGCACCAGGATCTGGTCGGCGTCCACGATTGTCGACAGGCGATGTGCCACCACAATTACAGTGTGCCTGCCGGCAAGCGACGCGATGACCTCGCCGATTGCGGCTTCGCTTGCGGCGTCCACATTGCTCGTCGCCTCGTCAAAGACATAGATCGGCGAGTCGTGCAGCAGGGCGCGGGCCATGCACACGCGCTGGCGCTGACCGCCCGAAAGGTTGGTGCCGCCCTCGTTAATCACCATGTCGAGCCCGCCGTTGGCCTGCACAAAGGCCGCCACGCGCGTGCGGCCGAGCGCGCACAAAAGCTCGGTATCGGTGGCGTTGGGCTGGGCGAGCAGCAGGTTGTCGCGCAGGGTGCCGGCAAACAGGTAGCCGTTGGTGGGCACCAGCGTGACGGCGCGCATGAGCGAGGCCGCCGCGGCATCGCGCAGCTCAACACCGCCAATGCGCACGCTGCCGCGGTAGGCGTCCTTGCGGCCCGCGATAATCCCCGCGAGCGTGGACTTGCCGCCGCCGCTTTCGCCCACGAGTGCCACGAGCGAGCCGTGCGCAATGGTCGCGCTGGCGCTGTCCAGCACCGTGCGGTCGCCGTATGCATAGCTCACGCCCGCGAGCTCGATATCGCCGCGACCGTCAAGCTCAACATCGCCGCGCTCGGGCTCGGGCGTATCCAAAATGCCAAACATGCGGCGCGAGGCGGCCATGCCGTTCATGGCCGTGTGGAACAGCGACCCCAGGCGGCGCATAGGCAAAAAGAACTCCTGCGACAGAAAGACGATGAGGAAGGCCGCCTCAAAGCCAATCTTGCCCGTGGCGAGCTGCAGCGCGGCTACGATAATGCCGAGCGCGGCGCCCATATAGACGACCAGGTCCATAACGCAAATGGAGCGCAGCTGCATTACCAGCAGGCGCATGGTCGCTGTGCGGAAACGCTCGGACTCGGCGTTGATGCGCTCGTGCCAGCTGCGATCGGCCTGGTAGACCTTAAGGGTGGTGAGACCCTGCACGGCCTCCAGGAACATGCCGCCCAGATCGACATAGCTGCCCCAGTACTCGGCACCGATCTTTTTGGCGTTGCGCATGACCATCATGATGGAGACGGGGATGACCGGAACGCAGGCGAGCAGCAGCGCGGCGGGAAGACCCGCCTGGCCCACGAGCAGTACAAACAGCGTGATGGGTGCCAAGCCCGCAAAGAAGAGCTGCGGCAGGTAGCCACCAAAGTACACCTGGAGTTGCGTGGCGCCCTCGACGCTGGTCTGGACGGCCTCGGCGGTGGGGACGGTCTCGGTGTAGGAGGGGCCGAGTGCGGTGAGCTTATCGTAGACGAGCGGGCGCACGCGGCGGACGGCCTCGAACGCGGCCTTGTCGCCGGCGCGTTGGGCCAGGTAGATGGAGGTGGCGCGCACGATGATGGCGACGGCGAGCGGTAAGGCCGCCTGTGCGAGGGCATCGACGGCGAGCGCGGCGGAAAGGCCGTCCGTGACGATGCCGCCCAAGATGCGCGCAAGCACCCACATCACCGTGATGTTTGCCATGAGCGCGATCCACTTAAACAGGACGCTTGCCATAATGTAGGGCGTTGCCTGCGGAACCAGGGAGAAGAGCCGCTTCTCGAACATGAAACCTCCTATGCCGCAACGGTGCCGGGCGGGGTCCTCGGCAGCCGCTTAGTTAGCCAAATGCAACTAGAGTAACATCGTGCAGCGAGTAAGTATGCCGATGGTAATTTTTAGCCGATGAACTGCGTAGAAAGTTCAAAATTGTTGAGTGCGGCGAACTTTGTGGTGAACGGAGTGCGGGCGCAATTCTGATCGTGTGCGACCCCGCTCCAAAACGTGTACGTCAGCCTTCAAAACCGACAAAAAATGACATGTTTGGAGGCTGACGTACATGTTTGGATAGAGGCAAGGGCGGCGACGGACGAAAGTCACGCTTGTGCCACGTCCGATGTGCTAGCGTTTGGGTGAATAAAACGAGCCCGTGCGGAAAGGATCCGGACCGTATGCAATGCGATAGCACATCCCCGCTGTCCCGCGAGACCGATGCGCCCGAGACTATCGTCAAGCTGGAATGCGATATCGATGACGCGTCGCCCGAGGTGCTTGCCTACGCCGCCGACCGCCTGCGCGAGGCGGGTGCGCGCGAGGTGCACTGGCTGCCCGTCTATTGCAAGAAAGGCCGCCCCGGCTGGCAGCTGCAGGTAATCTGCGCCCACGAGGACATCGAGCGCCTGCAGACGATCATCTTTTTGGAAACCACGACCAATGGCATCCGTCGCCAGGTCATGGAACGCGTTTGCCTGCCACGCCGCTTTGAGCAGGTGACGACGCCATGGGGCGAGGTGTCCGTCAAGGTGGCCACCCTGCCCGACGGCAGCGAGCGTGCAGCGCCCGAGTACGAGGACTGCGCCCGCCTTGCCCGCGAGCACGGTGTGCCGCTCCAGCGCGTGATGCAGGCAGCACAAGCCGCGGCTCTGCAATTTGAGTGACACGGTCGGCGACGCGCCACACCCACCCCATCAACCTCACCGAAAGGACCACCATGAAATACCTCATCGCTTCCGACATCCACGGCTCGGCATACTGGACCGAGCGCCTCTGCGCCGCCATTGAGTCCGAGCAGCCCGACCGCATCGTCCTGCTGGGCGACCTGCTTTATCACGGTCCGCGCAACGACCTGCCGCGCGACTATGCTCCCAAGCGCGTGATTCCGCTGCTCAACGCCCTAGCCGACCGCATCATCGCGGTGCGCGGCAACTGCGACGCTGAGGTCGACCAGATGGTCCTCGACTTCCCCGTCATGGCCGACTACGCCACGCTGTTTGACGAGACCGGCCGCGAGCTGTTCCTGACGCACGGCCATGTCTTTGGCGCCGGCATGCACAACAGCGTCGACCACGCGCCCGCGCTGCCCGAGGGCTCCGCGCTCGTCTACGGCCACACGCACATCAAGGTCAACGAGGAAAGCGCCGCGCACCCGGGCCTGTGGCTCTTCAACCCCGGCAGCGTGAGCATCCCCAAGGACGGCTCGCACAGCTACGGCATCTACGAGGGCGGCGCGTTCCGCCACGTGATCCTGGAGGAGGACTAACCATGGCGCAGCATATGGCTCAGCAAAATGCCGAGGGCTCGCGCGATCTGCCCACGCTGATAGACGCGTCGGCCGAGCTGCAGCATCTGGTGCAGACCATCTGGCGTCTGCGTCAGCCCGATGGCTGCCCGTGGGACCGCGAGCAGACGCACCGCAGCATCGGCAAGAACATGATCGAGGAGGCCTACGAGGCGCTCGACTGCATCGAGGCGGACGACGCGGTTCACCTGCGCGAGGAGCTGGGCGACGTGCTCATGCAGGTCGTACTGCATGCACAGATTGCGGCGGATGCCGGTGAGTTTACGCTGGCCGACGTGGCGCGCGATATCGACGCCAAGCTCATCCGCCGCCACCCGCACGTGTTTGGCGATGCGGATGCTGATAGCTCCGACGAGGTGCTCAAGATCTGGGACGAGGTTAAGCTTGCCGAGAAGGCCGCCAAGGACAAGGCCGTGGCGGCGGGCGAGGCCGCGCCCGAGGGCCTGCTCGACGGCGTACCCACGCATCTGCCGGCGCTGATGCAGGCGCAGAAGGTGTCGCGCAAGGCGGCTGCCGTGGGCTTTGAGTGGGAGACGGTCCAGGATGTGTGGGACGAGGTCGCCGAGGAGCGTGCCGAGTTTGAGGCCGAGGAGCCCGGCTCGCCCGAGCGCGAGATGGAGTTTGGCGACCTGCTCTTTGCCCTGGTCAACGTTGCGCGCAAAGAGGGCATCGACGCCGAGAGCGCCCTGCGCGCGAGCACGGCCAAGTTTCGCCGTCGCTGGGCTGCGATGGAGCAGATGGCGGCCGATGCCCATGTTGATCTTGCCGAGCTTTCGACCCACGGCCTCAACGACCTCTGGGATGCTGCCAAGGCAGAGGAGTAAGACTGCGGGAACGACGGGCTGACATGCCTTGTCGTTCCTGCTAATTTTTCGAAAAACAATTGTATCCCTCGGCTAACTTAGGGCATAATGCAAAAAGTGCGACATGGCTAACTTACGGAGGCGCACCGATGGTGCACAGTCGGCCAGTCGCTTGCATCAACTACGTTTCCAAGTGAGAGGGAGACAGCATGAGTGACATTTTGGACGTCTACGGCCGCGAGGTACTCGACAGCCGCGGCAACCCCACCGTCGAGGTCGAGGTCGTGCTTGAGGACGGTAGCTTCGGTCGCGCGATGGTGCCTTCGGGCGCTTCGACCGGCGCCTTTGAGGCATGTGAGCTGCGCGACGGCGACAAGGGTCGCTACCTGGGCAAGGGCGTTTCGCAGGCCGTCGAGCATGTCAACAACGAGTGCGCCAACGCCGTCGTGGGCCTCGATGCCTTCGATCAGCGTGCCATTGACGCCGCACTGATTGCCGCCGACGGTACGCCCAACAAAACCAAGCTCGGCGCCAACGCCATTCTGGGCGTATCGCTGGCCGTTGCCCGCGCTGCGGCAGAGTCGTCGGGCCTGTCGCTGTACCAGTACCTGGGCGGCGTTAACGCCCACCTGCTGCCCACGCCCATGATGAACATCCTCAACGGTGGCGTGCATGCCGACAACAACGTTGACTTCCAGGAGTTCATGATCATGCCGGTGGGTGCTCCGAGCTTTGCCGAGGGCCTGCGCTGGTGCGCCGAGGTCTATCACACCCTCAAGGGCGTGCTGCACGAGGCCGGCCTTGGCGGCGGCGTGGGCGACGAGGGCGGCTTCGCGCCCAACCTCAAGACCAATGCCGAGCCGTTCGAGTACATCACCAAGGCCGTCGAGAAGGCTGGCTTTAAGCCCGGCGTCGACTTCATGTACGCCATGGACCCGGCATCGACCGAGTTCTACAACGCCGAGACCGGTATGTACGAGCTCAAGGGCGAGGGCGTGGAGTACACGAGCGCTCAGATGGTCGACTACTGGGAGAAGCTCGTCGACACCTATCCCATCATCTCCATCGAGGACGGCATGGCAGAGGAGGACTGGGACGGCTGGGTTGAGCTCACCCGCCGCATTGGCAACAAGGTGCAGCTGGTGGGCGACGACCTGTTCGTCACCAACACCGAGCGCCTCAAGAAGGGCATCGAGCTGGGCGCCGCCAACGCGATTCTGGTCAAGGTCAACCAGATCGGCACGCTCACCGAGTCGCTCGAGGCCATCGAAACCGCCAAGGAGGCCGGCTACGCTTGCATCGTGAGCCATCGTTCCGGCGAGACCGAGGACTCCACGATCGCCGACCTGGTCGTGGGTGTTAACGCCGGCCAGATCAAGTCGGGCGCCCCGTGCCGCAGCGACCGCATTGCCAAGTACAACCAGCTCATCCGCATCGAGGACGAGCTCGAGGGCAGCGCGCGCTACGCCGGCAAGGCCGCGTTCTACAACATTCGCTAGGCAGCGGCGTGTGCGGGGGCGGGGCTGACTCGGATTCGCCTCGCTTCCGCCGGGCACTGTTGAGCACCATTGAGCGCTGGGCCATACGGCTCAGCGCCTTTTTTATGTCGAGCAAAGGCTGACGAAGGCGGTGCGGGCGCTCGTGCTATAACTAAAGGACTTAGCGCAAACAAACCTCAACCGCACAAGGCGCACATGGATCAGATTTACGACAACAGGTATTATTCCGCCGGTTCGCGCGAGCCGTCGCCTCGATCTGCACGTACGATGCAGCTCAGCGGGTCCGACCACGGCGGCGCCGATCGACGCGCACAGCGTCCAGCAAGCGCCTCACACCCCCGTGCTCAAATGAATATGCCGACGGAGCGCCCGCCGCGTTCGGTGAGCCCGACGCGTGCTCAGCGCCCCTCGGCTCAAACGCATGAAAAGTCGGCCAGGCCCTCGAGCCGTCTCTCCGGTTCGGACTTTATGCGCTACGCCAACGACAACGCGGTGGTCAAGGCAATCTACGACTTTACCCATGGATCCCAACGCGGGCTGTTTATTGGCATTGTTGTCGTTCTGGTGCTCGTGAGCCTGTACTTTCCCGTGCGCGACCTCTACGTCGCCAAACGCTCGAGCGATATCTTGGCCAAGCAGGTCGAGATTCGCCAGCAGTACAACGACGAGCTGCAGAAAAGCGTCGACAAACTGCTCTCGGAGGAGGGCATTAAGGACGCGGCGACCGAGGACCTGGGCCTGGTGATGCCCGGCGAGACCAAGATTGACGTGCTGGGCCTCGACGACGATTCGGACTCGTCGTCGAGCAAAAAGTCCTCGAACGCCAAGAAGGCCAGCGAAGTCGCCAAAGAGATCGAAGAGGTCGGCAAGGACGCGCCGTGGTACATCCAGACGCTCGATATGCTGTTTGGATTTAACGGCGTCGAGGGGCAGACGGTCGTGTCCAACGGCAAATAGCGCCCGGAGGGGAGCCTGAAATGACGCATTGCGACAAACGATATAAGGTGGCGGCGATTGACCTGGGAACGGTGTCGTCGCGACTGGTGCTGGCCCAGGTCGAGGG
This sequence comes from uncultured Collinsella sp., assembly GCA_900542715.1. GTDB lineage: Bacteria > Actinomycetota > Coriobacteriia > Coriobacteriales > Coriobacteriaceae > Collinsella. Next base: position 13,295 of record UQOQ01000009.1, read on the forward strand.
TGGGACGATCGTGGAATCGTCCAAGCATACCGAGATTACCGACTTGGGCGAGGGCGTGGATGCGACGGGGCGCTTTTGCGAGGCGGCCGTTGAACGCGTGCTCGCTGCGTGCCGAATGTTTGTGGACGAGGCCCGTGCCTTTGGGGCCGCGTGCGTCTGCACCACGTGCACGAGCGCCGCGCGCGATGCGTCCAATGCCGCGCTGCTGCTGGACGGCCTGCGCGAGCTGGGGCTCGAGCCGCAGGTGATTCCGGGCGAGGTCGAGGCGCGCCTGACGTTTTTTGGCGTGGCGCACGACTTTGCCGGTGAACGCATTATCGTCGCCGATTCGGGCGGCGGCTCCACGGAGCTCGCGACGGGCGTCTATGCGCCTGAGCGCGGGGTCTTTGCGCTGGAGGGAACGCGCTCGCTGGACATCGGTTGTCGCCGCGTGACGGAGCGCTTTTTCTCCGCGTTGCCGCCCGCGGATGGCGAGCTTGCTGCCGCTGCCGCGTGGGCAGGCGAGCAGTTTGCCGCCTATTTTGAAGGCCTGCCCAGCGACTTTGAGCGCGCCGAACGCCTCGTTGCGGTGGGCGGCACCGTCACCACGCTCGTGGCACTCGTTCACGAACTGGAGCCGTATGATTCGAGCTTTGTGCACCTGCGCGAGCTTTCGCTGGAGCAGGTTTCGGCCGCTATCGAGCGCATGTCCGCGCTGGATGTTGCGGGCATTGCCGCTCTGCCGGGCGTGCAACCTAAGCGCGCAGGCGTGATCTTGGCAGGTGCCGTGGTAATTCGCGAGCTCATGCGAGCCGGCGGCTACGACACGCTTACCGTAAGCGAGAACAGCCTGCTCGCTGGCATGGCCACCACCATCAACGAGACCCTCGACGGCAAAACCCCCACCATCGCCTGGACCCCCAGCCTCAGCACCCTCTAACTATTCCACCGCAACTTAGAGTCCCGCCGGCGTGAAAAAGAAACGAGCCCGCATCCCTTGGGGACACGGGCTCGAACGCTTCATATGGTAGGGGCGGTGGGACTCGAACCCACAATCCTTGCGGCGAGAGATTTTAAGTCTCCTGCGTATGCCAATTCCGCCACGCCCCCGTGAGACTAGAAGTCTAGCACAAGCCGTTCGTTACGCGTTGACGGCCATCGAGTGTTGGCCCGACTTCTCGAGGAACTCTTGGAACTTTGCCTCGTCGCCCTTGTTTTGGTACTGCAGGGCCAGCAGGTACTCCAGTCGGCAGCGCTTGACCGGGTCATCGCCGGCGTCCTTGAGCATGCGCTCCAGCTCGGGGATGTCGTTGTGGCGCTTGAGGATCATCGTGTCGTACATCAGCTGACACTCGTGTGCAACCGCCTCGGCTTGACCGCCCTCAAAGCCCTTGATCTCGTGCAGCAACTCCTTGGACTTTTTGCGGTCCTCCTGGCCAACGTAGTAGTTAAAGGCCTTGATCACCAGATCGACGCGCTGCATCTTGGGCAGGTTGAGCCCCAACAGCAGGTCGAACATCTCGTCGACGCGCTCGTGGTCCTCGCGCAGCAGATAGGAGTTCAGGCGCAGGTAATCACGGTTGTAGCGCGGGTACAGCATGCTGGTGAGTTTGGCGTCGAGCAAACGATCAAACTCGTCCCACTGCTTGGCGGCCATAAGCTGCTGCAGGCGTTTGAACGTGGTGCGTTTTTTGACGCTAAAGAACACCGACACGGCGATGCAGATGATAACGACGGCGGTCCAGAGTGTGCGGGAATCGGGCATATTAGGATCCTTAGTCGCTCGTAAAGCGAGCGGTATGGCAACACGTACTAGATGTATTATACGCAGCGCGCAAGCAAACTGGCATAAAAGCTCATCGAGGCTGAGTGCCATCGCTCGCTGCGGTACACTTACCTAAAGTAAACCATGAAGGGAGACACTACCTATGAAGAAGATCGTTTTGGCTTGCGGTGCTGGCGCTGCCACTTCCACGCTTGTTGCCCAGAAGGTCGCCACCTTGCTCGACGCCAACGGTTACGCCGGCAAGTATGAGATCGTGCAGTGCGCCATCTCTGAGGCCAAGGACGCTTGCGACGAGGGCGCCGATCTGCTGATCGCCACCACCGTTGCCCCTGAGGGCCTCACCTGCCCGTACGTGAGCGGCGTGCCCTTCATGACCGGCATGAACCGCGTCGCTGCCGAGAAGGCCGTCCTCGACGTCATGGCTCAGTAGGCGCTGACTGTATGAGTGAGCAGAGCGCCAATCCGGTCGAGCTCTTTGGCATGCGCGTTGCCCATGTGGGCATTAACGCCACCGACCCGGCAGATGCCCTGGAGATCGCGGAGCTGTTCTCGACGATGATGGGCCTGCCCGTTATCGAGACCCCGGTTTCGTACTTTAACGATTCGCTGATCGAGGTCATGAAGCAGAACGGTCGTGGCACCAAGGGCCACATCGGCTTTGCCGTCAACGACATCGATGCGGCCGAGAAGTGGTTTGCCGAGCGCGGGCTCGAGGTCAACGAGGAGTCGCGCGTGTTGCTGCCCGACGGCGGCACCAAGCTCGTGTACTTTAAGCGCGAGTTCGCCGGCTTCGCCGTGCACCTGTGCCGCGAGTAGCGCACAAGCTGCCATAGCTAACGAAAAATGGGGTAAGGCCACGTGGCCTTACCCCATTTTTAATGCCGAGAGGGTGACTGACGGGCTGCCGTAAAACGAAGGTGAATGCTTTTCCGCGAAGTGAACGAGTGAAATCGGACCCCTGGAGCATCGACACTTTGGAGGCACCGTTTCCTGCGGTTTCGTAAGGTTTTTCCTGCAGTTTTGGCGTCAAAAAGTGTGGATGCTTCGGGGGTCCAAAATAGGTCGTTCACTTCGCGGAAAAGCATTCACCTTCGATTCGTGAGAGACGCCCCTACCGCGGCAGGCGAATCGTAAAGCGGCTGCCGACGCCCTCGACTGAGGTCACGCCGATGACACCGCCATGGCTGTCGACGATCCACTTGGCAATGGCGAGCCCCAGACCCGAGCCCTGCGCGCCGGCATCGCGTGCGTTGTCGGCGCGGTAGAACCGTTCAAAAGCGTGAGCTGCGGATTCCTGGTTCATGCCGATACCCTCGTCCTCAACACTTATGTCGATCGTGCCCGCGCCCGCATCCGGCACTACGCCAAATCTGATGGACGTGCCCGCGTTCGAATACTTGGCGGCGTTCTGCACGATCACGCGCAGAGCCTGCTTCACGAGCGCCACGTCGACAGATGCGTCGCAGCGCGGGTCGTTGGCAAGCGTGGTGTCGTACGCCAGCCGATACGTGTGCTCGGTATCGATCATCTGCGATTCCTCGCATACCTCGCCGACCAGTGCGGCCAGGTTGGTATGCGTACGCCGCAGGACCGTGCGTCCGGCATCGCCGCGCGCCAAAAACAACAGCTGCTCCACGAGCTCCTGCATGTGCTCGCTTTCGGCCTTGAGGGACGCGATAGACTCCGCCAGCACGTCCGGGTCGTCTTTGCCCCAGCGATCGAGCATGTTTACGTAACCCTGAATCACCGCGATGGGCGTGCGCAGCTCGTGGCTCGCATCGTTGACAAAGCGCATCTGCTGCAGCTTGGCCTCTTGCATCTGGCGCAGTAGGCGGTTGAGTGCAACCTCGATGCTTGCCAGGTCGGCGTCGCCGGTGGTGACACTCGGCGAGTCGACGCTTGCGCGCTCGATGGCCTGCTCCAGTGTTTCCATCTTGCCGCCCGAAAGCTGCATGCGGCCGAGTTCGTCTACGCGCAGGGCCAGGTCGTTGAGCGGTGCCATGGTGCGGCGCACGCGACGGGCGCCTCCGAGCATGTTGAGCACGCTGATAACCTGCCAGCCCGCAACGACAAGGTAGAGAGGCCATAGCGTGACGAGGTCCTGTGCGAGGGGGAAAGTCTTGGTGGTACGCGCAAGCTCGACGGTATAGGTGAGCGTGGTCAGGTCCCAGCCGCGCGCGGGCGCCAGCGACATGCTGCGAACGGCGGCGCCGGGGATCCATCCCACGGTAAACGCGCCATCGGGCAGCGTCTGGTTGTATCCATAGACGAGGATCGCCGCCGCAACAACCAGCAGCCACAGGTCGAGCCAGATGTAGCTCACCAAGCGCCGCCACATGTAGCTCCAGTTGATGGCGCGGGCGATGGAGGTGACGCGCTTGGTCTCGTCGTTACGCGCGGCAGACATAGCCCACCCCGCGCACGGTCTGAATGATGCGGGCGCCGCCGGCGTCCTCGATCTTGGCGCGCAGGTGCGCGATGTGCACGTCGACGTTGTTGGTGTCGCCCACGTATTCGTAGCCCAGCGCCTCGTGCGCGATGCGCTCGCGCGTGAGCACGGTGCCGGCGTGCGCCATAAGCAGGGCGAGGACATCGAACTCGCGGGCCGTGAGCGCGATGGGCGAGCCGTCGACCGTGACTTCGCGGCGGTCGGGGTCGAGCGCAACCGAGTCAACGGTAAGTGCGGCGGGGGAGGGCGTGGCAGCGGTCTGGGCCGTGTCGGTTGCCGGGGACATTGTGGCGGTACCGGCGGCCGTGCCGCTCGCTACGCCCGCCCCGGCCCCGGCGCCGCCAACGCCCGAAGCCGCCCGCACGGCTTCCGAGCGCTTCAGCGCCACGCGGATCCGTGCGAACAGCTCCTCGATCGCAAACGGCTTGGTTAGGTAATCGTCGGCGCCGGCGTCGAGCCCGGCAACCTTGTCCATCACGGCATCGCGCGCGGTGACCATGATCACTGGCGCATCCTTGTGCTTGCGTATGCGCCGCAGCACCTCCATGCCGTTGAGCTGCGGCAACAGTACATCGAGCAGAATCAGATCGTAGTCGCGCTCCAACGCCAGGTCAACGGCGGTGCGTCCGTCGGCGGCGTGCTCCACCTGGTAGCCCTCGTGCTCCAGCTCGAGTGTCACAAAGCGGGCGATTTTCTCCTCGTCCTCTACGATCAGGATTCGTGCCATGCGTGCCCCCGTCTGCGATTACTTGTCGTCGTTGAGATTTTGCTTGATGTCGTCCGCGGCGTTAGCAACGCTATCCATAAGGTTGTTGATGCTGCCGGGCACGTCGCCGTCGCTGTCGATGCGGTAGCGCATGCCAAAGAACAGGCCAATCAGCATCAGCCATATCGTGGCGCCCCAGGCAAACAGCGCGACGATGGGAATCAGGATGGGGATGTTGAGGATGATCGCATCGCGGCGCGTGGCGATAAACTTGGTGTCCAGACTCAGGCGGAAGAGCTTTTTGAGGTACTCCCACACGCTGTCCATCTTCTTGGAGAAGTCGGTCTTTTCACTCGACTTTTCGTAGGCTGCCTGCGCGGCGACCATCTCGGCAGAGGGCTCATCGACTGGCGCGGACTCGGTGGCGGCATGCGCCGACGTGGTCTGGGTCTTGCCCTGCGACTCGAGCCAAATGATGGCGTCCAGAACGTTGCCGTCGGCGGCGTCGAGCGCGGCCTTGGCGTCGGTGTAGCTCACGTTGCACTTGGTGCGGATGGTTTCAACTTTTTCGAGGTCGTCCATGACCTGTCCTTTCGTTCGATGGGCGCGACGTCGGGCGATCTGCCCGGGCGCGAGCGTTGCGTTCGGCGGCCTGCGTTGCGCGCCGCCGCCCCGCCCTTGGTCGAACTCTATAGTGCAGGTTATAGATTAAGCGATTCTTGAGCCAAGATTAATGTTGGATGAGTTTTTGGGTAGCAGTGGGAAAAGTATTAGACCTCGATAGCGGGAGATGGGGTGCCGGTACAAAACGGCGTCAAGGGTTGGTCGAGCAGGCGGTTTTCAGGCGACTGGGACATGGCGGGCGGTCGATCGCCTATACTGGTTGAGCTCAACTGGAGAGGTGATAACTAGTTATGAAATCAATCAATGTTGCAGCGGCAATTATTCAGAAGGACGGGAAAATCCTGAGCTGCCAGCGTGGCTACGGCGAGTTTAAAGACGGCTGGGAGTTTCCGGGCGGTAAGCTCGAGCCGGGCGAGACCGGCGAGCAGGCAATCGTGCGCGAGATTCAAGAAGAGCTCGAGGTCACGATCGGTAACCTTGACTATCTTTGCACGGTCGAACACGATTACGAGACGTTCCATCTGTCGATGCAGTGCTACCTAGCTAGCATCCTTTCGGGCGAGTTCAAAGAGCACGCTCACGAGGACATGAAGTGGCTCGATACCAATAACCTGTGGGATGTCGATTGGCTTCCGGCGGACGTTAAAGTCGTTAAGGAACTCGAAAAGAAACTCGGGCTTATGTGAGAAAGGAGCGGACGTCGCATGGCGGCCCGCTCCTTCTTTGTTACTCTGTCTCACTCAGATCGCTGAGCATAAACTCGTAAATGTCCTGGCGCACGGGAGCATTGAGTTCATATTCGATTTCGACGGCGTTGTCGCCGCTCTTAGTTTTAATAGCTTTGAACTCGCCAGTCGGATGCATTTCGCCTAGGAAGTAAAATTCCTTGCCACCCTTATCGTCCTTGTTCTTGCGCATAAACAAATACGTCTTTAGCCCGTTGCCCGGCCATGCCTGCAGTCGCTGAATCTCGGGGGAGTTGAGCGTGCGGTTGTTCTTAGAGATTGCAACTAGCTTACTCGGCGAAACAAAGCGGTCTTCATACTGAATGGACTCGCTAATGTCGGGTGCCTTGTCATAGTTAATAAACACGGGGAATGTAATGGTCTTCTCGTCGTAGAAGTAGCCGCCAAGATTTTGGCCGTTGATGTTCTTTTCCCAGTTCATCAAGCGGCAAACTTCTTCGTACGTGTACTTGGCGTTGAGAACGAAATTTGTGTTTTGGTACGTCTCGGCATAGTCGAGTCGGTTACGCGCAATGCCAAAATCCAGCACCTCGAGAATCTGACGCTTGAACTCTGCGTTGCGCAGGGCGGTCGCAAACGCTTCGGTCAGACGAGGCCCGCATCCATCGTCAATAAGCAGGGAAACGAAATCCTTGGGAGTGGCAAAGTCGCCCTTAAGGACTGTGATTGCCGACCTAACGGCGCTGTCCTTAAGCTGTGTGTGGTAGCTCCTAAGCGCAGCCTCGCGCATATGCCGGTAGCCCTCGTGTCCGGCTTCGACGAGCGTTTGAAGCAAATAGAGGTCTTCGAAACGCTTGCCCGCGGCGAGCTTTTGAGAAATAAATTTGAGAATCTTGGTTTGATCAGAGGAAAATTGAACCGTGTAGTCCGGCTCGTATTTGGATAGAAATGCGTGGTAGGACCCCAGGCCGCTATTCTTGAAGATAAGCAACGGATCGATGGAGCCGTTACGATCAAATTCGAGCAGCGAGGGAATCTTGCCGAGTTTCTGGCGCAAGTCGAGATATTCGTTTTTCAAAAACCTGACGGAGGTGAAATCGCCGCCATCGATGGCCTTGTAGATGCGTGCCTCGGAAATACGATCGAAGCTCACGGTCGAGCATCCGGGGATCGTCGAATCGCCCTCTTGGACGAGACGACGCAGGCGATCTTTGTTGTACGTTTTGTCACCCGAAAGCGCGATGGGCACCAAGAAGTTGCTCTGGTAGTTGCCAATAAAGTCGAGCACCAGTGCGTATTCCTTACCATCATTCAGACGCAAACCTCGTCCGAGCTGTTGAATAAAGATGATTGCGGAGTCGGTGCGTCGAAGCATGATGATCTGATTGAGCGAGGGGATGTCGACGCCTTCGTTCATGATATCGACCGAGAAAATATACTCGAGCTCGCCGGCTTCAAGTCGGCTGATAACGGCATCGCGGACTTCATCGGGATCTTGACCGCTAATCGCAGCCGTTCGATATCCGAGAGCGTTGAATTTGCGCGACAGTTCTTTGGCCTCGGCGTTTCGATTGCAGAAAATTAAGCCCCTGCGGCTGCTTTTGGTGACGCTATATTCTTCGATCTTCTCGGTGATGTGACGCACACGCTCGTCGGACGTTAAGCGCCCGAACAGGGCGGTATTTTCGACCGTCTCATCGTCAATCTCCAGATCGTGAATGCCAAAATAATGGAAGGGGGCTAGCATCTCCTCGGACAAAGCGTCCTGCAGCGTGATCTGGAATGCGATGACGTGATTGAAAAGGGCAAAGACGTCATAGCCGTCGGTGCGATTGGGTGTAGCGGTCATGCCCAGATAAAACCGAGGCGTAAAGTGCGACATGATGGATTGGTAGCCCTGAGATCCCGTGCGGTGGGCCTCGTCGATGACGATGTAGTCGAACTCATCGGGACGGAAATCGCTCAGATGCTTGGCGACCGAAGAACACATGGCAAACACACAGGTAGCATCGCTTGTATTCTTGCCAGTTTGATAGGTGTCGAACATATAGGTACTACCTAAGAGCCGTTCGTAGCTTGCACGGGAGGCGTCGATAATGCGCCGGCGGTGCGCAAGAAAGAGGACGCGCCGGGGTTTAGTTGCGAGCACATCGAACGCCGACAGGAAGGTCTTGCCAGTGCCGGTTGCCGAGACCAGCAGGGCGCGAGTCTCGCCCTTACGGTGGATTGCACCGAGCGCCTCAAGGGCGCGCTGCTGCATTTTATTGGGCTTGAGTTCTTCGAGATCGTTCGTGGTTGGGCTAACAGTTGCCTGGAACGTCGGTTTCGATTTGGGCTTTGGGGGACGCGCCGATCGATATGCGGCATATTTGTCAATCCAGTCTTGGGAAAGCGCAACGGTCGAGGCGTCACTCCACAGCGAATTGAACTCACCTCTAAGCTCTCCGAGCAAGCGGCTGTTTTCAACGGTCTGGTACAGCACGTTCCATTCTTTATTGCAGGTGAGGGCGGTCTGCGTCATGTTCGAGCTGCCGACGATTATCGTGCTGGTTTCGCCCTTATCAAAAATGTATCCCTTAGCATGCAAATTACCCTGGAATACGCGAACTTCTATGTTGTCGTATTCCAGGAGCTTGCGAAACGCATCGGGTGAGTTGAAGTTGAGATAGGTGGACGTCAGCAGCCTGCCCTTAATGCCACGCTGCTTGAGCTCCTGGAACGCTTCGACCAAGATTTGAAGGCCACCGTCTGCAACAAACGCTACGCAAAAGTCAAAAGAGCTGCAGGTCGAGAGCTGCTCCTTGATAACGGATAGTAATGTTCCGCCGGTCGCCTTCGAGTTGGCGATGAGCTTGGGTGAATCGTTCTCGCGTGCAAGCGAGTCGAATTCAATATCAATCTGCTGCTGCGTAGTCATCCCGGCCAAACCTTTCGAAAGACTATGTTGGCGCCAGGATAACAGATCGATCGTTCGTATTTTGGGCGTATGACGATTAAGATTGGCGGTTTGGCGCGAGCTTTCGGACGTGTCCGCACGATATGTGACACTTACCCTGCCACCATGCTCCGCCGCGGCGGCATGCATCTGAACAACGACCCTCTAAGGAGTTCGATATCGATGAGTGACAACGCAAAGCATCTCGCAAAGAAGTGCGTTAAGGACGCAGGGCCGTGTCTTGTGCTGTGCGCGGCCGGCGTAGCGGTCGCGCTGCTGGCTGTTCTGGGGCCATTTGACGTGCTTCGAAGCGCCAGTTCGCTGCACGTTTGCATTGCCTTCGCCGGCGCCATGGCGACCGGCGGCGTGCTCGATCTGGTCTTTTGGGTGTTTGACCCGTTTGGATGGAAGAACGAGGGGTAAGCCCTGAGGGATGGAAGGGCTGGAACGGTTGGCTTAGTGATCGTGCAGAATGTGGACTAGCGACTTACAGGGAAGCGGTGATCCGATGACGGTCTATGTGACGGGCGACGTCCATGGCGGCGCTGACATGCAAAAGCTGCGCAATTGGGACTTTGGGGATAGCCTGACGAGTGACGACTATCTCATCGTTGCCGGCGACTTTGGCTTTCCGTGGGATTTCTCTGCCGAGGAATGCGCCGACATCGCTTGGCTAGAATCGCGTCCCTATACCGTGCTGTTCGTCGACGGCAACCACGAACGCTACGACCATTGGGCAGAACGCCCCATGGAGCTGTGGCATGGTGGGCTGACGCAGCGCCTGTCGGATACTTCGCCCATACGGCGCCTGACGCGCGGCGAGGTTTTTGAGCTCGACGGCTCAACGGTCTTTACCATGGGCGGCGCCACGAGCGTGGACAAGGAATACCGCATTCCGTATTCCAGCTGGTGGCCGCAGGAGCTGCCGGACGAGCGCAACTTTGAGGAGGCACGGGCAAAGCTCGATAGCGTGGGCTGGAAGGTTGACTACGTGATCACCCACACCTGTTCCACACGCATACTCTCGCCCACGCTTTATCCGGCGCCCGGCTGGAATTGCCCCGCCGTTGATCGGCTTACGGCGTTTTTCGATGAGCTGGAAGATCGCTTGGACTACAAGCGCTGGTACTACGGGCATTTTCATCGGGATGCCAACCCGGCCGAGCGCCATACCGTGCTCTACGACTGCATCGTTCACCTGGGCGACGAACTCCAGCCCTGGGATGCTGCGTAGGGGTGGGGCGTATTTGGCTACTCGGCCGTTACAGTGATGTTCTCTCGGTGCGCGCGGATAACATCCCAGCTAAAGTGCTCGACCAGCCGCTCGGCAGAGCGCGGCGTGGTGTCCGGCGCGATGCCCGTTTGCCCGGCGAGCCAGCCCAGCAGCGTTTCGGGCGTGCCAAAGCGGGCGCGGAGTTCGCCCAGGTCCAGATCGCGGTCTCGTTTGGAAAGGCGGCGGCCGTCCGGTGCCATGAGCAGCGGAATATGTGCGTAGTGCGGCGTGGGCAGTCCCAACAGGTGCTGCAGATAGATCTGGCGCGGCGTGGACCCCAGCAGGTCGCATCCGCGCACGACCTCGGTGACGCCCATGGCAGCGTCGTCGACCACCACGGCTAGCTGATAGGCAAACACGCCGTCGCTGCGGCGCACCAAAAAGTCGCCGCACTCGGTGGCGAGTGCTTCGCATTGGGCGCCGTACGTGCGATCCACAAATTCGATCACGTCGTCTGCGAGGTCGTCGACGGTGGGCACGCGCAGACGTGTGGCCGGGGCGCGCAGGGCGCTGCGGCGGGCCACCTCCTCGGCCGAAAGACTTCGGCAGGCGCCACGGTAGATGGGCGTGCCGTCGCTCGCGTGCGGTGCACTCGCGGCGTGGAGCTCGGCGCGTGTGCAAAAGCAGGGATAGGTGAGGCCGGCGTCTTTCAGCCGGCGCAAGGCGCTCTCGTACAGGTCTAGGCGGTCGTGCTGGTAGTAGGGGCCTTCGTCCCACTCCAGCCCCAGCCAGGCCAGGTCGTCAATCAATTGGGCGGCAAGTTCCGGGCGCTTGCAGCGATCGTCCAGGTCCTCAATGCGTAACACGATGCTGCCGCCCTGGCTGCGGGCCGAAAGCCATGCGCACAGGCAACTGAACACGTTGCCCAGGTGCATACGGCCCGAGGGCGACGGGGCGAAGCGCCCCACGACGGGCGCGGGAGCGGCCGGCGTCGTTGGCGCGTCGGCGGCGGGTGTTGCTATGTTGCGTGCGTTGATGTCCATGCGGACGAGTATAGCGCGGGGCGCGGTGGGGGAGACGCTGCCGTGGCCTGCAAGTTGCTGAGGCCGCGCGTTGCGCGTGCCGGACCACCGGCTCGGCACCTTAATCGTCGTCAATCAATCTAGCCCTCAAACGACAGAAACCCCGGCAGCTCTTCGCAACTGCCGGGGTTTCCGCGGAAAAGGGGGACATGATCCTCGAGCGAACGGCAAAGGGGCAAACCGTTTTCGCTCAACTGCTTTATGCCCCTCGCTCGCCGGCTTAATCGGCTCATGCCGCGCCCACACAAAGCCGCTACACCTGTGATGGAGCTATGAAGTGGTATCTATTGCCGGAGCGGGCTATGCCAAGGAGTGTCCCAGATTGCCGACAGATAAGGAACGTCCCCAGGTGCCGGCCGCGGGCGTGACTTTTGTCCCGTTTTGACGCTCCGCTGGCCTAGATGTTCGTCACATGAACCCGCAAACGTGGGACAATGACGCTACTGGTACCACAGACAAAGGATGTGCCTATGAACGCCCCCGTTGCCCAGCCCTGTTGGCAGCGCCGCCTGTTTGCGCGGTTCGCTTCCGTCTGCGCACTCGTCGCGCTTGCGTTGTTGCTGCTGCCTGCCGTCGCGCACGCCGACGGCTACTCCATGAGCCAAACCTATATCGGTGCCACGGTTGAGGCCGATGGCTCGCTGACCGTTGTCGAGGGACGCCAGTTCGATTTCGACGATGACATTAACGGCGTGTATTGGGATATCAATACAGGCTCTAACCAGCAAGGCGGCTCGGTGGTCGTCAATGTGCTGAGCGTCGAGGAAGACGACACTGCGTTTAACAAGGTCGACAGCGCAAATAAAGGCGACGACGGCGTTTACACGGTGGAACAGTCCGACGACGGCGTAAAGATTAAGGTGTTCAGCCCTCACGAGAGCGGCGACAGCGCAATCTACTACGTGAGTTATTCCATGACCGGTGCGGTTATGAACTGGGCCGATACCGCCGAGCTCTACTGGAAATTCGTCGGCGACGGCTGGTCGGCGGACTCCGATGACGTCGAGATGGAAGTCTACTTTGCAAATGCCGCTGCCGGGACGGCTGCCGTCAAGGGCGATAACTTCCGCGCATGGGGCCACGGCCCGCTGACGGGCGACGTGTCGCTCGATGCGGACGAGCCCATGGTCACCTATACCATTCCCTGCGTGCATGAGGGCGAATTCGCCGAGGCACGCATCGCCTTCCCCAGCGACTGGGTGCCGCAGCTTGCCGTCTCGGGCGAAAAGCGCATGTCGACGATTCTGAGCGAAGAGAAGGAATGGGCCGACGAGGCCAACGCTCGCCGTGAGCACGCGCGTGCGGTTGCCGGCGCGATTGCCGTGGTGTGTGTTGTCGTGGCGGTTGCCTATACTGGTGTGATCGTGATGCTTAAGCTGCGCAGGCCCAAGCCCAAGCCGCTCTTCCAGGACGAGTACTTCCGCGATGTGCCCTCGGCCGACCATCCCGCTGTGCTTGCAGCTCTCATGAGCTGGAACGACGTGCCCGATCAGGCATATATCGCCACGCTTATGAAGCTCACCGACGACCGCGTGATCAAGCTGGAAGAAGCGACCGAGACCAAGAAGAAGGGTTTGCTCCGTCGCGAAAAAGAGGAGCAGTCGTATCGCATCACAGTGACCGACGAGGCCTGGAAGGCTGCCAAGAAGGACGGCATCGATCGCGATGTGCTCAAGGTCTTCTTCGCCGGCGTTAAGCCCGATAAAGACGGCGTCCGTTCACGCACGTTTAGCGAGCTGGAGGAGTATGCCAGCGAGCGCACCACATCTGTTGGCGACAAGCTCGAGGACTATCAGAGTACGGTTAAGGGCAAGCTGGAGACGCGCGAGTTTATCGCATCGGATGGCACTATCGCGATGGTGGCCGGCCTGGTTCTCGGCATCATCATTGTCTTTGGCATTCTGGGCTCTCTGATCTATACCGACTTTGCGGACGCCAACGTCGGCGCCGCTATGGTCTCGATTCCCGTCACGATCGTGGGCTTTGTCCTGAGCTGCACCTTCCGCCGTTACACGCCGGAGGGCGCCGAGGTGGCGGCTCGCTGCAAGGCGCTCAAGCATTGGCTCGAGGACTTTACGCGTCTGAAGGAGGCCGTCCCCAGCGACCTGATCTTGTGGAACAAGCTGCTGGTGATGGGCGTTGCCCTGGGCGTTTCGAAAGAAGTGCTGCGACAGCTGGCCGAAGCCGTGCCTGCGGACCTGCGCAACAGTGACGATTTCTACGACAACTACCCCTGCTACTGGTGGTATTACCATCACTACGGCAACGAGTCCCCGCTCGATTCGTTCAACGATGTGTACCACGAGACCATCCGCGAGCTGGCTTCGAGTTCCGATAGCTCGAGCGGCGGCGGTGGTGGCGGCTTTTCCGGTGGCGGCGGTGGCGGCGTCGGCGGAGGCGGCGGCGGAACGTTCTAGCGAGCGCTTGCTTTGGGGTGGATCTTTCTGGGCGGTTGCCAGGGAAGATTCATCCCATTTTTGTGCATCGAAACGGGTCAAACTTTCCGCTGCGGACCTTCGCGCAAGGGACAGTGGACAAAAAATGCCAAATATGAGTACTGTTGCTGCGTTGGTCACATATGTTTGCACATAATAATGGGCTCCTAATGAGAGTACTTCTCGTTAGGAGCCCATTTTATTGAACATTTGGGGAGTTATGTCAGCTCGTGCAGCTGGTCGTCACGCCTATAAGCATCAAAAATGCCCCAAATCGCTGCTACTAAAAAGGTAACAGTACTCATATTTGATGTTTTTTGACCAGGGCTATCTACAAACCCCCTAGGCCACTCATTGGGGACAGACTTAAATGACTAGTTGTTGGGGATCAGTCATTGGGGACGTTCTTAAATGACCGGGTGTGGCTGCTTGGGCTAGGCTGTTAGGTCGAGTTCGTAGAGAAAGCTTTCGCGCGGCATGTCGTGACGACGCTCTTCGCGGTTGGCGCGGTGCGTGGCCGTGCGCTTAAAGCCGTGCAGCTCGTAGAACTTCCACGAGCAGTTAGAGTCGGTGTACAAGTGCGCCCTTGTCGCCCCGCGTGAGGACAGGTACGAGACCGCGGCATCGAGCAAAACCGAGCCAACGCCCAAGCCATGGACATCGGGATCGACGGCGAGCAGCGTGACCTCGTTGTCGTGCGGCAACGGGCTGCTCTCGAGCAGGCGGTTGTTGGTTCGGATGGTTGCGCGCACAAACGAGAGATACTCGGCGCAGACATCGGGCTCCAGCTCGCGCATCTGCGAAAGCAGCGCGCGTTCGGTATCCATCCAATGTTCCTTAACGGTGGCGCCGGAGCTCTGTCCCGCACGCGCGAGCGAAATGCCACGCGCCTGACCGTCGATTACGGCAACCTGCGAAAACGTCGATGACGAAAGGCAATAGGCGAGGTCGCACGCGGCCTCAAGGCGGTTGTACTCATCGTTATCCGAATTGTTATGCCAAAGCTGCTGCAGAATCAGCGCGATGGCGTCGAAGTCTTCGGTATCAAACGGTCGGTAGAGAACCCGCGAGACCATGGTGCCTCTTTCTTTTGCGGATGCATATCGAGCACAGTTCTACCACGCTATTGGCATCTAATTATGGTGCCCCTGTGTTCCATGAACTCACCGTGCCCGGTGCCGTGCCCATCTCCTCTGCTCGCAAACTTTTTCTGCACATGCGCCCGTTGCGGGGTGCATCGATGTGCTTGATGCGCTACATTGAATCAGTATTTTCAATGCCGCTGCGCGAGCGCTGCAGATCGACGTATCACCGACTCACAGAGCACGGCGGCGTACCAGACAGGAGGACTGCATGGGATCTGATGTGAAGATCGCACGCGCGTTGATCTCGGTTACCGATAAAACGGGTGTCGTCGATTTCGCACGGACGCTGGTCGATGACTTTGGCGTCGAGATCATCTCTACGGGCGGCACGGCTCGTGCCATCGAGGACGCGGGCGTTCCCGTAACCCCCATCGAGGAGTTCACGGGTTATCCCGAGATGATGGACGGCCGCGTTAAGACCCTGCACCCCAAGGTTCACGGCGCGCTGCTGGCCCGCCGCGATTCCGAGCAGCACATGCAGGAGGCGGCTCAGCATGGCATTAAGCTGATCGACCTGGTCGTCGTCAACCTGTACGAGTTCGAGAAGACCGTCGCTAACCCCGAGGTCACCTTCGCGGATGCCATCGAGCACATCGACATCGGTGGTCCCTCCATGCTGCGCTCTGCCGCCAAGAACGCCACGAGCGTTACCGTCATCTCCGACCCGGCCGACTATGATGCCGTCCTGGCTGAGATGCACGAGACCGGTGGCTGCACCACGCTTTCCACCCGTCGTCGCCTGCAGGTGAAGGTCTACCAGACCACCGCCGCCTACGACACGGCCATCTCCCGTTGGCTTGCCGCCCAGGCAAGCGACGTGGCGGACACTTCTGCCAAGCTCGAGATCTCGCTGGAGAAGGTCGACGACCTGCGCTATGGCGAGAATCCTCAGCAGAAGGCTACGGTCTACCGCTTTGCCGAGGGCTGCGAGAACACCGCGAGCTCGCAGTTCCCGCTCGTTGGCTCCGAGCAGATCCAGGGCAAGCCGCTCAGCTACAACAACTATCTGGATGCCGATGCCGCTTGGAACCTGGTCCGCGAGTTCGACGAGCCGGCCTGCGTGATCCTCAAGCACCAGAACCCCTGCGGTTCTGCCGTTGCCGAGGACATCACGGTTGCCTACGACCGCGCCTTCGCCTGCGATCCCAAGAGCGCCTTCGGCGGCATCATCGCCTGCAACCGCGAGGTTCCCTATGAGCTGGTCGAGCACTTTGCCGATCAGAACAAGCAGTTCGTCGAGGTCATCATCGCCCCGAGCTACACTGCCGAGGCGCTCGAGCGCATGGCCAAGCGCCCCAACCTGCGCGTGCTGGCTACCGGCGGCGTGGACCACGGCGCCCAGGTGGAGCTGCGCTCCATCGACGGCGGCATGCTGGTGCAGGAGGTCGACCACGTGACCGAGGACCCCGCGACCTTTACGTTCCCCACCGACCGCAAGCCCACCGACGCCGAGATGGCCGAGCTCGAGTTTGCCTGGAAGGTCTGCAAGGGCGTTAAGTCCAACGCCATCCTGGTCTCCAAGGGCAAGGCCGGCATTGGCATGGGCCCCGGTCAGCCCAACCGCGTTGACTCCGCACTGCTTGCCTGCGAACGCGCCGAGGACTTTTGCGAGCGCGAAGGCGTGGAGAAGGGCGGCTTTGCCTGCGCAAGTGACGCGTTCTTCCCGTTCCGCGACAACGTCGACGTGCTTGCCGCACACGGCGTGACCTGCATCATCCAGCCCGGCGGCTCCAAGCGCGATGACGAGAGCATCCAGGCCTGCAACGAGCATGGTATTGCGATGGTCTTCACCGGAGCTAGGCATTTTAGGCACTAGAGGCTTTCCCAAGCACCCGACCTTGCCCCTCAAACCGTCGCTTGCGTACATTTAGTACGCGGCGCTCCTCTTTCGGGGCAATCTCGGGCACTTGGAAAACCCTTAATGGGATGTTTCTCTATCCCATTAAACTGTTCGGTCGCCTGACCATATCGTCAAAATAATCTCTGCAAAAGACGGCTGCTCCGTTTGGAGGGCCGTCTTTTTGGTATAAGAGGACGGAATGACTAACACGAAAGGTACAACCATGCCCCAGATTGATGATGTCGAGCTGTTTGGCAATGCCGAGGATCAGCGTGCGTACGAGGACTTTTGCGCCAATCAGGAGGCGGTCGAGAAGTTTACGCTCGACAAGCCCGCGCTTGTCTGCCGTTGGCGCATGTCCAACAAAAAGGTGCCCATGCTCAACCGCCACATCCGCGCGCTGTCCGAGCGTCTGGTGCAGGGCGAGCCACTTACCCATAACATGCTCAGCTGGGCCAAGCAGCACGTTGAGTGGTCGCTAGCCGAGGGCGACTATACTGCGCACGACGGCGTGCTCATGCTGGTGATCGACATCAACGGCAACGCCGCCATGACAGTGGGGGAGTACGAGCCGCTCGCCGATACGTCAGCCAAGGCGCTGCGTGCCCGCTCCGCCGAGGCCCGCTCCGAAGCCGACGAGACCGGCGTGGCGCCCGAGCTGCTCGCCGCCGTCAACAACGGCGAGCTCGCCTTTGTGGCGCCGGCGGACGAGTGCCTGTGCGGCACGGCGACGCTCATCGAGCAGCTGGCCCAGACCAAGGGCATCCCGGTCACGCGCGTAGATATTCCCGCGCAGCTTAAGGGCGCGCTGTTCCTGGTGAGCGACGAGCACGGCGTGGTCCCCGCTGCCGAGACGGGCGCCGCCGAGGCTGACGCCGCGACGGTCGCCTTCTTCGCCGACGGCTACGAAAAGCTTCGCGCCCGCCGCTCCTAACCTCAAGGTGGGGTGGGCTTACTGAAGCGAGCGAGCGCGTTCGATGGCGTAGGCGAGCGACAGCTGCTCCATCTCCGGGGCGCATTTGTAGCTCAGTCCTGTGAGAGCTGTCACCTTATCGAGGCGATATCGAATCGTGTTCGGGTGCTGGCTAGTCTGCTTGGCGGTTCGCTCGATACGTCGGTCGTTCTCAATGAATGCGGCGAGCGTGGATTCCAGTTCGCTGCCATGCTCGCTGTCGTGCTCGCGTATCGGCGAGAGAATCGCCTCCGAGAACGATCGCATCTCCGGGGTTTCCGCAAAAGGCATCACGGTTCTCAGGATGCCGAGCTGCGTATAGCGGACGGGACCCTCGGCTCGTTGACAAGATAGGCGCTGTGCGTAAATCGCCTGCGAGATCGCCTGCGCCACCGCCTCGTCTCCAAACAGAATATCGCTGATGCCGAGCCCTTCCGCTCCGCCATCGATGCCGCTAGCCTCGATGAGCTCCGTGAGCGCCTGCACGATTCGCTCCACATCGAGCGTCTGCTCCGAGTCGCTTGTCGCTACGAATAGCAATCCTCCGTCATAGGGTGCCAGCATGTTGTGGCATCCGGCGAGGGTCGATTTTGCACAGAGACGTTCGATTTGCAAAAACGTGCGCGGGTCGAGGGACTCTGCAAACGATGCGAACAGGGCGACCGCTTCGTCCAGAAATGACGGGTTGAGGCCTCGGATGCGTCGGCAGATGGACTCGGGCGATACGTCTGTCCTCAGGGCATCGATCTCGCGCTGTGCGAAGTCGATGGACGCGAGCTGCTCGATATGCCGTTTGACCTCATAGATGACGCTGTCAAAGAACAGTGAGTCGTCGGTCGTGAGAAAGACCGGGTAGTGCCGCGCGTTGGCGTAGCGGATAGCTTGGTCGGGAATCGGGATGTGCAGGACGTTTTTGATGATGAGACCGCTCGTTCCCTTGGCGACGAGGTATTTCACGGCTTCAGTGATGAGGTACGGGTCGTCCTTTGCATAGAGGAAAGTGCTGAGGACGATTTCGTCTGAGCTGAAGTTGACGCGCTGGTACTTGTTCTTGAGGCCGGGCATGAGTTCATAATCGAGGATCCCGACGCCGGAGACTGCACGCGAGACGCCATCGCTGCCGGCGATCAGACGGACCGACCCCTCATATTCCCGCGAGAAGTCCGAGATGGTGTATAGCATTAACATCACCTTGTAAATCACTACAATAAGTACAGGTATTAATAGGATAATCGCACATCCGTATGCCTTTAATGCGAGAAATAGTTCAAATATATGCTGATGGAACGAAAAATCAGATTGAGAATCGTTGTAGATTCCAACAAGAAATGATCCTTGGCGGCATCGTTACTAAACCGTACAGTGAAGCAACGTAAAGCTTTCGCTGAAAGGAGCGATGATGGGGCAGATGGTGGTGCTTTCGGCCGAGGAAGTTTCCAAGGTGCTGACGATCGAGGATGCAATCGCTGCCGTGGAGGAGGCATATCGCCAGAAGGCAACGGGCAAGGGTGTTGCGTGGCCGATGGTATATGAGCAGTTCGAACCCGGCGTGGCCGATATGGATATCCGCTCGGGCGAGTTGGCGGGAAGCGGCCTCTTCGGCCTGAAGCTCACTGCCTGGTTCTCTCAGAATCCCAAAAAGGGGCTCCCCGAGATCTTTGGCGCTACGCTGCTGTGCGACAACGCGACGGGCGAGCCGTTGGCGCTGCTCAATGCCTCCGCCGTCACTGGACTTCGCACCGGTGCTGCCGCTGCGCTCGGCGCCAAGTGGCTGGCTCGGGCGGATGCGTCCAAACTGCTTGTTGCGGGTGCCGGCCACATGAGCACCTATATGGTGGCGGGCGTGCTCGCCGCCTGTCCCAAAGTGAGCGAGGTCAAGGTGTGGGAGCCGGTTTCCGATGCCGCGCCCGAGGCTCGCGTCGAGCGCATGCGAGACGAGGTCGCCCATATCTTGGGCGCTTGCGAGCATGCTCGCGAGGCATCCACCTATTCCATCGAGGCGACGGCCGACGGCCAAGGCGCCGCGGCAGAGGCCGACATCATCGTGACGATCACGCCTGCGACCAAGCCCATCATCCCCGATGCATGGGTGCGCCCCGGTGCGCATATCTCCTGCGTCGGTGCCGACATGCCCGGCAAGCAGGAGCTCGCCTCGGCGCTTGTCGCCCGTGCCGCTGTTTACGTCGACGACCGCGAGCAATCGGTCGCGTCCGGCGAGCTGGAGATTCCGGTTGCCGAGGGTGCCATCACGTCCGAGGACATCAAAGCGGAGCTCGGTGAAGTCATCGCCGGCACGGCTACGGGGCGTTCGGATGACGAGCAGGTGACGGTGTTCGATACGTCGGGCATCGCCGTTCAGGACCTTTCGGCATCGAAAATTGCCTACGACCGCGCCGTCGAGGCGGGGCTGGGCACCGTGGTGGAACTGTAAGAAAGTCAAGGAAAGGAAACGACAATGCAGATCAAGGATTTCGCCGTCGAGCAGTGGATGAACGAGTGGGAGACCAAGTGCACCCACAACGTTGCGGAGACGTGCGTTTACTCCCTCACGCTCGACCAGCTGTTCGAGCTTACGAACACCGACAAGAAGGCGTGGCTCGATAGCCTGTGCTCGCGCCGATTCACCTACGGAGACATCGAGGGACAGCCCGGCTTCCTCGAGGGGGTCGCGCGTCTCTATAAGACGGTCGAGCCCGGGCATATCGTGCCCACGCACGGCGCGACCGGCGCCAACTCCCTGGTTATTTCCACGCTCGTCGAACCGGGCGATCATGTAGTCTCCGTCAAGCCCACTTACCAGCAGCTTTATTCGATTCCCGAGATGTGCGGTGCGAAGGTCGATATCCTTCAGCTCGATCGCAAGAACGGTTACCACGTCGACGTCGACGCACTCGATGCCTTGGTGACCGACGATACCAAGCTCATCTGCATCAATAACCCGGACAACCCCACGGGCGCCCTGCTCGACACCGAAACGCTCAAGGCGATTGTCGAGGTCGCACGCAAACACGACGCGTGGGTGCTCTGCGACGAGGTCTACCGTCTGCTTACTCAGACGGATGAGTACGCCGAGTCCGTGATCGACCTGTACGACAAGGCCATCGTCACCGCATCCATGTCCAAGGTCTGGTCGTTCGCCGGCCTGCGTCTGGGCTGGGCGGTCACCAAGAGCCCGGAGCTCCGTCGCGCGCTGCTCTCGCATCGCGACTACAACCTGATTTCCGCCGGCATATTCAGCGAGTCGGTGGCGGAGCTGATTCTGGGCAACGCTTCCGTGATCCTTGAGCGCAGCCGTCGCATCGTCCGTCAGAACCTTGCTGTTCTGGAGAAGTGGGTCGAGAGCGAGCCGCACCTGTCGTTCGTCAAGCCCGAGGCGGGTAGCACCGCGCTCGTGTATTACGACTACGACATTGACTCCAGGACGTTCTGCACCGACATGATTAAGAAGTCCGGCGCACTCGTCACCCCGGGCGATTGCTTCGAGGAGCCCAAGAGCATGCGCATTGGCTATGCATACTCCGATAATACCGACGACCTGCAGAAGGGCCTGGATGCTATCTCCGCGTACATGCGTACGCTCGAGTAGAGGCTCGAGGTCGAAGCGATGGGGCCGATCGGTTTAGGACCGGTCGGCCCCTATTTTCTCTCAAGGCTACCGAACACTATTGTCACATTAGATGCCCACGGGGTCGCATCGCTGCGACGCCGTGGGCATAATGGTGTGGAAAGTGCAAGTTACGAGAAACGGGAGGACACATGGCGCTGATTTATGTCGTTGAGGACGACGAGCCCATTCGTCGTGAGCTTGTCGACATCCTTGCCCGCGCCGGGTTTGAAATCGAGGCCTGCGAATCGTTTGAGCATGTCTCGCGCGATATTCTCGCCGCCGCGCCCGACCTGGTGCTGCTCGACCTCACGCTTCCCGTCAAGGACGGCCAGCATATCTGCCACGAGGTTCGCCGCGAATCCGAGGTCCCCATCATCGTCCTCACCTCGCGCACGACCGAGATCGACGAGGTCATGGCCATGACGCTCGGCGCGGACGACTTTGTTCCCAAGCCCTATAGCGCGCGCGTGCTCGTGGCGCGCATCAACGCACTGCTGCGTCGCACCGCGGCGTCAGGCGAGCGCAGCACGCTCGTCCACAAGGGGCTGGAGCTCGACCTCGCCCGCTCTATGGTCACCAACACGGCGACCGGCGACAGCACCGAGCTCACCAAAAATGAGCTGCGCATTCTCTCGCTGCTCCTGAGCCGCGCGGGCAAGATTGTCTCGCGCTCGGCCATCATGCAGGACCTGTGGGACTCCGACGCCTTCGTGGACGACAATACGCTCACCGTCAACATCAACCGCCTGCGTACTACGCTCGAAAAAATCGGCATCAAGGGATATCTGACCACGCACCGCGGCCAGGGCTATTCGGTCTAGGGGCCGGTCATGTCGTTTGCCAAGTTTTTTAAAGATGCACTGCTTCCCGTCGCCGTGTGGACGTGCGGCGTGCTGCTGAGCTGCTTTGTGCTGACGGTCGCCGGTGCTTCGACATCTATTGTGGTCGTGGCGGTCGGCGTGTCCTTTATCTTTGGTATGCTCGGCATCGTGGTCGAGTACGCGCGCCGTCGCCGTTTTCTGCGTCAGCTGGAGCGTGCGGCCGAGGAGCTCGAGAGTCCCGCATGGGTGCAGGAGATGGTGCAATGCCCGACCTATGCCGAGGGCGAGCTCGAGTACGAGGTCTTGCGTCGCGTGGGCAAAGCTGCTTGCGACGAGGTTGCCGAAGGCCGGCGTCAGACCGATGACTATCGCGACTATATCGAGAGCTGGGTCCACGAGGCCAAGCTGCCCCTGGCGGCGGCCCACCTGATTTTGGAAAACCTGGACGGCAGCGAAGACGACCTGTCGCGCGTGGATGACCTGGGCCGTGAGCTGGCTCGCGTGGAGCGCTATATCGACCAGGCACTGTACTACGCGCGCTCGGAAGTCGTGGAGCGGGACTACCTGATTCGCCGCTGGGATCTCAAGACCTTGGTGACGGGCGCGATTAAAGCCAACGCGCGCGAGCTCATCGCGGCGCACGTGGCCCCGGTGTGCGAGAACCTCGACTTTGAGGTCTTTACCGACGAGAAGTGGCTCGAGTTTATCTTGGGGCAGCTCATCCAGAACAGCATTAAATACGCGTGCGAGGACGGCGCGAAGATCGTGTTTTCGGGCGCGTTGCTGGACGAGGGTCTGGCGAGTGAGCGCATTGAGCTCACTGTTGCCGATAACGGCTGCGGCGTGAGTGCGGCAGACCTGCCACGCGTGTTCGAGAAGGGCTTTACCGGCGACAACGGCCGCACCACCAAGCGCGCAACGGGCATCGGCCTCTACCTGGTGGCGCGCCTGTGCTCCAAGATGGGCATCGACGTCACCGCGGCATCCGAGCCCGGCGAAGGCTTTGTCGTCACGTTTGCCTTCTCAACCAACAAGTTCCAATACTTTGAGTAGTCAGCCCGTATAGCGTAGACGTTCAGGATCTTCCCATTTAAGAAGAAATCAGGCTTTTCGGCAGCTATATTCCCGAACGGGAACATTGCTAATGTAGTCAACACTATATTCCCGTACATGAACATAGTGCTACAGTTTTATACTATGTTCACGGGCAGGAATATAGCTGGAGGCGTTATGAGAACGGTGACAACGATTAAAAAGCTGGATGGGCGCGTCAAGCTCAAACCGTCGGAAGCCGCTTTCTCGGAGCGCACGGTTTTCGATCCCTCTGAGATAGGGAAGGCCCTTAGGCTCAGAAGGCGTGAGCTCGGCTTGACTCAACGTGACGTCGCGACTATGACGGGTCGCAGCCTTCGTGTGATTGGTGATATCGAACGGGGGCGGACAACGGTCGAAATTGGTGTCATTTTCGATTACGCCTCCATCGTGGATATTGATTTTATTCTGAAGGTGAGGGGGAAGTAATGGATGGCACGCTGTTCGTTCACCGTGAGTTTAATGGGTCTTACCAGCTGGTCGGCATATTGGAGGAAAATGCGGGGTTTCCGATATTCACCTATAGCCCCAAATATCTCGAGAGCGGTGATGCGGCGCCGATTTCGATCTCGCTGCCGTTGACGGCCGAGACATTTAGTCCGGACGCAACGGGTTCCTTTTTCTCCGGCATCATTCCGGAGGGGCAGCTCAACAGGGACCTTGAGAAAAGGGCGCGAGCGGAACGCGGAGATTACTTCAAGGTACTCGATTTGGTCCGCGATGAACCCGTCGGCGCCCTGGTTCTGACGCGAGAGCCTTCGGGCGACAGCCTCGAAATGGACTATGAAGAGATAGGTGCGGAACAGCTAAGCGGGCTGGCATACGCACCGGCGGAGGTTGCTTTTGATTTAGCGCTAGAGAGTCGAATCTCCCTTGCAGGTGCTCAGGCGAAGATCGGTCTCTACCATACGGGCGATGACCCATGTGGTGGATGGTACCTGCCTCATGGAGCGGCTCCATCCACGCACATTCTCAAGGCGGGGTCGAAAACGTTCCCGGGCGAGACAGTGTGCGAAGCGATGTGCGTGAGAGCCGCCTCTCTGATGGACCTATCGGCCGAAGAGTGTTTTCTTATCCGAGTTGAGGATGCCGAGCCAATTATCGCCGTGAAGCGATTTGACCGAGTAACGTCTGATGCCGGACGCTCGGTTGACGGATTGCCAATTCCATACCGTTTGCATCAGGAAGATGTTTGTCAGGCCAAGGGCGTCTCGCGTGAGCTTAAATATGAGCCGACGGGCGTCAATTACCTGGGGCTTATCGCCGATGCGGTGCGAAGGGCGTCGACGAATCAAATGGAGGACAGGTTCCTTGTCGGCTATAACCAGCTGTTCGACTATGCCGTAGGTAACTGTGATAACCATCTAAAGAACTGGTCGCTCGTATGGGACGAAAGTTGGAAGCAGGTGAGGTTGGCGCCGCTCTATGACGTGCTGTGCACAACGGTTTACCCCAGTCTCGTTCGTGAGATGGGCGTCTCGTTTGGTGGGAGCCGCAAGATTGACGAAGTAACGCGCGGGTCGGTGATGAGCCAAATGATTGGGGCGGGTTTGCCCGGGGGAATTGTCGCCGGAATGATTGCTGATACCTGCAATGAGGTTCCAGACGCGCTAAGAGACGCCGCGCGCGGTCTCAAAGAAGAGGGTTTTCCCGAAGCGGAGGTAATGTTCGAGAAGATCATTCCAGAAGTGCAAGCTCGTCTAAGCAGGATCGCCTTATAGTAAAAACGTGCCATCCCAAACAAAACGTGCCGCCCCAAACGGGGCGGCACGCCATTTTTCTATCAGACAACTCGCTGAAGTAAGGCTGCGAAGGCCGCGAGGCCGGGAGGGGTTTCCTAAGGGCACATCCCGCAGCCGCGAAGCGGCGAGGACGTGCCTGTGGAAACCCCGCAGGCCCCGCGGCCGGTGGGAGCAACGCTACTTTACGACCAAGATGTCGCAGTCCGTATTGCGCAGCAGGAACGTCGAAATCGAACCCAGGAGCGCGTACTTGATCGAGGACAGGCCGCGTGCGCCGCAGAGTACCAGGTCGGGCTTGACCACGTCGAGCATCTCGTCTTTGAGCGTCTCGCGAATACGGCCGGCGCGAATCATGACCTCGACCTCGGGAATGTCGGGATTGGCCTTGGCCTCTTCGAGCTGCTTGGCGATGGAGTTCTTAAATGCCTCCTCCAGTCCGTTGACCAGATCGACCGGATAGGAACCAGCGCTCTCGAGTGCCGTGGAATCGATAACGTGGCCGATGATTAGCTTGGCGCCGTTGTTCGCGGCGACCTTGATGGCGCGTGCGAGCACAAAATCCTGCTGCTCAGTACCGTCGAGTGAAACAAATACCTTGGTGTAGCCCTCGTTCATGGTTTCCTCCTTGGTCTATCGCACGGGCGTGGGGCTCGTGCATCGGGCGGGCGCGGATGCGTGGCCGCCGGACACTTTATCTTGTTGCAGTTATACCCAAGGATTTGGGTTTGACCGCTCGCAATTCTGTGAACGGGCGAGTTTTTTGGTAAGGGTAGGCGCAGGCGCGCCGCCAACGGTTGATAATGGGACATCGCCCGCACCGTCCGCAGAACAATATCGGCGGGTGTCTAACGAGGGGGTCCCTTTGGATATCATTGAGCTTCTAAAATCTGCCTTCATGGGCCTGGTCGAGGGCATCACCGAATGGCTGCCTGTTTCGTCGACCGGTCACATGATCTTGGTGGACGAGTTCGTCAAGATGAACGTGAGCGAGACGTTCTGGAATATGTTCCTGGTCGTGATTCAGCTTGGCGCCATTTTGGCCGTCTGCGTTTTGTTCTTCTACGACCTCAACCCGTTTTCTCCCAGCAAGGGCAAGGAGGGCCGTCGCGACACCTGGGTGCTATGGGGCAAGATTGTGCTCGGCTGCATTCCCGCCGCGGCGATCGGTCTGCCGCTCAACGACTGGATGGAGGAGCATTTCTACAATGCTCCCGTCGTGGCGCTGGCGCTCATTGTGTACGGCGTGCTGTTTATCGTGATCGAGAACTGGCGCGCGAACAAGCGCGACCAGGCTGCTCTTGCCGGTTCGTTTGGTTCGCGTGCCGTGGTGGTGGGCGGACGCCCCGCCGGCGCGCATTTTGCCGCGCCCGCTGCGGCTGCCGCTTCAGATGATGACGATAACCTTGACTTTGGCTCCATCACTACGCTCGAGGATCTGAGCTGGAAGACCGCGCTGGGTATCGGTTGCTTCCAGGTGCTTTCGCTGGTGCCTGGTACGTCTCGCTCCGGTTCTACCATCATCGGCGGCCTGCTTTTGGGCTGCACGCGCTCGGTGGCGTCTAAGTTCACGTTCTTCCTGGCCATCCCTGTCATGTTTGGCGCGAGTGCGCTCAAGCTGGTCAAGTACTTCATCAAGGGCGGCACGTTCGGCACCAACGAGATCGCCATCTTGGGCGTGGGCTGCGTCGTCGCCTTTGTGGTGTCGCTCATTGCCATCAAGTGGCTTATGGGCTTCGTTCGCCGTCACGACTTCAAGTGCTTCGGCGTCTACCGCATCATCCTGGGCATCGTGGTGCTCGCGTACTTCTTCGTTCTGGAGCCTATGCTTGGCCTGTAACTTGGTTGACGCTGCGCGGCGGCCAGAGCGACAACTTGTCATTCAAAGAGGGTGGCATGACCAAAAGGTCTATGCCGCCCTCTTTTCATGCCAATTTGTTCGCTCTGGCCGCCGCTCGCTGCTGCTGCCATGACATCGGCGGTTTCGTGATTGTCAATAGATTGGTGCAAAGTAACCTGAACCCATTGCGCCAAATCCGCTGGGGCGCGCCTGACGGTGACGCACGGAGTCGTGGTGTGATTTGCGTCGGTGTCCGCGCGGCTCGGTATACTGGTACGGCTCAAACTATGGCGCTGCCCGCAGGCGCGCCGTCCGTCAGATGAGGAGTCGCCCATGACCCAGCCCTTGCCCTGGGAAAAGAACGCCGCGGTACCCGTGCCGCCCGCGCCGGAACCCGTGCCGCTCGATGCATACACTGCCCCCGCTGCGCCGGAGCCCGAGCTCGTCCCGCTCGACATCTACGACGCTCCCGCGCCGGCGCCCAAGCCCGCCAAGCCGCTCGTCGACATCGACAGCCTTAATCCCGCCCAGCGCGAGGCGGTCCTGACCACCGAGGGCCCGTTGCTGGTCCTTGCCGGTGCTGGCTCGGGTAAGACCCGCGTCTTGACCTTCCGCATCGCCCATATGCTCGGCGACCTGGGCGTTAAGCCCTGGCAGATCCTTGCCATCACGTTTACCAACAAGGCCGCGGCCGAGATGCGCGAGCGTCTGGCAGCACTTATCCCCAGCGGCACCCGCGGCATGTGGGTGTGCACCTTCCATGCCATGTGTGTGCGCATGCTGCGCGAGGACGCCGACCTGCTGGGCTACACCGGTCAGTTCACCATCTACGATGACGACGATTCCAAGCGCATGGTGCGTGACATTATGCAGGCGCTCGGCATCGAGCAAAAGCAGTTCCCCATCAACATGATCCGCAGCAAGATCAGCTCGGCCAAAAACGCCATGATCGGGCCCGAGGACATGCTCAAATCCGCCGACAGCCCCAACGACAAAAAGGCCGCGCAGGTCTATATGGAGCTGGAGCGCCGCCTGCGCGCCGCCAACGCGATGGACTTCGACGACCTGCTCGTGCGCACGCTCGAGCTGTTGCGCACCCGCCCCGAGGTGCTCGATAAGTACCAAGAGCGCTTCCGCTACATTAGCGTCGACGAGTATCAGGACACCAACCACGTCCAGTACGAAATCGCTAACCTGCTGGCCGCCAAGTACCAAAACCTCATGGTCGTAGGCGACGATGACCAGTCCATTTATAGCTGGCGCGGCGCCGACATCACCAACATCCTGGACTTTGAGAAGGACTTTAAAAACTGCAAGACCGTCAAGCTGGAGCAGAACTATCGCTCCACGGGTCACATCCTGAGCGCCGCCAATGCTGTTGTTCGCCACAACTCGCAGCGCAAGGACAAGCGCTTGTTTACGGCCGAGGGCGATGGCGAGAAGATCCAAGCCTTCCAGGCGAGCGACGAGCGCGACGAGGGCCGCTGGATTGCCGGTGAGATTGAAAAGCTGCACTCCAAGGGCATGAGCTACGACGACATCGCTGTGTTCTATCGTACCAACGCCCAGTCGCGTATCCTCGAAGATATGTTCCTGCGTGCGGGCGTGCCCTACAAGATCGTCGGCGGCACGCGATTCTTCGACCGCGCCGAGATCCGCGACGTCATGGCCTACCTCAAGATGATCGTGAACCCGGCCGACGAGATGAGCGTCAAGCGTGTCATCAACACGCCGCGCCGCGGTATCGGCTCCACTTCGATTCAAAAGATTGAGCAGCTGGCACGCGACAACCGCTGCTCGTTCTTCCAAGCCTGTGAGATCGCGTGCGCCGAGACGGGCATGTTTAGCGCCAAGGTGCGCAACGGCCTGTCGAGCTTTGTGTCGCTGGTGCGCGAGGGCCGGCGCATGGACGGCGAGCTCAAGGACGTCGTCGAGATGATTGTCGACAAGACGGGCCTGCTGCAGGCCTTCCGCGCCGAGGGCACCATGGAGTCCGAGAGTCGTGCCGAGAACATCCAGGAATTCCTGGGCGTCGCTGCCGAATTTGAGGAGACGCACGAGGATATCGAGGGCACGCTCGAGAGCCTAGAAGAGCTGCGCGCAGCCGGTGTTGCCGACGTGCCTGCCGGCGCCGAGTCCGAGCCCGTCGTGGTGAGTGCGCCCGCGCCCGAGCCAGGGCCGTCCGCTCCGGCATCCTCGTTTGAGGCACTTGTCGGCGCTCGTGACGCCGCGGGCTCCAATCCGCTCGATAGCTTGGCCGCTCCGGCGCTCTCGCCGCAGGATGCCCTGGCCGCCGCCATCGCGGGCAACGCGTATGCCGCGCCGACGGAGCTGCCCGCCGGTGCCGTGCATGCTGACGAGATTGAGCGCACCTACGGCCCGCTCACCTGCAAGGCGCTGCCCGCTCTCATGGAGTGGTTGGCCCTGCGTTCTGACTTGGATTCCCTGGCAGGCGAGACGCATGCCATCACCATGATGACCATCCACTCCGCCAAGGGCCTGGAGTTCCCGGCGGTGTTCGTGGCCGGCATGGAGGAGGGTATCTTCCCGCACGTGCACGACTTTGGCGGCAGCGATGACCCGGGCAAGCTCGAGGAGGAGCGTCGCCTGGCCTACGTTGCCATCACGCGTGCCCGTAAGCGCCTGTTCCTGACCTATGCGGCCACGCGTCGCACCTACGGCTCGACCTCTGCCAACCCGCGCTCTCGCTTCCTCAACGAGATTCCGTTTGAGGATATCGAGTTTAGCGGTATCGGTTCTGCCGGTTTTGAGGGCACGGGCTGGGAGAAGCGCGGCGACCGTCGTGGCACGTTTGGCTCGGGTATGGGCTCGGACATGTATGGCGGCAAGGTGTTCGGTTCGCATACGCGCTCGACCGGCGGTTCTGGTTCGCGCGGCGGATCGAGCTTTGACGACTTCTTTGGCGGCAGCAGCTATGGGACCGAGCGCCATCGTGGGGTTTCGCCTGACGCCGGCCGCGTTGCCTCGACCTTTGGCTCGGGCGCGCCGCGAGCCAAAAAGCCGTCGTCCAAGGTGTCGCCGACGGTGGAGCGCAAGGTCGACCGCGTCAGCGCGTCGCAGGACTTTGCCGCGGGCGATACCGTGAGCCACAAGACCTTTGGCACGGGTACCGTGATCTCGGTCGCCGGAGACATGATCGAGGTTCAATTCGAAAAGACCGGCCAGACCAAAAAGCTTATGAAGGGCTTTGCGCCTATAGTGAAACTGACCTAGGCGGCTTTCCCAGGCACGGCACCTCGGCCTTCAATCGTCGGGCATGACCTCAAGGTCTATGCCCTCCTCTTTCAGGCCGATCTGCCGCACCTGGAAAACCCGTACATCCGGCTAGGCGGGCGCGCCGGAGGCTTTGGTCGCCTGCTCGGGCAGTCCTGCGCAAGACGGAGAGCACATTAAGTGCTCTCCTTTGCGTGCGGAACTCGCGATCGATGTTGCCCTATACGCCCGCCCAGGTCCTTAGATAACGCTGCTTGCGAACGTCGCTCTGCCTGTTCGCTTTTGGTCTGGAGAGCCGGGTGGGCTGATATATAGATACGAGTAGGGGCTCCTCCGTTGATGAACGGGGGAGCCCCTTGTTTCGTTTTGGTTGTTGTTGCGACCTAGAGGTGGCTGATGATCAGTTCCATCTTGCCTTCGAGTTCGATCTGGTCCACGGTGCTGGGGGCCAGCAGGTGGCTGCCCTTGTGAACGGGCTCGCCGCAGACGGTGCCTTCGCCGTCGATGACCGACAGGCACATGAAGGGCCAGCGCTGGTCGAGGGTCTTGCTGCCGTCGACGCGCACGCGATCGACGGTGTAGCAGGGGTTGGACTCGAGCTCGGTCACGCCGTCGACCTCGGACGCGGTCACCGTGCCGTCGGTCGGCGCCTGAACATCAAAGTCGATGCAGTCGAGGCTCTGCTCAATATGCAGGGGACGCAGTTTGCCGTCGGTGCCGGGACGGTCGTAGTCGTACAGGCGATACGTCACGTCGCTCGACTGCTGCGTCTCCAAAATGAGTGTGCCGGTCTTGATGGCGTGCACGGTACCGGAATCAATCTGGAAAAAGTCGCCCTTGTGGATCGGCAGTACGTTGAGCATGTCGTCCCAACGGCCCTCCTCGATCATCTGTGCGGCCTCGGCGCGGTCGTGCGCGCGCTGGCCGACGATGATCGTGGCACCGGGCTCGCAGTCCAGTACGTACCAGCACTCAGTTTTGCCCAGGCTGCCGTTCTCGTGCTCGGCGGCGTACTCGTCGTTGGGATGAATCTGGATCGAAAGGTCGTCCTTGGCGTCCAGAATCTTGATGAGCAGCGGGAACTCCTTGCCCTCGCAATTGCCAAAGAGCTCGCGGTGCTCGGCCCACAGCCACGACAGTGTGTGGCCGGCATACGGGCCCTCCGCGATCTGGCAGTCGCCGTTGGGGTGGGCCGAGATAGCCCAACACTCACCGATGGGACCCTCGGGAATGCCGTAACCAAATACGGTTTCGAGCTGGCGGCCGCCCCAGATCTTCTCGTGGAAAATCGGCGTCAGTTTAATCAAATCGGACATGTTCATACTCCCATGGTGTTGCGCGACCGCCCGCTCTAATCGAGTCATAACGAGCGCCCGCATGACTACAAAAACCTATGCCAACGTTACGTTGTGCAGCTCAAAGCGGTCGCCGACGTTGCGCGAAATCGAGTACTCAAAGGCGTTGCCGCTATCCAAAAAGCCAATCTGGTTGAGTTCGAGCAGGGGAGCGCCGGGTTTGGTGCCCAGACGCTCGGCCTCTTCCTCGGTTGCCGCCACGGCGCGGATGGTGCGGTGGAAGCTCGAAATCTTCAGCCCGCATTGCTCGCGGATAAAGCTATAGACCGATCCGTATAGGTCCTTCTTTTTAAGGCCCGGTATCAGCTCGAGAGGCATGTAGGTGTACTCGATGACGATGGGCTTCTCGTCGACCTGGCGCACGCGCACGATGTGATAGGCAAAGTCGTCCTCGGCAATTCCCAGCTGAGTTGCGACGTCCGCTGGTGGATTGACAATCGAGAAATCGTAGACCACCGAGGTCACCTTCTCCCCGCGGTGCTCATACGAAAAGCCCTGGGCGCGGTCGTTTTTGCCCTGGAAAAACGCCTGGTCGGGAAGACCCGCCGTGTCCTTAACGTAGGTGCCCGACCCGCGACGGCTGGTAACAAGACCCTCCTCGGTGATCTGCTCGATCGCGCGCTTGACGGTGATCTTGGAAACGCTATAGAGCTCGCAGAACTCAACGACGGTGGGTAGCTTGTCGCCCGGTTTAAGAGCGCCGTCCTCGATGCTTCGACGGATATCTGCAGCTATCGCCTCGTATTTGGGAATCATGGAACCTCCTTTCCGGCTTGATTGAGTACAGAAGAAAGTATAGTCAACACCTAAGCATCCCTATTGCGTTTTTGAAAAGTTCGAGAAAGGTTTAATTAAAAAACGCTTCTCTTTAAAAACTAGAGCGCTCTAAATGAATATGCACTCGAATAATGTGGTATTGAGCAAATTGATTGGCTCGAGGACGGGGCTGGGCTGTTTT
The DNA here is from genome assembly GCA_900542715.1 of uncultured Collinsella sp. Taxonomy (GTDB): domain Bacteria; phylum Actinomycetota; class Coriobacteriia; order Coriobacteriales; family Coriobacteriaceae; genus Collinsella. The sequence goes on from UQOQ01000009.1 coordinate 45,773, forward strand.
GCCGCCCAGCGAACCGAATCTCATGCTTTGAGTTTCCCCAGATAAAACCCGCCAAAACAAACCTGTCCCTTTTTGGCAGGTTTTTGCCTGGGGAGCGGTACCATACAGGCAATGTTTAAACGAGAAAGGCGGGCTCCCATGGAACCTAAGCAGTACTACATCGGCATTGACGTCGGCGGCACTTCGGTTAAGGAGGGCCTGTTCGACGAGGACGGCAACCTGCTGGCCAAGGCCAGCGTGCCCACGCCTCCCATCGTTGACGCTGCGGGCTTTGCCGCGGTGACCGAAGCTATCGACCAGGTGGTCGCCAAGGCCCAGATTCCGCGTGCCTTTGTGGCGGGCATTGGTCTGGCCGTTCCGTGCCCCATCCCGGCATCGGGCGATGCCAAGGTCAAGGCCAACATTGCCATTAACCTGCCCGAGCTGAGAGTCGCCATTCAGGAGCACTGCCCCGACGCGGTCGTTAAGTACGAGAACGATGCCAACGCCGCTGCCATGGGCGAGGCCTGGCTCGGCTCTGCCAAGGGCGTACAGAACGTGGTGATGGTCACCATTGGTACCGGCGTGGGCGGCGGCGTTATCGTTAACGGCGACGTGGTATCAGGCGTTGTGGGCGCCGGCGGCGAGATTGGCCATATGTGCCTGAACCCCGACGAGGAGCGCACCTGCGGCTGCGGCGGCCATGGCCATCTGGAGCAGTATTCCAGCGCCACCGGCGTGGTGAGCAACTACCTTGCCGAGTGCGAAAAGGCGGGCGTCGAGCCCATCGAGCTGACCGGCCCCTCCGATTCCAAGGACGTGTTCCAGGCCTGCCGCGAGGGCGACAAGCTCGCGCTGGCCGCGGCCGATACCATGGCCGACTATCTCGGCCGCGCACTGGCGCTTATCGCCAACGTGGTTGATCCCGAGATGTTCCTCATCGGCGGCGGCGCCTCCGCCTCGGCCGATGTCTACCTCGACAAGGTCCGCGAGCACTTTAAGCAGTACGCGCTTTCTGCCTCGCGCGAGACGCCCATTAAGGTCGCTTCGCTCGAAAACGACGCCGGCATCATCGGTGCCGCCTACGTAGCCCTGCGCGCCGCCGGCAAATAGTTGGTGCAAGGGGGACAGGTTACTTTGCACCAACATGGTGCAAAAGGGACAGCCTTGGCCCCCGTGCCTGCGCCCCAAAATATGCCGTGGCCCTTCCGTCTGCGAAGGCTCGGCATCGGCGTGCTACCATAGCTACGTCCAAGTACACATATCAAGTGGAGGATATCCATGGCAAACGTTCTTGTCTTTGGTCACCAGAACCCCGATAACGACGCCATCATGAGCGCCGTCGTCCTGTCCCAGCTGCTCAACCAGGTTGAGTATGCCGGCAACACCTACGAGGCCTGCGCCCTTGGTCAGCTTCCGGCCGAGTCCGCCAAGCTGCTTGCCGACGCCGGCATTGCCGAGCCCCGCGTGATCGAGTCCGTCGAGGCCGGTCAGCTCGTCGTTCTCACCGACCACAACGAGTCTGCCCAGTCCGTCGCCGGTCTTAAGGACGCCACGGTCTTTGGCGTTGTCGACCATCACCGCATCGGCGACTTCGAGACCGCCGGCCCGCTGCATTACATCTGCCTGCCCTGGGGCTCCAGCTGCACCATCGTCACCAAGCTCGCCGGCGTGCTCGGCGTTGAGCTTTCCGACGTCCAGGCCAAGCTGCTGCTCTCGGCCATGATGACCGACACGCTCATGCTCAAGAGCCCCACCACCACCGATGTCGACCGCGCCGTTGCCGCCAAGCTCGGCGAGCAGGTGGGCGTCGACCCGGTCAAGTTTGGCATGGAGGTCTTCCTCACCCGTCCGTCCGGCTCCTTCACCGCAGCCGAGATGGTCGGCAACGACATCAAGATGTTCGAGCCCGCTGGCAAGAAGCTGCTCATCGGCCAGTACGAGACCGTCGACAAGAGCCGCGCACTCGGCATGATCGACGAGATCCGCGAGGCCATGCGCGCCTACGCCGCCGAGAAGGGTGCCGACGGCATCGTCCTGTGCATCACCGACATCATGGAGGAGGGCTCGCAGGTTCTGCTCGAGGGCGAGACCGAGGCCGCTCAGAAGGGCCTGGGCATTGCCGACGAGCACGACGGCGTCTGGATGCCGGGCGTCCTCTCCCGTAAGAAGCAGGTCGCTGCCCCCATCATGGCCGCCTGCTAGGTTTAGTTGACCGAACGCCACGACCGGATCGCGGACGCCCCGCGCTCCGGTCGTTTTTGTGCACGGCGCCGCGTCGTCTCTTGGGCAGGCGCGCCCGTGCCGTTGAGCAAATAATGTTCAACCTGTGGTTCCGCTTTTCGGCCACGCCTGCGTGCTTGTCGTGCAGGGTAGGCTAGATGCAAGCGTAATACGTTAGAGCGCGGCGCCGCCACTTGGGCGGGCCGTGCTTTTTTAAGACGGGAGCTTTCCCGAGAAAGGAGCCGCCCATGGCAGCAACTGAGCAGCTGTTCAACGTTCGTGAGCGCAAGCGCTTTGAACGTCACGACATTTGGGAGCGCATTGCCGAGAACGGCACCATTTCTGCCGCCGTCATGGTGATCGCCGCTATCGCCGCCGTCATCTGCGCCAATACCGATGCCTACGAGGCCATCCATCACTTTTTGGAGACCCCGCTGTATATGGGTCTGGGCAACCTTACGGCTGGTCTCACCGTTGAGCTTTTCGTCAACGACTTCCTCATGGCGATTTTCTTTTTGTTGGTGGGCATTGAGCTTAAGTACGAGATGACGGTCGGCGAGCTCAAGAATCCGCGTCAGGCCATGCTTCCCATGCTGGCGGCCGTGGGCGGTGTCGTCGTTCCCGCCTGCATCTACCTGATCTTTAACCATGCCGGTGCCCGTAACGGTTGGGCCATCCCCATGGCAACCGATATTGCCTTTGCGCTGGGCGTGCTGTCGCTTTTGGGCAATCGCGTGCCCAACGGCGTGCGCGTGTTCTTCTCGACGCTCGCCATCGCCGACGACCTGATCTCCATCGCCGCCATCGCCATTTTCTACGGTCAGAGCCCCAATCCGTTTTGGTTGGGCGCCGCCGCACTTGTGACCTGCGCGCTCGTGTGGCTCAACAAGACGCAGCATTACCGCCTTGCCCCGTATTCGGTACTGGGTCTGCTGTTGTGGTTCTGCATGTTCAAGAGCGGCGTACATGCCACGCTTGCTGGCGTCATCCTGGCCTTCACCATTCCGGCCAAGTGCGGCGTCAAGCTCGATAGTCTCACCGATTGGCTGGGCGAGTGCCTGCCGCTGCTCGATGACCGCTACGACGACGAGGCGCACATCTTGGGCCAGCATGACTTTACCGTCTCGACCACCAGGGTCGAGCGCGTCATGCACCGCGTGACCCCGCCGCTCATCCGCATGGAGCGTCTGATCTCCACGCCGGTCAACTTTGTGATTCTGCCGATCTTTGCGTTCGTGAACGCACAGGTTCGCCTAGTGGGCGTGGACATGAGCACGCTGCTCACCGACCCGGTGACGCTCGGCGTGTACTTTGGCATGCTGCTGGGCAAGCCGATTGGTATCTTTGGCATGACGTTTGCCCTGGTTAAGTTTAGGGTCTGCGAGCTGCCGCATAACGTTAACTGGCACATGATTGCCGGTGTGGGCATTCTGGGCGGCATCGGCTTCACCATGTCGATCCTCATCAGCGGCCTTGCCTTCCCGACGGCCCAGTTTGAGGTTCTGGCTGCCAAGGCCGCCATCCTTGCCGGTTCGGTCACCGCTGCCGTGCTCGGTATGATCTACATGAGCGTGGTCTGCAAACACCCCGCGCCCAAAGACAAGTAAAAGCATATACAAGTTTGAAAACGCCGCCTGTGGACACCATCACAAGCGGCGTTTTAGTCAATGGGGACGTTCTTAAATGACTAGGTTTATTCCACGGTGCCGTAGACGGCGCCCCAGCCGTGGGCGGCCAAGGCGGAGTTGAGCTGGTCGCAGAGTGACTGGCGGTCGTAATAGCCGGGCGGTAGCAGGTTGACGATTTCCATGAGATCGGGCGCCAGGTCCAAGATTTCGGCCTGTACGATCAGGTCCAGGCGGTCGATGGCATGGCGGTCGTAAAACAGCCCGTCGACCAGGCGCTGCAGGTCGCCGAATTCCTCGGCCCTAAACGATCCGTACTCCATAGTGCCTCCTTGGGCGCCCCACGCCGCCATGCGCGGCGATTCGTAATTCATTGCGATGAACTTAATCTATCACGGCTTCATACCGTTGTGGCGGTGGCGGTCTATACTTAGACGAACCGCAACGTACCGCTTCGCGAAAGGTCGCACCCATGCAGACGATCTACCAGAAGATGGAAACCACCGAACTCGATGCCGCCATCGAGGTGCTCAAAGCCGAGGTCGCCGAGGTCAAGGCCAAGGGCCTGGCGCTCGACATGGCCCGCGGCAAGCCGTCGCCCTCCCAGGTGGACATCTCTCGACCCATGCTCGATATCCTCAATGCCGATGCCGATCTGCACGACGGCAACGTCGACTGCTCAAACTACGGTTGCTTTGAGGGCATTCCCTCGGCGCGCAAGCTGGCGGGGGAGTTCCTGGGTTGCCCTGCCGAGCAGACGCTCGTACTGGGTTCGTCGAGCCTTTTGATCGAGCACGATATCGCCGGCATGTTTTGGCGCTGCGGTTCGTGCGGCAGCGAGCCTTGGGAGGCTTACGAGGCCGCGCACGACGGCAAGAAAGTCAAGTTCCTGTGCCCTGTTCCCGGCTACGACCGTCACTTTGGCATCACCGCCGACCTGGGTATCGAGAATGTCCCCGTCGCGATGACCGACAACGGCCCCGACATGGACGAGGTCGAGCGTCTGGTTGCCGCCGACGACTCCATCAAGGGCATCTGGTGCGTGCCCAAGTATTCCAACCCCACGGGCATCACCTTTAGCGAGGACACCGTGCGTCGCCTGGTCGAGATGCCCACGGCCGCGCCCGATTTCCGCATCTTCTGGGACAACGCCTACTGCGTGCACGACCTGTACGACGAGACCGACGAGCTCGCAAACATCTTTGACCTCGCTCGCACGGCGGGCACCGAGGACCGTGTGGTGGCCTTTGCCTCGACGTCCAAGATCACCTTCCCGGGCGCCGGCATCGGCTTTATTGGTGCGAGCCCCGCGGTTATCGCCGAGTTCTCCAAGCGCCTGAAGGCCGGCCTCATCAGCGCCGACAAGCTCAACCAGCTGCGTCACGTGCGCTTCCTTCCCACCATCGAGGCGGTCAAGGAGCACATGAAAAAGCATGCCGAGTTCCTGCGCCCGCGCTTTGAGGCCGTCGAGCGCAAGCTCACCGAGGGCTTGGGCGACACGGGCTGCGCCACCTGGACGCACCCCCGCGGCGGCTACTTTGTGAGCTTCGATGGTCCCGAGGGCTCGGCCCAGAAGGTCGCCGCGCTTTGCGCCGACTTGGGCGTCAAGCTCACACCGGCCGGTGCTACCTGGCCCTATGGCAAGGACCCGCGCGACACCAACATCCGCATCGCGCCGAGCTATCCCACGGTCGAGGACCTGGAGGCCGCGCTCGATGTGCTAGTGCTGGCAGTTAGGCTTGTCGCTGCCGAGCTTGCGCGTGCCGAGCGCGCCTAACGCGCGGCTTCCTGTACTATCCGCACTTTCGATACGTAAAGGAGCGTATACATGGATTTGGGTATTTCCACCAACCCCACGCCAGAGCTCTACACCATTAAGGTGACCGGTGAGATCGATATCTCTAACGCCGATAGCCTGCGCAATGCCATCGACCTGGCGCTCGAGCAGCCCACCGAGGCCGTTGAGCTCGATTTTGCCCAGGTGAGCTACATCGATTCGACGGGCATTGGCGTGCTCGTGGGCGCCGCGCACCACGCGGCCGACCACGGCAAGCGCTTTAGCTGCGTCAACGTGCAGCCCCCGGTGATGCGCGTGGTTCAGCTGTTGGGCGTCGACCAGGAGATTTCGATCACCGCTGCATAATCTTTGCCCCCAAAAGGGCGTGCCGTTTGGCATATGTTTGTGATGCGCTCGGACGTTTTGGCGTCCGGGCGCTATACTTGACCGAATGAATAGACGAGTTCCGGCCGAATGGCGCGGTGCGGGCTCGACTCACATCGAGCCTTGGAGGTATGTGTGTTTGGTATTGGAGAGGGTGAGCTCGCGATCATCGTGGTCTTCGGCTTTTTGCTGTTTGGCCCGGATAAGCTCCCGCAGATGGGCCGCACGATCGGCCGTGCCATCCGTCAGTTCCGCGAGACGCAGGAAAAGATGACGGCCGTTGTTCAGTCCGAGATTATCGATCCGGTGAGCGAGGCCGCGTCGGCCCCGGTCAAGCCCAAGAAGGCTGCTGCGCCCGACGACGATTCCGATGCGGACGAGGATGCCGCCGAGACGGCAGCGCCCGCCAAGAAGGAGACCTTTGCCGAGCGTCGCGCTCGTCTTGCTGCCGAGAAGGCCGCGAGCGAGGGTGCTGCTGAGGGCGAAGGCGCTGTTGATGAGGCCGAGGGTACAGAGCCTGCTACTGCCGTCGAGCCCGAGCCTGCTGCAGAGCCCGAGCCCGAGCCGGCAGAGCCCACGACGGCTGACCTCTACGCCCGCCGTCCCCGCAAGCGCAAGGCTGTCGTCGACCAGCTCGCTCGCGAGCTCGAGGCCGAGGACGCTGCCGAGACTGCTGCCGCCGATGCCCCGAAGGGAGGCGATGAGTAATGCCTATCGGACCTGCGCGTATGCCGCTCTTCGATCACCTGGGAGAGCTCCGTCGCCGCCTGACCATCGTGGTCGTGTCGGTGTTTGCCGCCGCCATCGTGCTGTACTTTGCCACGCCCGTGGTGCTCGATATCCTCGAGGATCCCATCCGCTCGTTTGTGCCGGACGGTAAGTTCTACATCACCACCACGCTCGGCGGTTTTGGCCTGCGCTTCTCGCTGGCCATCAAGATGGCCGTGGTCATGTGCACGCCCATGATCATCTGGCAGATTCTGGCATTTTTCCTGCCGGCACTGCGCCCCAACGAGCGTAAATGGGTCGTACCCACGGTGCTCGCCTCGACGGTGCTGTTCTTCTTGGGCGCCATCTTCTGCTACTTCATCATTATCCCGGCGGGCTTTGAGTGGCTCATCGGCGAGACTTCGGCCGTCGCCACGGCGCTGCCCGACCTGGAGAACTACGTCAACATGGAGCTGCTCTTTATGATCGGCTTTGGTGTGGCGTTTGAGCTGCCGCTCATCATCTTCTACCTGTCCGTTTTCCACATCGTGTCCTATGCGGCCTTCCGCAGCGCCTGGCGCTACGTGTACGTAGGCCTGCTCGTGGGTTCGGCTGTGATTACGCCCGACGGCTCGCCCGTTACGCTGGGTCTCATGTATGGCGCCCTGCTCTCGCTCTACGAGATTTCGCTCGCCATCGCTCGCGTGGTCATTACCGCGCGCGAGGGCAAGGAGGGCCTGTTCGTGAGCCGTCTGGACCTGTTCTCGGACGACGAGGACGACGAGGAGTAAATCGGTATGCACGAGGTTGGCATTGTCAACGGCATACTCGATACAGTGATTCGCGCGGCGCGTGGGGCGGGGGCCTCGCGCGCCGTTTTGGTAACGCTGCGTATCGGGGATATGACCGAAGTTGTGCGCGAGGCGCTCGACTTTGCGTGGGAGACGTTTCGCGACGATGACCCGCTCACGCGCGGCTGCGAGCTTGCCGTGGAGGAGGTCCATCCACAAAGCGAGTGTCTGGACTGCGGCGAGGTTTTCGACCACGATCGCTTCCACTGTCGCTGTCCCCAGTGTGGTGGTGCCAACGTGCGCCTACTGCACGGCCGCGAGCTCGATATCGCAAGTATCGAAATCGAAACCCCCGACGATTAGCCCGCCAGCCACCTGGGAACGGGGTATAAAGGGGCCAAAGTAAGGAGCGCTAAGTATGGCCGAGAAAACGATTGATATCGCGTCGCCGATTCTGTCGCGCAACGAGCGCCTGGCAGATCAGCTGCGTCAGCGGTTTGAGCAGACGAACACCTACGTGATCAATGTGCTGTCGAGCCCTGGCTCGGGTAAGACCACCACGATTCTGGGCACCAACGAGCGCTTGCGTGACAAAGCCAGCCTGCGCTGTGCCGTTATCGAGGGCGATATCGCCTCGGACGTCGACGCCATCACCATGAAGGAAGCCGGCATGCCCGCCATCCAGATCAACACGGGCGGCCTGTGCCACCTCGAGGGCAACATGATCATGGAGGCCGTCGACGCCTTCGACCAGGCCGTCGGTCTGGAGAACATCGACGTCATCTTTATCGAAAATGTGGGTAACCTGGTCTGCCCGGTCGACTTTGACCTGGGCGAGAACCTGTCCATCATGATCCTCTCGGTGCCCGAGGGCGACGACAAGCCCATCAAGTACCCGGGCATCTTCCAGCACGCCGGCGCGCAGCTGCTCAATAAGGTCGACGTGGCCCCGGCTTTCGATTTTGACATGGATAGGTATACTAAGACACTCGATGACCTCAATCCGCAGGCGCCGCGGTTTGCCGTGAGCGCGCGCAAGGGCGAGGGCATGGATGCCTGGTGCGATTGGCTCATCGGGCAGATTGAGCAAGCAAGGGCGTAAGTCGGCCGCCAAGAGGGCGGGCGCAGCCGCAGACACACGAGATAGGAGCCTCTTTTGAAGCTCATCATCGCTGAGAAAAACGACGCCGCGCGTCAGATCGCCGAGCGTCTGTCCACGGGCAAGCCCAAAAAGGACAAGGTGTACAACACCGCCATCTACCGTTTTGAGTGGAAGGGCGAGGAGTGCGTGACGATCGGCCTTGCCGGTCACATCCTGGCACCCGATTTTTGCGACAGTGTGCTGTTCGATAAAAAGTTGGGCTGGTATTCGGTCACGGAGGACGGCGAAATGCTGCCGGCCGATATGCCCGATGGCCTGGCCCGCCCGCCGTACGACACCAAGCGCAAGCCGTTCCTTGCCGATGGCATTTCCATCAAGGGCTGGAAGCTCGAGAGCCTGCCCTATCTCACCTGGGCGCCCGTCATTAAGCTTCCGGCCGAGAAAGAGCTCATCCGCTCGCTTAAGAACCTCGCCAAAAAGTCCGACAGCGTCATCATCGCCACGGACTTCGATCGCGAGGGCGAGCTGATCGGTTCGGACGCCCTCAACAAGGTGCGCGAGGTGGCGCCCGACTTGCCGGTCGCCCGCGCCCAGTATTCTTCGTTTACCAAGGCCGAGATCACGCAGGCCTTCGATAACCTTGTCTCGCTCGACCAGAACCTGGCCGACGCCGGCGAGAGCCGTCAGCACATCGACCTCATTTGGGGTGCGGTGCTCACGCGCTACCTGACGCTCGCCAAGTTTGGCGGCTTTGGCAACGTGCGTTCCGCCGGCCGCGTGCAGACGCCGACGCTTGCCCTGGTGGTCGAGCGCGAGCGCGAGCGCATGGCGTTTGTGCCCGAGGACTATTGGCAGATTCGCGGCATGGGCGCCGCGCAAGGCGCTGCCGAGGACGATCGCTTTAAGATCGCGCACAAGACGGCGCGCTTTACCGACAAGGATGCTGCTGAGACGGCGTACGGTCACGTTGACGGCGCTACGACGGCAACCGTCGCCGCGGTGACCAAGCGCTCGCGTAAGCAGCAGCCGCCCACGCCGTTTGCGACGACCTCGCTGCAGGCTGCCGCCGCGGCCGAGGGCATCTCACCTGCGCGTACCATGCGCATCGCCGAGTCCCTCTACATGGCCGGTCTCATCAGCTACCCGCGTGTCGATAACACCGTGTATCCCGCGACGCTCGATCTGGGCGCCGTGGTGAGCGACCTGGCAAAGATCAACCCGGCGCTGGCGCCCGTGTGCAAAAAGGTGCTCGCCGGCCCCATGAAGCCCACGCGCGGCAAGGTCGAGACCACCGACCACCCGCCTATCTACCCCACGGGCGAGGGCGATCCGTCCACGCTCGACGGCGGCCAGCGCAAACTCTATGACCTCGTCGCCCGTCGCTTCCTGGCAACGCTCATGGGGCCCGCGACCATCGAGAACACCAAGCTCGAGCTCGACGTCAACGGCGAGCCGTTCGTGGCTTCGGGCGACGTGCTCGTGACCCCGGGCTTCCGCGAGGCATATCCGTACGGCCTCAAGCGCGACGAGCAGATGCCGCCGCTTGAGCAGGGCGACACGGTCGACGTGTTCGACATTAAGCTCGAGGCCAAGCAGACCGAGCCGCCCGCGCGCTACAGCCAGGGCAAGCTCGTGCAGGAGATGGAAAAGCGCGGCCTGGGCACCAAGTCCACGCGCGCGAGCATCATCGAGCGCCTGTATGCCGTGCGCTATCTCAAAAATGATCCCGTTGAGCCGAGCCAGCTGGGCATCGCCATCATCGACGCGCTGTCGCAGTTTGCCCCGCGCATCACGAGCCCCGATATGACCAGCGAGCTCGACGGCGACATGACCCGCGTGGAGCGCGGCGAGGATACCGAAGAGCATGTCGTGACGCACTCGCGCGCGCTGCTGGCCGGCGTGCTCGACGAGCTGCTCAAGCATACGCAGGAGCTGGGCGACGCCATCAGCGACGCCGTCACGGCCGATGCGCGCGTGGGCGCCTGCCCCAAGTGCGGCAAGGACCTGGTTATGAAGACGAGCGCCAAGACCCGCGGCAGCTTTATCGGCTGCATGGGTTGGCCCGACTGCGACGTGACCTATCCGGTGCCGAGTGGCGTCAAGGTGAGCCCGCTCGAGGGCGAGGCCGCCGTGTGCCCCGAGTGCGGCGCGCCGCGCATCAAGTGCCAGCCATTCCGCCAGAAGGCCTTCGAGATCTGCGTGAACCCCACGTGCCCCACCAACTACGAGCCCGATCTTAAGGTGGGCGAGTGCAAGGTGTGTGCCGAGGCCGGACGTCACGGCGACCTGATCGCGCACAAGAGCGAGAAGAGCGGCAAGCGCTTTATCCGCTGCACCAACTACGATGACTGCGGCGTGAGCTATCCGCTGCCGGCGCGCGGCAAGCTCGAGGCGACGGGCGAGACCTGCCCCGAGTGCGGCGCCCCCATCGTGGTGGTCAACACGGCGCGCGGTCCGTGGCGTATCTGCGTCAACATGGACTGCCCGACCAAGGAGAAGAAGCCCGCCCGCGGTCGCAAGACCACAACCAAGGCGAGCACGGCAAAGAAGACGACGGCTAAGAAAGCCACTGCCGCCAAGAAGACGACCGCGAAGAAGTCGACTGCCAAGAAAGCAGCCGCCGACAAGTAACGGCGCAGTCGAAACATTGCCCAAAAAAACGAGCGAGGATCCCGCGATCCTCGCTCGTTTTTTTGACCGGCAGTTAGGGACGTTCCTTTTCTGCCGGCAGTTTAGGAACGTCCCTAACTGCCGGCTCGGGAACGACAAAGCGCTAGTTCACCTCGACAGGCTTAGCGCCGGGATAGCGCTCCTCAAAGTCTAGGCGGTACTTATTGTCATTGGTGCCCGCCACGTTGTCGCGCGACAGCGGCGCCACGATCTCATTCTTGTGGTCCGCAGGCTTGGCGTATTTCAGGCTGATCTCCCAGGCATCACAGATTGCGTCAATGCGGTGATCCAGGTCGTCGTACAGGGCGATGATATCCTTCCAGGAGCTGTAGTTCTTGGAGCTCGTCGGGACGTCCAGGTCCTCGACGATGTCGTAATACTGCTCGATGGTGTCCTCCGTGCGCTCGGCGACGTCGGCGAGATTTTGACGGGTGGTTCGATCCTCTTCCAGATAGTTGCCGTTGAAGTTCTGCGCGCAGCCACGGACCTGGCTGTCGAGATCTTCGAGCAGGTCGTAGTATTCGCTCAGGCGACGGTAGAGGTTCTGCTCGGAGAGCGTTGCTTCGCCGCCATCCTCGTCGTCATCGTCATCATCGTCGTACAGGCTGTTGGGATCGCCGAGAGGCTTTAGGTCATCGTCGTCGACGTCATGGTGCAGCTTAGCTACCGCGGCAGTCGTCTGCGTGGCGGCGTTGTCGAAAGGCTTGATCACAAAGAAAACGACCAGGGCGATGATGATCGCCACCAGCACAACAATAACGGCGATAAGCGGCCCGGTGCCGCTCTTTTTGGGAGCGGGGGTCTGTGGCGAAGCGGGCGCGTATGCGGGAGCCGGCTGCTGTTGGGGCGAGCCGCTCGCGACGGGTATGCGCTGCGTGGTCTCGACGGCCTCGGTCCCTGCGGCGGGGTCGGGGCTATAGGCGAGGGGGTCGTCCGCCTTGGCTCGCGGCGTATCAAGGGAGCCGGTCTGCTCAAAAGCGGGCTGGCTATCGCTCGCGGCTGTTTGCTCAACGGGTGCACCGCACGAGGTGCAGAACTTGGCATCATCTGCAAGAAGCTTGCCGCACGAGGCGCAATACCGAGACATTGCCACTCCTTTCGCCACATTTCAATGCAATACGACGATTATACCCAGCATCCAAAATTCCCCATCATACGTTGCGGTGAAATAGGGACTGTTTGGCGGTCTCAGAGCTTCAATCAGTCCCTATTTCACCGCAACTTTGGAAAGGCGCCTTTAGCCATTGGGGACGCGCCGAGCACTGGGGTATCATGGCTTGGTTGATATATCTGCATTTACGCGCCTTATAGGAAGGGGCTGCGCTCATGGCTTTTGAGCCCGCTCAACATAGCTTTATCACGCTCGAGGGCGTCGATGGTGCCGGCAAGTCCACGCAGGCGCGTCTGCTTGCCCGCGCGCTCGAACTCGCTGGCTACCAGGTTGTGAGCCTGCGCGAGCCGGGCGGCACCGCCATCAGCGAAAAGATCCGCGCTCTGCTGCTCGACCCCGCCAATACGGCGATGGGCGACACCTGCGAGTTGCTGCTCTACGAGGCGGCGCGCGCTCAGTTGGTGCACGAGGTCATAGCTCCCGCCCTCGCGGCCGGCAAGGTGGTCCTGTGCGACCGCTTCTACGATTCCACGACCTGCTACCAGGCATTTGCCGACGGCCTCGATCGCCAGATAGTGTGCGATGCCAACAACCTGGCCGTCGCGGGGACGCACCCGGCGCTCACGCTGGTCTACCACATCACGCCCGAGCAGGCGGCGCTACGCATGGCAGCCCGTGGTGCGGCGGATCGCATGGAGGCAAAGGGCATGGCATTCCAAGAGCGTGTTTACGAGGGATTTTGCGCCATTGCCGCCGAGGAGCCAAATCGCGTAAAGCTCATCGACGCCACCGCGCCCATCGAGGAAGTCTTCGAGAAGACGGTCGAGCAGGTTCGCGCGTACGGTCTCGACATTCCGCAAGACGCCGTCGCCGCTGCGCTTGCCCAGGAGGCCGAGTAACATGGCCCCCGCTCAGGCAAGCCTGCTGGCCAAGCTCGACACCCAACAGCGCGTGCGCGATTTTTTGACCAACGCCGTCGCCAGCGGCCGCGCGTCGCACGCCTACCTGTTTTTGGGCGCCCCCGGCGCCGGCATGCTCGATACCGCATGGGCGCTCGCCCAGGCCTTCCTGTGCGAGCAGGACGGCTGCGGCGCATGCGACAGCTGCGTGCGCGTTGCTCGGCACACACATCCCGACGTGCACTATTACACGCCCGAGAGCGCCACGGGCTACCTCATTGCCCAGACCCGCGAGCTGCTCGACGACGTGCCGCTGGCGCCCATCCGCGCCAAGGCCAAGGTCTACATCATCGACCGTGCCGAGCAGCTGCGCGCCAACACTGCCAACGCACTGCTCAAGACACTCGAGGAGCCGCCCGAGGGCGTTATGTTTATCTTGCTGGGCACCTCGGCAGACGTGATGCTGCCCACCATTGTGAGCCGCTGCCAGTGCGTGCCGTTTCGGCTGGTGTCGCCCACCGTGGCCGCGCGTGCCGTGAGCCGCGCGACGGGTCAGGATCTCGCGCGTTGCCGCATGGCGGTCGCCGTGGCGGGGAGCCCCACACGCGGCATCGAGTTCCTTAAGAGCGCCGAGCGCCAGGACGCTCGCCGCCAGATGGTCCGCGCCATCGATTCGCTCATCGCTGCCGACGAGGCTGATGTGCTCAGCCGCGCCAAGTCGCTCATCGTCGCCGTTAAGGCACCGCTCGCCGAGGTCAAGTCCACACAGGAAAAGGTGCTCGAGCAAAACGCCGACTACCTGTCGCGTGGAGCATTGAAGCAGCTTGAGGACCGCAACAAGCGCGAACTCAACGCGCGCGAGCGTTCGGGTATCATGGAAGCGCTGGCGAGCGCGCGGACGCTCATGCGCGACGTGCTGCTGACGCTTCAGGACGAGGCGGCCGACGTCGTGAACGAAGACGTGCGCGACACGATCGGGCGGCTTGCCGCCGCGACGAATGTTGCGGGTGCCACCCAGGCGCTCGAGGCGGTTGCCACGGCTGAGCGCAACATAGCCAGAAACGTTACTCCCCAGCTGGCCATCGAGGTCATGCTGTTCGATATCAGGAAGGCACTGAAATGCCGTTAGTCGTACCCGTTAAGTTTACCTACGCCTCGCGCGACCTGTGGTTCGATCCGCAGGATTTGGATATCCTCGAGGCCGATTATGCCATTTGCTCCACCGAGCGCGGAACCGAGATCGGCCTGGTCACGGCCGATCCCTTCGAGGTGCCGCAAGACGAGATCGGCCAGCCGCTCAAGCCCGTGCTGCGCGTGGCGAGCGACATCGACCTGCAGCTTGCCGACGACCTGGCCATCCAGGGCGACGAGGCCATGGTCGACTTCCGCCGCCTGGTCAAGGAGCTCGACCTCGAGATGAAGCCGGTCGGCGTCGAGTACCTGTTTGGCGGCGAGAAGGCCGTGTTCTACTTTGCGGCCGAGGAGCGCGTCGATTTTCGTCAGCTCGTCAAGGACCTGTCCTCGACGCTGCACATTCGCGTCGACATGCGCCAGATCGGCGTGCGCGACGAGACCCGCCTGGTGGGCGGCTACGCCCAATGCGGACAGGAGCTCTGCTGCACGCGCTTTGGCGGACAGTTTGAGCCCGTCTCGATCCGCATGGCAAAAGAGCAGGACCTGCCGCTCAACTCGTCCAAAATCAGCGGCGTGTGCGGCCGCCTGATGTGCTGCTTGCGCTATGAGTTCGAGGCGTACAAGGACTTTAAGAGCCGTGCGCCCAAAAAGAAGACGCTCATCGATACGCCGCTTGGCAAGGCACGTATTCAAGAATATGACACGCCGCGTGAGCAGCTGGTGCTGCGCCTGGAGAACGGCAAAGTCTTTAAGGTCAACCTGGCCGATATGACGTGCTCGGAGGGCTGCAAAAAGAAGGCCGCCGAGCAGGGCTGCAACTGCCGCCCCGACTGCGTGACGCGCGACGTGCTCGAGCGCATCGAGTCGCCCGAGATGCGCCTGGCGCTCATGGAGCTCGATCGCGAGAACGGCGTCGACGTGGGCGATGGTCTGTCGAGCGCCGACCGTCTTGCCGGCACGTCGATGCCCAAGCGCCGTCGTCGCGATGCCGATTCCGATACCCGCGCTGCTCAGAGCCAGGTCGAGGGCCGTGGC
>UQOQ01000010.1:0-60649 GCA_900542715.1 uncultured Collinsella sp.
CGGAAAGCACATTAAGTGCTTTCCTTTGCGTGCGGAACTCGCGACAAACTTAACCCCCGCCCCCAGCCCCGGAGACCCTCCCTGCCGTCACTTTCTTCAACCAGTTCTTGTTGCTCGCCGCTTCGCGGCTCGGCGGCCCCGTTCTCCGTGGCGGGGTTGTCTTAGATTCTTGTTGGGACTCTGCCTTTGGCTGAAAGAAAACGGGGGATGCATTGTGCATCCCCCGTTTTTGTTGCGGTTAGTCCAAGTCAATAAACTTGGTGCTTAGGATCTTGCCGTCTTTAACGAGCATTCTGGCCATGGTGGGGCCTCGGGTGCCTCTGGGGTAGCTGGCGCTGCCCGGGTTGAGGACTAAGCAGCGGCCCACTTGGGCTTCTTTGGTTACGTGGGTGTGACCGTTGATGGCTACGTCTACGGATCCCACCGGAAGGTCTTCGCGGTAGTGGGCTACGGCGAATTTGAGGCCTTCGTAGGTAAAGAGTGCAAGACGGTCTACATCGGGGCCGTAGTCGCGGTAGTAATCGTTGTTGCCCAAGACGGCCCGCACGGGGGCGATGGTGCATAGGTGCTCGTAGTCCATCTCTGACGTGAGGTCGCCGGCGTGGATGATCAGGTCTGCGCCCTCAAGCTCATCCAAGAGCGCAGGCGATAAATAGCCGTGGGTGTCCGAGATGATGTCGATACGCTTGGCGCTTGCACTGTTCATGGGATCCCTTCCGCAAAAAACGATTCGGCAGATACATACAAAAAAGGCCCCACGGCTCCGCAGACGATGGGTCTACAGGGCTGCGGGGCCAGCGTGCTAGAGACTCAGGGCCTTCTTGAGCGGCACGACGCGGCGGCGAGAAACCGGCACGCGTTCGTCGACGCCCGTAATGCCCAGCTGGATGGCGCCCGAGGGCACCGTCTCGACGTCCGTGACGCACGCTAGGTTGACGATATAGCGGCGGTGAACACGGAAGAAGCCAAAGTCGCAGAGCTTGGCCTCAAACTGCGCCAGCGAGGTCGTCGACAAAAAGCGATCATCGACGGTATAGATGCAGGAGTAATCGTCCTTTGCCATGATAAAGCGGATGTCATCCACGGGAATGAGCACCTTGCGGCCGCCCTTTTCCACCGGGATACGCTCGATGGTCACTTTGCTGTCCGTAACCGGCTTGGCGCGTTGCATGACCTTCTCGATCGCGCGATCCAAGCGAGCTTCCTCGACAGGCTTCATCAGATAATCGACGGCATCGACGTCGAATGCCTCGACCGCATGGTCGCTATACGCAGTCACAAACACGATCGCCGGCGGATTTTTGAGCTTATGCAGCGCCTCGGCAAGTTGCAGGCCCGAGGCACCGGGCATCGAGATATCGAGAAACACGACATCCACGCGACTTTCCATAAGCATCTCGATGGCGGAGCGGACGCTCGACGCCTCCGTGATCGTGCCGATCTTGCCCGTTTGCTCGAGCAGGAAGCGAAGCTCCGAGCGAGCCGGCGCCTCATCATCCACAATCATCGCACGCAGCATAGGGATAAAACCTTTCGTCAACTAACTACGCCGGGCATCCGTCGCATGACGTTGAGCCCGTAGCCTTTTATTTTACTCTTGAATGTCAAAGATGCTCTCTGACAAATCAAGATGAAGGAGCACTTTGGTGCCCTTGCCCGGCGCCGATTCGACACGCGTATAGGAGTGCGGCCCATAAAAGCGATGGATGCGCTCCGAAATATTGTGCATGGCCACACCGGCGCCGCCACCCTGGGGAGAGCTGGCGTCGGGACGGGCAGAGCGCTCGTCAAACAGTCTGGCGGCGGTACCCTCATCCATGCCCACGCCATTATCGGCCACGGCAATCAAGATTGCATCCTCGCCGTCTTGGTGAACGGTCACGTCGATCCTCAGGGCGTCGTCATCGCCCATACCATGACGTACGGCGTTCTCGACAATCGGCTGGATCACGAACGCCGGCACCAGCGTATCTTCCACGTCCTCGGACACATCGAACGTCGCAAGCACGCGGTCCTCGCCAAAGCGGGCCTTCTCAAAGGTAAGGTAGCGCTTGGTCTGTGCGACCTCGCGCGAGACCGGAATAAGCGATCCCGAGTTGTCGAGCGTGGCACGATAGAACGATGAGAACTCACGAAGCAGTTCGCGGGCCCGCAACGGGTCGGTGCGCGTAAACGATGCAATGGTGTTCAGCGTGTTGAACAGGAAGTGCGGGTTAATCTGCGCCTGCAGCGCACGCACCTCAGCGCGCGCCGTGAGTTCCTTTTGCACCTCGAGCTCGTGGATGGCGAGCTGCGTGGACAAGATCTCGGCAAAGCCCGAGGCAAGCGCGTACTGAGTACGGTCGACGGCGCGCGGGGTCTTGTAGTAGAACTTGAGCGTGCCGACGGTACGATCGCCCACCTTGATGGGAGCGATAATGCCGGCGGGGACTTGGTTGTGCGAGCCGTCCGAACCCACGACATCCACCATACGGTTGAACGACTGCACGATGCCATGTTCGATAACGTAGCGCGTGGCAAGCGTGTGGATGGGAGTATCGGGCAGCAGTTTTTCCTCAAACTCGCCCGCGCAGGCAAGCACGTTGTCCTCGTCGGTGATGGCCACCGTCATGGCGCGCGTCTCGGGCAAAATGCGCCGGCACACCAAACGCGCCGATTCCTGCGTCAGACCGCCCTTAATGTCCTCGAGCATGGCCGAGGCCACCGAGAGCGTCTCCTCGGTGTACTGGGAGCGCACCGAATCGGGATTGAGCGTCAAAAAGATAAAGATGCACAGAAAGATGCACAGCAGCGCGCAGGCAATCACCGTGGCGATCGGCTCGATACCGGTCACCAAGGCAAAAATAAAGTACACCAGCACGCAAATGGCGCAGGCAACGGCAATGATGCGAAAGATTGATATTGAACTATCGCGCTGGGCGCGGCGGTCGATCATTCGGCCCCCTCCAGGATACTGATCAGTTGTGCGTCACGCCAAAGCCCGTCCATGATCTTGGGCCAAAAGCTCTGGAAACGCAGATAGCTTGCAGCGTTTTGGCGCGCATAGGCCTTTGCCTCGTCGATACCATGGCGCCAGATGCGCAGGTAGCCCTCATGCTCGCGGGTAAACACGCTGCGGACCATAGCGGTCTTGCGCACGCGGTCGTCGAGCTCGCGCGAAATCCACGGGCCCGGGTAGGGCATGAGCGATGCCGCCGTAACGGGGATGAGCTCCTTTTGATGCGCGGCGAACGTCAACTTGGCCCGTTCGTAGTACCAACGGTATACATCCTGCATAAAGCGCGGTGAGCGCTTCTCGGACTCGGGCGGCAGGTGACGAACGGCCCACTCGTTGTCAAACCACACGTCATAGCCAAACATGCGCATGTTAAAGAGGTAATCCAGATCCTCGCCACGGGTGATAAACGGATCAAAGGCCACACGCGTAAAGGCGCGGGCGTGCAGGGCCATCAGGCCGCCGCACACGTAGTTGGAGCGCGAGATGCGGGTGCCCGAGAGCGCCTTTTTCATCCAACGGTTGAACTCGATGCGCTTGGTCCACCAACGATGGCAGATGCCCACCTTGTCCGTGGGCGCCAGCGGGGATCCGTCGCGATCGTAAAAGTAACCGCTCTTGACCAAAATCGGCAGGCCCTGACGCGTCTGCTGGCCCAGCGCATAGGTCGCGCGCTTCATAAAGTCGGCGTCGATGACAGTCTCATCGTCATCCAAAAAGATAACCGCGTCATGCCCCAGCACAGCGGCACAGGCTAGCCCCATGTTGCGGATGGCGCCGTAGCCTCGCAGACTCACGCACTCGCCCGAACCCTTGGGTGCGATCTGAGCAACCCGGTCTGCGATGCGCGAGGCCTGGGTGTTGGTAACAACGGTGACCTTGAGCGTGGGATGCGCGTCGACAATCTCGTGCACGCGCAGCGACACATCGGCTGTGGCAGAAACGGGACAGACCACCAAAAGGATGATGCGCGGGATGTCACGTACCTGCTCAAGCGAGACCAGGCAGCGGTCGAGTTCGGGATTGTCGGCGTTGAGTCGTGTCGAATGGTCATAGGTGCCAGGGGCGTTTGCGCGAGCGTCATCGCCCGCCCAATACGTTGGAATCACGACCGTGGCGTTCATGCCTTACCCTCCCTGCAACACAAAAACGGGACGCCGCCAAACACAGGCGACGCCCCGCGACCTAGCTGACTCCATCATACCCACTTGGGCTAATCATTGTTCGAAAGTCAGAATGTTTATTGCGGATAACCCCAAAAGAGTATCGCGGCGGACGCAATTACCGGCAAGTTCCTATGCGGCCTGCTCTGCCGTCTGAGACATGCAGGACAGACGGACCAGCAGCACAAAGCCCACCACCAGCAGCACGCCGATAGACAGGACGCCCAGCGAGGGGTTGCCGGTCAGCGAGGTGACGACCGACACCAAGAAGGTGCCCATGACACTTGCATAGCGGCCAAAGATATCAAAGAAGCCGTAGTACTCGTTGGACTTTTCCTTGGGAATAATGCGGCCGAAGTAGCTACGGCTGAGCGCCTGCACACCGCCCTGGAACAGGCCGACCATAATGGCAAGCACCCAGAATTCAAAGGCGGTCTTGAGGAAGAACGCGGCAAAGAGCACGATGCCCATATAGGCGGCGACGGCCACCAAGATCATATTGAGTGTGCCCACGCGACCGGCAAGCTTGCCGTAGATGATGGCGGACGGAAAGGCCACAAACTGCGTAACGAGCAGAGCCAGCACCAGTTGGGTCGAGTCGATGCCCAAAGCCGATCCATAGCTGGTTGCCATGGAAATGACCGTGTGCACACCGTCGATGTAGAAGAAGAACGCGATCATGTAGACCAGCACGGTCTTGTTGTGGGCAATCTCGCGCATGGTGTGTCCGACCTCGGAGAACACGCCGCCCACGATGTGGCCGATGGTGTCCTCGGGACCACGCTCGCGACCGTACTTTTGCTTATAGGTGCGAATGAGCGGCAGGGTAAAGATGAGCCACCAGGCACCAGTGATGACAAACGACAGACGCGTTGCCAGCATGGTGGGGACACCAAGAGCGGGACCACCCATGATAAGCGCCAGGCAGATGATGAACGGCACGGTGGAACCGATGTAGCCCCAGGCATAGCCCGAGCTGGACACGACGTCCATGCGCTCGTCGGTGGTAATGTCGGGCAGCATGGCGTCGTAGAACGTCATAGAAGAGTTGAGGCCGATGGTGCACAGCACGTACACAGTCAAAAATGCCATGGCGGACATTGGGATAGCCTGCGCCAGGCAAAGAACCAGGCCCGTGAGGAAGAAGCCCAAGAAGAACTTGATCTTGTTGCCGGCGTAATCGGCAAGCGCGCCCAGAATGGGCATGAGCATGGCAATGACCAGCGAGGCAATCGTCTGCGCGTTGCCCCAAGCGACCACCAGGTCTGCCGAGGAAGCGCCGGTATTGATGGCGTTAAAGTAGATGGGCACCACCGAGGTATTGAGCAGCACGAGGGCCGAGTTTCCCACATCGTACATGACCCAGTTACGCTCGAGCTTGGTGTATTTCATGGACAGGGACCCTTCGTATTCGCCCGATATGCAGCTAGTTCATCGTACCCCAATTGCACGGAGGCGCCGGTAAGGATTCGGCAAAGAGACAGGAGCGGACCCTACTCCTCGCGGTCGAACTCCTCGTCGGTGCCGAGCACGCGGCCGCTGTAGTTGACGTGACCGGTCACGGCCTCCATGTCACCGGTCTCGATAAAACGCGCGACCGTGCACTCGTAATCGACCAGCGCGCGATCAAAGACCTCGGGGAAACTCTCGTTCGAGACCTCATCGGTAAAGGGATTCTTCCATGTCAGATGGCCCAGGTTACCGGTGCGCTCGGGCAGCTCCGTCGTCACGCGATGGGCAAGGCCGTCGAGCAGCGAGTAGTCGTGCACCAACCCCTCAACCAGCGAGATCGCGCGCGTCTTTACGGAGTCGGCCGGCTCAATCGCACGGTAAAGTCGCTGCATATTGGCAACGGCAGCACCGTACTCCCCCGCCGGAATGTCAATGCCGTACACGCGTCCGGCAACATAGCTCATCAGCACGCCGGCCACGCGACTGATGCGATCGGTGGTGACGATCTCGCCCGCCGGCGGGTAATCGTCGACCGTAGCGCCATCGCGCTTAAGCTGCAGCATCAGTACATCCAGGTCGCTCTCGATCACGGCATGGACCTGACTGCTCGAATCCTCAAGCTCTGAATCGGACTCCACGATGCCAAACTGCTGCTCATAGACAAAGGGGTGGGCGTTGCGGTCGAGCACGTAATGAGACAGCAGACCCAGCGCAAAGGCGCGACCCAAGCTGGCGTCGCGCGGCAGCAGATGCGACACGCCGTCGCGCAGGCACGCGAACTGGCGAGACATGCGCGAGCGATGCATGACCTGCGCCAGCAGCGTACAGTCGGAAACACGCGGTGTCAGAATGTGGAAGAAAAACGGGTCGGGGCCCTGGTTGCCCAGGATAAAGGCAATACGCTCCTCGTCGGACGTGATAACGCCCTGCGGAAGACGGTCGATGCTTTCCTCGCCAAACAGATGATGCGTAATGAGCGCAGGCATAATGATCCTTTCGATTTCATTCGATGCCACCCATTATGCCCACCGCGCGCCCGTGCCAAACCTGCGGCGGTAAACGGTGGCGTGCGGACCGCTTACGCAAGCCCCAGGTGCGTCTTAACCTCGGCGGCGCGACGGCGGGACACGGGCACCGTCGAGGTCACGCGATCGAGCCTGAGCTCCATCAGGCCCGTGGAGCCGATCTCGACATTGTGCACGTCTTCCAAATTGACCAGATAACTGCGGTGGACACGGATAAAGCCCTCGGAGGCCAGGCGCCGCTCGAGCGAGGAAATCGACTCATTGATCAGGTATGTTCCCTCGGCGCAGACGGCGTTGCAAAAATCGGCGCGTGCCTCAAAGTAGCAGACATCCGCCACGGGAATGAACACCTTTTTACCCCCACGATCCACCGTCAGGCGAAGGGGCTGGCGCGGGGTATGGACAGCGCGGCGAACACCCAGGGCGGTTTCGATCTTGTCGAGCGCCTTCGACAGGCGCGCGTCCTCGACCGGCTTGACGATGTAATCGACGGCATCGAGGTTATAGGCATCGGCCGCATACTCGGCAAATGCCGTCACAAACACCACGACCGGCGGCGTCTTTAGGTTCTGCAGCGTCTCGGCAAGCTCGATTCCCGAGCGACCGGGCATCGTGATATCCAAAAACAAGACGTCGGGCTTGTTCGACAGGATCGATTCCACAGCCTCGGTGACATTGCCCGCCTCGGCAATCTGGCCCACACGCGCATCCTTTTCCAACAGATAACGTAGGTCAGCCCTAATAGGGGGCTCGTCATCAACCACCAAGATGTTCCATCCCTCGGACATATGCGCTTCCCCTCTTTTTTTCTCTCAATCCAACCGCGCGCTACACCTTCATCGGCGCCGGCTCATGCGGCTCGCCGTTCAGCTCGACGATGACCTGTGTTCCCACGCCTTCCTGGGACTTCACGCGCATGCCAGAATCTTCTCCGTAAAAGAAATGGATGCGCTGAAGCACGTTGAAGAGCGCCAGGCCGCAACCTCGCTTGATGGATCCGTCGGCGGTAATGCTCTCGGGCTCCTCTCGGCGATGCTGCTCAAACAGATGCGCGCAGACTTCTTCGCTCATACCGATGCCGTCATCTTCGACGATGATCTCCAAGCCGTCATCGGTCTCAAAAGCCCTAACACGAATAGAAAGCGGCTCGGTCTCGCGCTGCGCATGCTTGATGCAGTTTTCGAGCAACGGCTGCAAGATAAACGGCGGCACCATGCAATCGCGCACCTCAAAGTCGATATCGACCGAGACGCGCAGACGGCCGTCGCCATACCGGGCCTGCATAAGATTGATATAACGGGTGCCCTGTTCCACCTCATGCTCGAGCGTGGTGAGCGTATCGGAGTCAGAAAGCGTCTGACGATAGTAATTGGAAAAATCGATGAGCAGCGATCGCGCCTTGTCGGGCTCGGTTCGAACGAGCGACACGATCGTGCTAATGGTGTTGAACAGAAAATGCGGGTCGACCTGCGACTGCAGGGCCCGAAGCTCCACGCGGGCTGTGAGCTCGTCCTGGCGCTCGAGCTCAAAGCTGGCGAGCTGCGTGGAGATGAGATCGGCAAAACCCGAGGCCAACGCCGTCTGGCGCATATCGATGCTGCTCAGGCGGGGATAGTACAGCTCGAGCGTACCCACGCAATGCCCGCGCACGGTAAGCGGCGCGACAATGCCGGCGCGCAGGCGGGGAAAATAGCCGCCCGTCTCATTGGAGGCGTCGCGCGAAAATACACTCTGCTCGCCGGACTCGATCACGTTGAGCGTGGTCTTGAGCACAACCGGGGTGCCGGCAGGGCACTTTGCCGAGTCCTCGCCCCAGCTTGCCAACACCTGTTTGCCATCGGTAAAGCAGATGGCAGAGGCGATGGTCTCGGACAGGATAATTTTAGAGGCGCCCAGGGCCGCTTCGGGCGTAAGGCCGCGCGACGTGTAGGCGAATATTTTTGATGCGATGGCGAGCGTACGGTCGGTTGCGCTCGATGTGAGGTCGTCGGGGACCACAAAGACATACGAGAAAAAGAAGCACAGCATGACCAGGCCGGCAATAACGACAACGCCCGGAACGGGATTGGGATTATCGGTTAAATCCCAGATAAGCAGCAGGATAAGCGCCGGAACGACAATACCGAGCAGGATGGCCTGAACCACATGCTGGGCCGTACGAAAGACCTTGGTAGAGTTGTAGCTCTTGCCCAGAATCAGCCTGTTTAAATCCACCGTCATCCCCTCTTGTCCTTAGCACCCATAGCAATAAAGAGGGCCGCAAGCGACCCTCTCCATTGCATTATGCAATCAAAAACTGTGTTTTACATCCAGCCATCGACAAACGGTATCTTAGGCGCTGTATTTGTTGGCCTCGCCAAAGGTGCCAGCCTCGACGATCCAGCCGTCCTTCATGATGACGTCCATGTTGTCGGTGTTGAGCACGTGGATGTCGGCGGCGACGTCACCGTTGACAACCAGCAGGTCGGCGCACTTGCCGGCCTCGATGGAACCGGTCTCGTCCTCGATGTGGCACATCTTGGCACCGTTGAGGGTGGCGCAGGTGATGGTCTCGACCGGAGTGAAGCCGATCTTGTCGACGAACTCGTACATCTCCTCGATGGAGCAGGTGCCGTACGGGGTGACGAAGGAGAAGGAGTCGGAGCCGATCGTCATGACGACGCCGCGCTTCTTGGCCTCGCGCAGGCAGTCGTAGTTGCGCTGCAGCTCCTTCTCGACCAGGGTGCCCTCGTACTTGTCGTGCAGCTCGGGGACGTAGACGGGCGGATAGGTGGCGTACCAGGTGGGCAGGAAGGCGATCGTCGGGGTGAAGAAGGTGCCCTGCTCGGCCATGAGGTCCATGGTGCGCTCATCGATATCGAAGCCGTGAATCAGCTGCTCGCAGCCAAAGCGAACGGAGTCGTAGGCGGCGGCGTGGTTGTTGTAGCAGTGACTCCACACGGGGATGCCGACCATCTTTGCCTCTTCGACCACGGCCTGGATCTCCTCGGAGCAATAGTGCTGGTCGCGACCGGAATCCCAACGCCAGATGCCGCCACCGGTAGCCCAGATCTTTATGGCATCGGGGTTCTCGCGCAGGCGACGACGGACGGCCTTGCGCAGATCCCAAGGACCATCGACCTGGTCGCCCCAGGGATGGGATTCCTTGTTGAGCTCCTGGGTGCAGTGGTGGGAGTCACCGTGGCCGGCAACACGGCAGAAGCCGAGTCCGGTGGCCAGAACGCGCGGGCCCTTGAAGACGCCCTTGTCGATGCAGTCGCGAATCTGGATACCAAAGCGGCCGATCTCGCAGACGGTGGTGAGGCCGTGGGTGAGGCAGTCGTAGGCCTGCTTGACGGCGACGGCCTGCTTCTCGAGGAGCGGCTGCATGACCCAGTCGGTGTCATCGTCGGTCAGGTTGCCCGAGAAGTGCAGGTGGGTGTCGATCAGGCCGGGAAGGACGGTCTTGCCGGTGGCGTCGATAACCTCAACGCCCTCGGGAAGGTCCTGCATAGCACCGGCATACTCGATCTTGCCGTTGTCGTCGACGAGAACGAGGGAGTTCTCGACCGGCTCGGCACCGGTACCGTCGATGAGCTTACCGCCAACGATTGCGTACTTAGTGGACATGGTTCCTCCTTATGGATCCATATAGTGGGCGAGGCCATGTTGGGTTATGGCCTCACAAAGCTACCCAAGTGGTGCCGGGTTCGGTGCGCGGAAGAGAGGGGTCCGCGCACCCGATCCGCCCCGGCTAGGCGTTATTTTTTGCGGGAATTGGTGAAGGCCATGAGGGCCAGGCCAACGGCCAGCCAGCCGATCACGATGCTCCACTCCACCATGTTGAGGGAGGCGGGAGAGAACGGGACCACGAGCAGGCCAATGATGACGGCGCAGGCAGCGACAGCGAGGCTGATGCCAAACTTGCCGCCGGGCACCTCGTAGGGACGAGGCAGGTCGGGCTCGGTGAAGCGCATGCGCAGGCAAGCGAGGGCGACCATGCCGCAGGAGAAGATGAAGGCGAGAGCCGACACGTTGGTCAGAGGGATGAGCATGTTCTTGCCCAGGAACGGACCGATGACGGTGATGACGCCCAGAACGGCGCAGGCGAGCTTGGGAGCGCCGGACTTGGGATCGACCTCGGCGAACTTCTCGGGCAGCTGGCCCTTGCGGCCCATGGCGAGCATGATGCGGCTCGTAGCGCCGTAGAAGGAGTTCATCGGGCCCATGGGTCCAAGCGTGGCGATGACGAGCATGGCCAGGTACAGGAGCATGTTGATGCCCTTGAGGCAGGCAAGCGCGGGAACCGGGCTCTTAACAAACTCATGCCAGTCGAGGATGGTGCCGAACGAGTAGATGCAGACCATGTAGAAGCCGCCGGCGGCCAGCAGGGCCAGGGAGATGATCTTGCCGAACTTGTTCCAGTTGAGGCCCTCGGCTGCTTCCTCAGCCTGCTGAGGAATGGTATCGAAGCCGGCGTAGAAGAACGGGGTCAAAACCAGGACCGACACGATGCCGGCGAACAGGCTGGTGCCCTCGGTAGCGGGCTTGCCGCCGCCAGCACCGGTGACCTGGGAGAACACGGGCATGGCGTGTTCCGGCGAACCGGTGAACAGCGAGACGCCCATGGCAAGCAGCATGCCGCAGAGCAGGGCCTTGGTCAGGAAGGCCTGGAGCTTGGCGGCCGAGCTGGCACCGCGGAAGTTGAGGAAGATGACGTAGGCTGCAAAGCCGAGCGCGATCAACGTCGGGAACAGGTAAACGTCGGCGCCCAGGATGGTGTAGAGCTTGACGGCGCGCAGCCACTCAAGGCCGGGCAGGCTGCCGAACATCTCGGACACGAGGGTCGAGATGGCGATGGCCTCCCACGGGCACAGGATGCCGTTGCCCAGGGCCAGGAGCCAGCCAGTGATGTAGCTCATCGTACGGCCAAAGCTACGGTCGACATACTCGACGATGCCGCCCGAAATGGGGATAGCAGCCGTGAGCTCACCGAAAACAGCTCCGACGGGCACGAGGAAGATCGCGCCCAAGAGGAATGCGATCATAGCGGGAACGGGACCGCCGCCCACGACCATCCAGTCGCCGACCTGCAGAACCCAGCCGGTACCGATGATGGCACCGAAACCGATGGTGAAGAAGTTCCAGAGCGAAAGCGTTTTCTTCATGCCACCGTTACCTTCGACTGCAACTTCTGCGTTCTTGTCCGCCATTGTTCCCCTCCTTTCCTTATTGACGCCTCTTTGGCGTCACCCCTTGCGCGGTCTGTTTTGCCGCGCAC
Organism: uncultured Collinsella sp.; assembly: GCA_900542715.1. GTDB lineage: Bacteria > Actinomycetota > Coriobacteriia > Coriobacteriales > Coriobacteriaceae > Collinsella. Next base: position 11,896 of record UQOQ01000010.1, read on the forward strand.
TTTTATTTCGTGGCTTTAAGATACGGCCTCGGCGTCGCGCTACCGCTTATGGCTCGACCGAAGGCAGAACTCGCATATGAGTGGCGCCGTTTTTGGGACGAACGGCACGGTTTGCCGCTCATTGTTGTCGCCCGTCCGACGGGCGTACGCTCATTGGACGCATATAGAAATGTTTTTGAGGCCGTGTGTTTTGCGCCTTTCGTACCGTTTACCGAGCTTTTGACGCTCGGACCCATTTGTTGCACATCCTTTTTGTAGGATAGACAGGTTATACATGAGACAAGGCGGTACGAATGGCATACGGGTACAACGACGGTGATCAACGGCGACAAAGCGTTCGCCTTGCTGGCCGCACCACGCCGATGCCCAGAAGTGCCACGAGCAGCAATCCGCAACGCCCTCAAGAGCAACCCGGGCCTTCGTCTCGGCAGCAGACAAACAGAACACGGCAGAGCGGCCGTCCGAGCACGGGCACAAGCGCACAGCAAGATAGCCGCTTGGGCGCGCGCACTCGACAGCGCCAAGCCGAGGTTCCGCAACTGCGCCGCAACGGCGCACGTCAGCCCGGCATCCATATCAACCGCTTCTTTTCGCATCCCCAAGGCGGACGCGACGGCAAGCCCTACCGCTCGACATCGTACGTGAATGCCCCCGCCCTGCCGGCTCGTCGGCTTTGCCTCGCACTGTGCTCTATCCTCATCTGTCTGGTCTTTGTGCTTATGAGCTCCTGTATGTCCCACGGCTCGGCCGGTCTCGAGCCCACCGCCGAGGACAAGCTGCTCAAGGCCCCCGTCGCGCCCGGTTATTCTTTCGCCTTTTCGACTCCGCGCTCGCAATGGCAAGCCGGCACGATGCCCCATATCTATCAGATCGACCCTGCGTGGTCGGAGCTGCCCTATGCCGGTGGCACTATTCGCGAAAACGCTTGCGGTCCCACTTGCCTCACCATGGTCTATATCTTTAAGACCGGCCGCACCGATATGACACCGGTCGACATGTGCGCCCTTTCCGAGGCGGGCAACTATGCCCCCACCGGCGCCACCGAATGGTCATTTATGACGCGCGGCGCATGGCAGCTGGGCCTTAACGGAACGGAGCTTCATAACGATCGCGACTCGATGACTCAGGTGCTGCGTTCGGGAGCGCCCGTCATCGCCGCCGTTCGGCCGGGCACCTTTACCAACGTGGGCCACTACATTGTGCTTTACGGTATTGACGACGCCGACCAGATTGAAGTCTTCGATCCCAACTCGGCCAGCCGCAGCGCCCGACGCTGGGGCGTCGTAGAGGTCCTCAACGAAGTCGAAGCCATGTGGGCCTACTACTAGTCACTGGGGACAGACTTAAATGAGTGGTCTCTGGATGCCCGGAACTGCTAGCACGGAAAGCGCACCCCGCTTTGAAGTTCGATAGCGGGATGCGCTTTCCGTTAGCGGCCTGTTTGGGAAACTGGGGGCCATTTTTCGGGCAAATTCCGGGATGTATTTTCCGGTTGAGGGCCCCGGGGAAACTGTGCCCCATTTTGGACGCTCATTGTGAGATGCACTTTCCGCAGTTGATTGGTGCTACTCATTTAAGTCTGTCCCCAATGACTACCGATAGCAAAAGCCCCGCAGTCGGAGCGGACTGCGGGGCTCATGAAGAGAGGCTAGTCTGTGGGCGCTTTGCCTGGCGCCCACGAGAGATGCAACGGAGTAGGGACTACTCGTGGATGCGGGTACCGGAGAGGCCGGCCATGGTCTCGGCGGCCTTGTCCAGGGCGCCGATGATGCAGGTGCGGCCCTTGCGGGAGCGGGCGAACTTGATGGCGGCGCGGACCTTGGGCTCCATGGAACCCTTGCCGAACTGGCCCTCGTCGGCCAGGCGCTCGGCCTCGTCGGCGGTGAGGTCCTCGAGCTCCTCCTGGTTGGGCTTGCCAAAGTTGATGGCGACATGCTCGACGGCGGTCAGCAGGAACAGGACGTCGGCGTCGCAGTCCTCGGCCAGCAGCTCGCCGCCCAGATCCTTGTCGATAACGGCGGGAACGCCCTTGTAGCAGCCCTTGTTCTCGTAGTCGCGGACGACGGGGATGCCGCCGCCACCGCAGGCGATGACGATGAACTCGTTGTCGAGCAGGTTGAGGATGGAGTCAGCCTCGACGATCTTCTTGGGATCGGGGGAGGCGACGACGCGACGCCAGCCGCGGCCGGAATCCTCGACGAAGACCTTGGAGGGGTCCTCGGCCATGAACTCCTTGGCCTGCTCCTCGGTGTAGAAGGGGCCGATCGGCTTGGTCGGGTTCTTGAACGCGGGATCGTCCGGGTCGCACTCGATCTGGGTGACGACGGTGGCGGCGTGCCAACGCTTATAGCGCTTGTGCATCTCGCGGCCGATGCCCTGCTGCAGGTGGTAGCCGATGTAGCCCTGGGACATGGCGCCGCACTCGGGCAGCGGCATCTCGGGGGTGCCGATGGCGTCGTGGGCAGCGGCGAAGGCGTTCTGGATCATGCCGACCTGCGGGCCGTTGCCGTGGGTGATGATGATCTCGTTGCCCTGCTCGATGAGGCCGAGGAGAGCGTGGGCGGTGTTGCTCACGGCCTCGATCTGCTCGACGGGGTTGTTGCCGAGGGCGTTGCCGCCGAGGGCGACGACAATACGATCGGGCTTTCCGTACGGTTTACTCATAGTGTTCGTTCACTTCCCAGCTACTAGCGAAGCGTCGCGTACATCATGGCCTTAATGGTATGCATGCGGTTCTCGGCCTCCTGGAACACGCGAGACTGCGCGCTCTCAAAGACCTCGTCGGAAACCTCCATCTCGGTCACGCCGAACTTCTCGGCAATCTCGGCGCCGATGGTGGTCTGCGTATCGTGGAAGCTCGGCAGGCAGTGCATAAAGATGGCGCCGGGGTTTGCCTTGGCCATGACCTCGGGCGTTACTCGATAGGGAGAGAGAAGATCGATTCGGCTCTTCCACAGCTCCTCAGCCTGGCCCATACCGACCCAAACGTCCGTATAGATCACGTCTGCATCCTTGACGCCCTCGTCGATATCCTCAGTGAGCTGGATCGTGCAGCCATTCTGAGCGGCGATCTCCTGGCAGCGCTCAAGAAGCTCGGGATCGAAGTGCGTGGCGCCCTCGACATCGCCCTTGGGTCCGCAGGAGCAGAAGTTAATGCCGAGCTTGGCGCAGATAACCATCAGGGAGTCGCTGACGTTGCCCTGCTCCTTGCCCATATAGGTGAGCTTCATGCCGCGCGTGTCGCCAAACTCCTCACGCATGGTAAGAATGTCGGCAAGGGCCTGGGTGGGATGGTACTCGTTGGTCAGACCGTTCCAGACGGGAACGCCAGCCTTGGCGGCAAGCTCCTCGACGATTGACTGGTCGGAGCCGCGATACTCAATACCGTCATACATGCGACCGAGCACGCGGGCGGTATCCTCGATGGACTCTTTCTTGCCCATCTGCGACGAGCCGGGGTCGAGGTAGGTCACGCCCATACCCAGGTCCATACCGCCGACCTCGAAGGCACAGCGCGTGCGCGTTGAGGTCTTCTCAAACAGCAGGACAATGTTCTTGCCCTCGAGAAAGCGGTGCGGATAACCGGCGCGCTTCATATCCTTGAAGTTCTTTGAGAGGTCGAGCATGTACTCGATTTCCTCGGACGTAAAGTCAAGCAGGGTAAGAACGCTTCGACCAGAAAGATTAAGAGCCATGATTTGAGTCCTTTCGGTTGTTGGAACACACAAGGAGGGATGGGCGGCGCAGACCACACGCGCCGCCCAGATACGCTAACGCTGACTAGATTTCCTCACGCCAGAACGGCATGGTCATGCAACGCGGGCCGCCGCGACCGCGAGAAAGCTCCTCGGAGGGAGCGACGAGCAGCTCGACGCCAGCCTTGTAAAGAGCATCGTTGGTTACAACGTTGCGCTCATACACGCAGACCTTGCCCGGTGCGACCGCAAGAGTGTTGGAACCATCGTTCCACTGCTCACGGGAAGCCTCGATCGGATCGCCACCACCGCACTCAATCATGGTGATATGGTCCATACCCGTCGCAAGCTCGAGGATATGCTGCAGGGTGCCCTCGAGTTCCTCGATATGCACCTCCCCCTCCGAATCGCCCTTGGTCAGGCGGTAGGCACGAAGCGTCTGGTAGATGCCGGGATAGACCGTGAACTTATCGTGATCGACCTGCGTGCAGACGGTGTCGAGGTGCATGTAGGCATAGCCGTGCGGAATCTTGATGGCATAGATGTTCTCGATCTCGGCCTCATCGGAACCCCAGAACATATTCTTGGCGAGCTCATCGATGGCTGCAGTCTGGGTGCGCTCGGAAATACCGATGGCGAGCGTCTTGGCGTTGATGTTGAGGATATCGCCGCCCTCGATATGCCACTCGCTGTTGTGGTCATACCAAATGGGGCTACCAGCGTAATCAGGATGGTTACGCAGCACCGTTTCGTAGAAGATTACTTCGCGATTGCGCTGATTCCAGTACATGCGGTTCATGGTAGCGCCCTTGCCCACGACAGCCAGAGGGTCACGGGAGAAATACGAGGCCGGCATGGGGAACAGCACCATATCGTCGCCCTTCAGCTCGTCGCCGTCCAGGCTGGCAAGAGAGCCGCCGACATGCGGGATCTCGAGGTCGCGCACATACAGTCCGCCCATAGCTGTGAGGACAAATTCCTTGTTGTCCTTGATGGAATCGAGCTTCTCGACAACCGCCTGGCGAAGAGCGGCGTTCTTGATACCCGACTCGTTCATGAACTTTCCCATGAACTCCGCACGCGCGCCCTCGACCTTATCAAACGTCTCGGCAACCAGGTCTTCCATATAGACGACCTCGGCGCCAGCGCCGCGAAGAAGGTCGGTAAACTGATCGTGCTCTTTCTGGGCATAGTCCAGATAGAACGCGTCGTGAATCCAAACGCGGTCGAAATCCTCCGCCTTCATGTTTACAAGATCCATACCGGGGCGATGGACGCACACCTTCTTAAGGGCGCCAATCTCGCTATGAACGTTCAGTCCTTTGTTCATCTCTATCCTTCTTTCTTACAACTGTATGTAAGGTTTTGCTTTTACGGCAAGGGGATAAGGCCCGAAACCGCAGTGAATGCCATGCAGATAACGCTCACGACCAGGAAGAATTTCCAAGCAACCTTCCACCACTGGCCAAGCGGAATCTTGCAGACGCCAAGACCGGCAACGAGCATCGCGCTTGTTGGCGAAATGAGAGACATGGCCGCGCTGCCCATGGAAAGACCCGTAACTGCAGCCTCGGGGTTTAAGCCCATCAGCTCAACAAGCGGGCCAAAAATTGGAATCGTAAGAGCAGCGATACCCGAAGAGCTCGGAACGAGGATCGACAGAAGGTTATCCACGACATAGAGGATGCTCGTAAAGATAACGGCTGGAACTCCAGTGAGAGCCGTGGCGAGCGTATTGAGAATCGTATCGATGATGAGGCCGTCATTGGCGATTACGAGGATTCCGCGGGCAAGTCCAACAACGATGGCAGAGAACGCGAAATCTGCAATTCCCTTAACGAACTCGCCAGCGATCTCCTTCTCATTCATCCCGGAAACAACACCAGAAAGAAGGGCCATGGCCAAGAAAATCGCAGAGATTTCGTTCATGTACCAGCCCTGGGCTACCAGGCCCCAAATGATAGCGCCAAGTCCAAGCACGAAAATAACCATGACGGCTTTTTGCTTAGCGGTGAACTCGCTATCGAGGAGGTTCTCATCCGCGCCAAACTCTTTGCGTTTCTCGATATCATCGTGGAAAGCGGGGGACGCTTCGGGGTTTTTCTTAACCTTGAGGGCATACATTACAACCCATGCGACGGCAACCGCCGTGAGCACGGCAAGGGCAATGGTACGCAACCAAAGCTGGGGGTTGCCCTGGATACCGAGGATGCCCTGGGAAATCAGGACGTTGAACGGGTTTACGGTAGATGCGATGTATCCGATACGGGCACCCACAAACACCGTCATGAACGCTGTAATTGAGTCGAAGCCCATGGCCATCATGATCGGCATAAGAATCGCAAAGAACGGAAGCGTCTCCTCTGCCATACCAAAGGTGCTGCCGCCCAAGGCAAAAAGCACCATTAGGATCGGAATGATGAGGACGTCCTTGCTCTTGAACTTCTTCACCACTCGGGCGACGCCGCTCGTGATGGCTCCGGTCGCCGTGATGACCTGGAAGGAACCTCCCACGATCATAATGAATGCAACGACCTCGACCGCTTGCTGGATGCCGATCGCAGGGGCCTCAAGTACTTCGAAGATGCCTTGGCGAAGATCGACCTCGTTGCCGTCCTCGTCCGTATAGACCTTATCGACAGGCTCATAGGTGCCCGAGACCGTTACCTCGCGACCGTTAACCTCCTGGCGCTCAAACGAACCCGAAGGCACGACCCAGGTCAGAACGGCAAATACGGCCATCAAGACGAGAATGATGGTGTACACGTGCGGGACTCGAGGAGTGCGCTTCTTTTCTGTCTCTGCCATCTCTCCTCCTTAATTCAGGGGTTTTTCGTTGCCGGCAAAGCCATTGTGTCATCGCGCAAAACACCCTTCCGTCTCTTCGCCCGCCAACGAAGCGCATCGACCTGTAAACGGATTCCAGATTGATGTAATTTGTCAATTTGCTTTCTAAATTGATGTTTAACATCAATTACTAAGCCGGTTCGTGCCATTCACCTGTGTCAGATATGATGTAAATTGAATCAAACTCGTAATGTGCCACTATGGAAGCAATTAATACTCACCGCCAAAGCGAGGTCACATGTCCGCATTGCATGTTCAAAATGAAATAGGAAAGCTAAAAAAGGTGCTTCTGCACTGTCCCGGCCCCGAAACGCGCAACTACCCCGACGGGCAGTTCAATCGGGTCTTTACGTTGCGTCCGTCTAGCAGCTCATTCGATCTTGATAAAGCCCTTAGGGAGCATCATGCTTACTCGGCGATGCTCGAGCACGAAGGGGTAGAGATTCTCTATCTTGAAAACCTTCTTACCGAAGCCCTTGATGCGACAGAGCAAGCGCGTCGCTCTTTTATCGATAGCTACATTTCAGAATGCGGCGCGCGGGGCATTGAGCTCGAGTCTGCCATTCGCGAGTATCTTGAGCATATCGAAGGTTCCCGCGACCTGGTCCAGGCAGCCGTCAACGGCGTTCGCTACTCCCAGGTCTTCAACACAGATAAAGAGGTGTTCAGCCTCACGAAACTGACGGCAGACGCATACTCACCTGACGATCTTCTCGTAAGCCCCCTTAACACCATGTGGTTCACACGCGATCCGGCGAGCGTCATCGGCGAAGGCGTTACGCTCAACCACATGTACTGGCCAGAGCGCAACCGTGAGGTTATCGCCTACAAAACGATTTTTACCTATCACCCAGATTTCCGCGAGACCCCTCAGTTCTTCAAGCATGAATCGACTTACCACATTGAAGGCGGCGACCTGCACAACCTCAACAGCGAAAACATAGCCGTTGGAATCTCGCAACGAACCGAGCCGGCGGCGATAGACACTTTAGCAAATAACTTGCTGTGGGATGAGAACTCGACTATTGAGTCCGTATGGGCCATTCAGGTCCCCTACGATGACCTCTGCATTCATCTCGACACATATTTCACTCGCGTTGACTACGAGACATTCCTCGTTGCTCGGGAGCTTCTCGACCAAGCGCGAGTCTACCGCATTACGCGGGGCAGATCGGAAGGGACAACCCGTGCGTGTCATGTCGCAGGCGGACTGAAAGAAGCGTTGCGATTAGCCCTAGGTTCAAGTTCGTTGCAGTTTATCCTTTGCGGTGGCTCAAATCCCGGAGCAGCAGAGGTCGAAAGGACCAACAATGCCACAAGCACCCTTTGTTTGGAGCCAGGCAAGGTCTGCGTATACGAAGAAAACGCCGAAACCAACAAAGCGCTGGAGCAGGCCGGTATTGACCTTATTCCCATCTCTATCTTTGAGCTGACAAACGGCTTTGGCGGCCCCAACTGCCTCTGCCTCCCCCTCGTCCGCACTTCATAACATGGGAACGGGTCAAAACATAAAGGCGCTTCGCAAGCGCGACCAGCTGACACAGGAGGAATTCGCGGCACTCATCGGCGTCTCCAAAGAAACGGTATGCCGCTGGGAAAAGGACCGCTATACAATCCGCCGCTCAACGTTGCTCAAGATAGTATCGAAATTTAACCTGCAGCTCGACGACCTCACATCTGAAACCGCAGGGCTTGCCGCAAAGCTCGACCACGAGGGGCGGAAGGGGGAATCCAAAGAAGTTACTACTGATTCCCTTTGCGATGTATTTAAAATCTTGAAGAATGGAGGCAGAACGGGACTTAAACAAACCGGAATAACCGCGCTTCCCTCATCCGTATTCAAGAAACATCGCGGGTGCTTCTTTGTTCAAATGGACACGTCCGCCATGTCCAAATGCTACCCGATTGGATCCCTTCTCCTCGTGGATCCAAACCTGAAACCCTGGAACGGATGCTCCGTCCTCGCTTTGGCCGATAATTCAAGAATCGTCATACGTCGTTATAGCACCGGTACGAACACCGTGATGCTCTCATCCTACTCATATCGCACAGCGGAACCGGATATCGTGCTGGACAAACGCCGAATTAGGATTCTGGGAATCATCGTCTGGTTTCAGGCATCCCATGATCTGAGCATCTAACCAAATTTGCTCTTGTTTACCCCCTGCACACATCTCAAACAGCAAAAGCCCCGCAGCCGGAGCGGACTGCGGGGCTCATGAAGAGAGGCTAGTTTGTGGGCGCTTTGCCTGGCGCCCACGAGAGATGCAACGGAGTAGAGACTACTCGTGGATGCGGGTACCGGAGAGGCCGGCCATGGTCTCGGCGGCCTTGTCCAGGGCGCCGATGATGCAGGTGCGGCCCTTGCGGGAGCGGGCGAACTTGATGGCGGCGCGGACCTTGGGCTCCATGGAACCCTTGCCGAACTGGCCCTCGTCGGCCAGGCGCTCGGCCTCGTCGGCGGTGAGGTCCTCGAGCTCCTCCTGGTTGGGCTTGCCAAAGTTGATGGCGACATGCTCGACGGCGGTCAGCAGGAACAGGACGTCGGCGTCGCAGTCCTCGGCCAGCAGCTCGCCGCCCAGATCCTTGTCGATAACGGCGGGAACGCCCTTGTAGCAGCCCTTGTTCTCGTAGTCGCGGACGACGGGGATGCCGCCGCCACCGCAGGCGATGACGATGAACTCGTTGTCGAGCAGGTTGAGGATGGAGTCAGCCTCGACGATCTTCTTGGGATCGGGGGAGGCGACGACGCGACGCCAGCCGCGGCCGGAATCCTCGACGAAGACCTTGGAGGGGTCCTCGGCCATGAACTCCTTGGCCTGCTCCTCGGTGTAGAAGGGGCCGATCGGCTTGGTCGGGTTCTTGAACGCGGGATCGTCCGGGTCGCACTCGATCTGGGTGACGACGGTGGCGGCGTGCCAACGCTTATAGCGCTTGTGCATCTCGCGGCCGATGCCCTGCTGCAGGTGGTAGCCGATGTAGCCCTGGGACATGGCGCCGCACTCGGGCAGCGGCATCTCGGGGGTGCCGATGGCGTCGTGGGCAGCGGCGAAGGCGTTCTGGATCATGCCGACCTGCGGGCCGTTGCCGTGGGTGATGATGATCTCGTTGCCCTGCTCGATGAGGCCGAGGAGAGCGTGGGCGGTGTTGCTCACGGCCTCGATCTGCTCGACGGGGTTGTTGCCGAGGGCGTTGCCGCCGAGGGCGACGACAATACGATCGGGCTTGCCAAGAGGCTTAGACATTGCTGGAATCCTTTCTGTAAAAGGCCTACAACCCATTAATAACCCGCGCCCGTGCGATACGCGAGTTTATTAAGGTTTATATTCTCTTTATCTCTCATTTTATTCATTTTGAAAACAGTTGAACGGTGAACGGTCGTTTTTACCCGCTCAGCGTAAGGAATCCCAGCTCACGCATGTTTACGTCATCTACGTGCGACTTTATTTAATTAGAGCAGAGATTAGGCTGGATTATGCAAACTATATCTTTGCTAAACACATAACGGACACTGCAATTATTTACTCGCACTATACGAGATTCTATGCACTTGCAAGACAAGTATGCACCCCTGCAATAACACGGGGCTTTTCATCCAACAAAAGGGATAGCCAATCGCGCTTCACTTTGCGGCAAGCGACTGTGAGTTTGCAGTATAGAACTTTACCGTCGGGTATTGCATGAACGCCGTCGACGCCCTCTCGCTCCTGCGCGCCCAGGCAATCGAGAACATCAGCGGCGTCCCCAGTCTTTTTGCATGGCACCGCGCCGGCTCGATGGCTCTGGGACCTAAGCGAATCTTTGCTATCTGCCAATTTTTGTACGATTTGGGTCAAATCTATTTGTCAATTTTTGTATGATTAGGGGCAAATCTATTTGCCAATTTTTGTCAATGAGGTGTTTTAATGCTACGCCGCAAGGTCACTGATAGGCTTTTGAGCTGGAAGAATAACTCCCATAAGGCCCTGCTTGTTACCGGTGCGCGTCAGATTGGCAAGAGCTATGCGATTCGCGCGTTTGGAAAGAGCAACTACGCTTCGTATTATGAGGTCAATCTGCTACTTGATGCCGAGGCAAGAGACGTACTTGTTGGCGCTAAGAACTCCATTGACTTCATCAACCGTGTGGCCCTTCTTGCGGATGCACCGCTTGTTGAAGGAGACACGCTTATCTTCGTCGATGAGATTCAGGAGTATCCGCAGATCGTTACACTTATGAAGGCGCTGGTCGAGGACGGACGCTTTAGCTATGTCTTCTCGGGGTCTATGCTTGGGACTGAGTTTAAGGGGATCTCTTCTTTCCCGGTGGGGTATGTCGAGCACATTGTTATGCGGCCAATGGATTTTGAAGAGTTTTGTTGGGCAAACAGCATCAGCGAGAATGTGCTTGCAGACATCCGCAGCTGCCTTGTCGAGAGGCGTCCCGTCGAAAATTTTATTCATGAGGCGATGCTCAAAAACTTTAGAGCTTATATCGTTTGCGGCGGCATGCCGGAGGTCGTTCAGAACTATATCGATTCGGGCTATTCGCTCGTGAGAACGCGTGAGCTTCAAATTCAGCTAGTCGATCAGTACAAAAGCGATATCTCTAAATATGCATCGACTCGAGCGTTTAACGTTCGCTCCATTTTCGAGCAAATTCCCGTTCAGCTTGAGGCGGAGTCCCATCGCTTTATCGTCTCGTCTCTAGGCGAGGGAGCTCGTCTTCAAAAATACGAGCAGGATTTCCTATGGCTGGTGAACGCAGGCGTTGGATTGATGGTCCCCCAGGTGACGGAGGCACGAAGTCCTCTCAAGAGGACGGAGAAAACGACGGCCTTTAAACTATACGAGTCCGATACAGGTATGCTCGCATCGCGGTATCCCGGCAGCACGGCACGCGCCGTCTACCTTGACATGAAAACCCCCAACCTCGGCGGCCTCTATGAGAACGTGGTCGCACAGGAACTCGTTGCCCTCGGAGCAGATACGTGGTACTACCAAACGCGTGAGGTCGGTGAAGTCGACTTTGTAATCGAAGGTGCCCGCGGGCATGTTGTCCCAATCGAAGTCAAATCGGGCAAGAAAGTTCGAGCACATGCAGCCCTCGACCGTTTGATGAGTGTGGGCGAGTACAAAATTCCCGAGGCCGTTGTGCTGAGCCACGAAAACCTTTGCAAAGAGGGCAAGATCCTTTACGTTCCAATCTATATGACATTCTGTCTCGATGAGTTTATGGAAAAGGACGACCCCAACAACGATTTCTCGTTTGCACCCATATCTCTCTAGGTCATCTGAGTCCGCAAGCCAGCCCCCACGCCCAAAGTACTGCGCCTTTCGCGCCAAAGGCGCGAAACAGCAAGGGGATAGAAGGCAGCGACAACCAACTCCCCCACTATGCCCAAAGTGCTGCGATGTTTCGCGCAAAGCGCGAAACAGCACTGGGGCAGCAGAAGGTCACAATCAGCTAGCCCTCCATGCCCAAAGTGGCGCGTGGTTTCGCGGCCACGCCGCGAAACAGCGACCGGGACAAGGCACCCCCACAGCCACGTCCTTCATTCAGCCCCACAATCCGAGGACGTAGTCGTAGCAGGATCTGAGGGCTAACCTTCGCGGACACTCCGCAGGACGAAAGAACCCCCGCCGCACGTAGTGCGCAGCGGGGGTTCTTTCATGTCCGAGGACGTCCGCGAAGGTTAGCCCTCAGATCCTGCGGTGGGAGACCTAGGCCTCGTTGTACACCGTCTTGAGCTTCAACAGGTGAGCGTAGCGGTCCATAGCGGCCTGCTCGTTCTCCTTGAAGAGCTCCTCGGCGCGCTCGGGGAAGGAACGCGTCAGCGAAGCGTAACGGGCCTCGTTCATCAGGAACTCCTGATAACCGCCCGCGGGCTCCTTGGAATCGAGCGAGAACTTCTTGCCGGCAGCAGCCTCGGGATTGAAGCGGAAGAGGTTCCAGTAACCGCACTCGACAGCCTTCTTCATCTCGGCCTGGCAGTTCTGCATGCCGCCCTTCTTGATGGAGTGCATCTCGCAGGGGCTGTAGCCGATGATGAGGGACGGGCCGTCGTAGGCCTCGGCCTCGTGGATGGCCTTGAGGGTCTGAGCCGGGTTGGCGCCCATGGCAACCTGTGCCACGTAGACGTAGCCGTAGCTCATGGCAATCTCGGCCAGAGACTTCTTCTTGGTCACCTTACCGGCGGCGGCGAACTGAGCGACCTGGCCCAAGTTCGAGGCCTTGGAGGCCTGACCACCGGTGTTGGAGTAAACCTCGGTGTCGAAGACGAAGACGTTGACGTTGTGGCCGGAAGCCAGGACGTGGTCCAGGCCACCGAAGCCGATGTCGTAGGCCCAGCCGTCGCCGCCGAAGATCCAGAAGGACTTCTTGGTGAGGTAAGCCTTGTCGGCGAGGATCGCCTTGGAAGCGTCGCAGCCGCACTTCTCGAGCTCGGCAACGTAGGCAGCGGCAGCGGTCTTGGAGGCCTCGGCGTCGTTGACGGAGTCAATCCAAGCCTGGCCGGCAGCCTTGAGCTCGTCGGACGGACCATCGGCGGCGATGATGTCCTGGGTAGCGGCAATCAGCTTGTGCTGAACAGCCTCATAGCCCACGGCCATGCCCAGACCGTGCTCGGCATTGTCCTCGAACAGGGAGTTGTTCCACGCCGGGCCGTGGCCGTCCTTGTCCTTGCAGTAAGGAGCGGTGGCAGCGGGGTTGCCCCAAATGGAGGAGCAGCCGGTGGCGTTGGAGATGAACATGCGGTCGCCGGCGACCTGGGTCACCAGACGTGCATAGGCGGTCTCGGCGCAGCCGGCGCAGGAGCCAGAGAACTCCAGGTAGGGCTGCTTAAACTGGCTGCCCTTGACGTTGGCCGCGATGAGCTCCTTCTTCTCGGAGACGTTCTCGACCATGTAGTCCCAAACGGGCTGCTGGTCCATCTCCTGCTCGGTGGGAACCATCTCGAGGGCGCCCTTGGGGCAGACCTTGACGCAGTTGGTGCAGCCCATGCAGTCGAGCGGGGACACGGCCATGGTGAACTTCATGCCCTTGGCCTTGGGGCCCATAGCGTCGAGCGTGCGGGTAGCCTCGGGCGCGGCTGCAGCCTCGTCCTCGGTCATCGCGAACGGACGGATGGTGGCATGCGGGCACACATAGGCACACTGGTTGCACTGGATGCACTTGGTCTCGTCCCAGTGAGGAACGACCACAGCGACGCCGCGCTTCTCGTATGCGGAGGCGCCCAGCTCAAACTGGCCGTCGGCGCAATCGACAAAGGCGGAAACGGGCAGGCTGTCGCCATCCATGCGATCGATGGGCTCGAGCAGATTCTTGACCTGCTGGGCGATAGCGGACTTGGTCTCCTCGGAGAGCTCGACGGGAGCGGCATCCTCAGCGGTAGCCCAGTCGGCCGGAACCTCGAACTTACGGAAGGCGGTAGCGCCGGCATCGATGGCCTTATGGTTGGCGTCGACGATAGCCTGGCCCTTCTTCATGTAGGACTTGGTAGCCGCGTCCTTCATGTACTGCAGGGCGTCCTCGGCGGGCAGGACCTTGGCCAGCGCGAAGAAGGCGGACTGGAGCACCGTGTTGGTGCGCTTGCCCATGCCGACCTTAGCGGCCAGGTCGATAGCGTCGATCAGGTAGACGTTGACGTTGTTGTTCGCGATGTAGCGCTTGGCCACGGCGGGCATGTGCTCGGCGAACTCCTCGTCGCTCCACTGGCAGTTGACCAGGAAGGTGCCGCCCGGCTTGACGTCGCGGACCATCTTGAAGCCCTTAACGATGTAGCTGGGGTTGTGACAAGCGACAAAGTCGGCCTTGGTCACGTAGTACGGCGAACGGATCGGAGAATCACCAAAGCGCAGGTGCGAGACGGTGACGCCGCCGGTCTTCTTGGAGTCGTACTGGAAGTAGGCCTGGACGTACTTGTCGGTGTGGTCGCCGATGATCTTGATCGAGTTCTTGTTGGCGCCGACGGTACCGTCGCCACCCAGACCCCAGAACTTGCACTCGATGGTGCCGGGGGCTGCGGTGTTGGGCGCATCCTCGGCCTCGGGCAGGCTCAGGTTGGTCACGTCATCGACAATGCCGATGGTGAACTCGCGCTTGGGCTCGTCCTTCTTGAGCTCCTCGAAGACGGCAAACGCGGACGCGGGAGGCGTGTCCTTGCTGCCCAGGCCGTAACGGCCGCCGACAACCTTGATGCCCGTCTTGCCGGCCTCGTAGAGAGCGGAAACGACGTCCTGGTAGAGCGGCTCGCCGATGGAACCCGGCTCCTTGGTGCGGTCCATGACGGCAATCTTCTTGACGGTCTCGGGAAGAACGTCGACAAAGTGCTTGATGGAGAACGGACGGAACAGGCGAACCTTGACCAGGCCGACCTTCTCGCCGTGAGCGTTGAGGTAGTCGATGACTTCCTCGAGCACGTCGCAGAAGGAGCCCATGCACACGACGACGCGGTCGGCATCGGGAGCGCCGTAGTAGTTGAACAGGCCGTAATCGGTGCCGAGCTTCTCGTTGATCTTCTTCATGTAGCCCTCGACGACGGCGGGAAGCTCGTCGTAGACCTTGTTGCAGGCCTCACGGTTCTGGAAGAAGATATCGCCGTTCTCGTGGCTGCCGCGGGTGTGCGGGTGCTCAGGGTTGAGCGCGTGGTCGCGGAAAGCCTGGACGGCGTCCATGTCGCACATCTCGGCCAGATCCTTGTAGTCCCACATGGCGACCTTCTGGATCTCGTGGCTGGTGCGGAAGCCGTCGAAGAAGTTAAGGAACGGGGTCTTACCCTCGATGGCGGCAAGATGAGCCACCGGCGAGAGGTCCATGACCTCCTGGACGTTGCCCTCGGCGAGCATGGCGAAGCCGGTCTGACGACAGGCCATGACGTCGGAGTGATCGCCAAAAATGTTCAGGGCGTGGGAAGCGACGCAACGCGCGGAGACGTGGAAGACGCCCGGGAGCTGCTCGCCCGCGATCTTGTACATGTTCGGAATCATCAGGAGCAGACCCTGAGAAGCCGTGTAGGTGGTGGTCAGAGCACCGGCGCCCAGCGAACCGTGAACGGTACCGGCTGCACCTGCCTCGGACTCCATCTCGACGACCTTGACCGGGGTGCCGAAGATGTTCTTGCGACCCTGGGCCGCCCACTGGTCGACATGGTCGGCCATCGGGCTGGACGGCGTAATGGGATAGATTCCCGCTACCTCGGTGTACGCATACGAAACATATGCGGCCGCCTCGTTGCCGTCCATAGACTTAAACTTACGCGCCATATACCCCTCTCCTCTCATATAGGTATACAGGCCCCGGCGATCGCCGGGATGTTGGCGTGATGGGATTTACGCTGTTGCTTCCAATCATCTGGCAGGCAGGCTCAGCAGCAGGTACGTGGCGTGGAGAGAAGACATGCCGAGGCGAGGGGCAACTGATGCGCCCCACAGACCCGACCGCCCGTCTTGCACATGACCGAGCGCCGCAAAGGCCGCATGCCGGATGCTCCCGGGCACGCCCCGGCGATGGGAGGCACCCGCAACGGAAATCCGCATGCGGGTTTATTGTACCCCGCCGCCAAGTGTAATTTCGACAAATATAGGTGGGCGGTAAAGGTTTACCTCGGGTGACCGCCAAGGGCCAAAATGAACGCTTCGTCCCCGGGCGATTGGCCCTGGCGCGCCATGGAGTGTCCCGGAGTGCCGGCATAAAAGGAACGTCCCCATCTGCCGACTAGAGGGCGCCGACGCCGAGGAGGATAGCGTAGGTGGTGGATTCGCCAAGTCTGAGCTCGTCGCCGGGGTTGAGCTGAGCGGAGCGGCCGGGCTCGACCTGGATGCAGACGTTCGTCGCGCCGTTTACCACCATGGTTCCGTTGGTGGACGACAAGTCCTCGACGTGCCAGATATTTTGAGCATCGCACCAGATATGGGCATGGCGGGCCGAGACGTCGTCGGTGATGCCGCCCTCCCCCGTTGCCAGCGCGCCGATCTCAACGCCTTCCTCACTCGGCTGAATCCAGCGCGGGACGCTCACCACGTAGCCGTTTTGCACGCACAGCAGTCCCAGCGGATGCGCCGGCGCGACCTCGTGCTCGCCCGCGACCGAAGATGTGCTCAGCGAGCGCGGCGTCGACGTGTCGCCGCCACGGGTCGCATGAGCGCGGCGGCTCGCCCGACTTGGAACTAAGGCGGGCGTGAGAGCAAACGGCATAGGGAACGAATCTTGCGGATGTACTCCTCGACGTCAGGCAGGTAAGCCCCACGAAGTCACCGGGGAGGCCCAAGCGGCCCGGCACCACTTCCAGATTCTGACCAGGGCGAGTCGTTCGCCGGTGGCTGAAGGCTCGCTCCCACCCAAAAGGGGAGATTCGCGTTGTTCCCCAATCGCTCTCGCATCTTTCATTTTGCTCGAGGTGGGCTATAAAAACTTTCCTGGTGAAAGGCGGCGATTGGTTTCCTTTCTTTCTAGAGGAGCGCGCCTGTAATCTGTTTTCATCCTAAATCAAGTTAAGATCGGACCTTCCAGAGGCAAGTCGACTCAAACTGCGAGGCTCCATGTTGGAATAAAGAGCGCTGTCGAAGTGCCAACAACACAAAGCTTGTCAGTCTCAAATAGAACCTTTTGGGAGTCCGATTGGGCCGCACACCGAATCCCCGCTGGTGGTTTTTTATAGCTGCGCAACAATAAACAAGGTTAGTGCCAGTCCAGCATGAAATTGAGGAACGTATGCATTTTTTTCTCAGTAAGTGATCGTCGTTACTGCTTCGATGAGGTCACTCGCAATTGCTTTCAGGTTGACCAAGCATCAGAAGATGCGCTTCGCATATTTGAAGCATCGGGAAGAACGGTCAACTCGAAGTTGCTAACAAAGTCACTTGCTGCGAAAGGCTACGACCAAACGACCATAGCAGAACTTGAAGACGACATTGATGAGTATCAACGATTGTCTGAGCGGACTTTCTTAACAAAAGACACGCCTCGAAAACTTAGATCCATCGAACTCCACGTTTCACATGCATGCAACCTTGGTTGTAGTTACTGTTTTGCCGGTAAAGGAGATTATGGAACGTCTCCTCTGCTGATGACAGACGAGATAGCCTTCAAGGCGGTCGACTACCTCGTCGCAAGTTCATCGGAAAACGAAACGCTTGCGATCGTCTTTTTTGGTGGGGAACCCATGATTAACGAGCCGCTGATATGGAAAACGGTCGACTATTCAAAAAGAATATACCCCAATAGAAACTTTACCTATTCTATTACGACCAACGGAACGCTTTTGAATGACACTGCTGTGAATTCTTTCAAGGAGCACGGGTTTTCTGTTCTGATTAGTCTCGATGGTACAGGATGCAAGCACGATGCATCGCGCCCGTACAAGACGGGAGGCGGCTCTTTCTCCGATATCGACAAAAACGTTCGTCGTTTTTCCGAGTCGTTCCCCTTCGGCGCAAGAGCGACCTTAACAAATAATAACTGTAACCTTGTTGAAGACTATCTTCAGTTTAAAGAGATGGGCTTCAGAAGGATTTACTTCTCGCCCGTGAGCTCATTCGATGAGAATATCAAACTCGACGAACACTCATTAAACAAAATCAGGGCGGGCCTAATAGATTTGGCGGATCAATATCTCAAACAGATTGATCAAGGGGAAAAGCCCTTGTTTAGAACATTGAAAACTGCAGTTGATTTGATTATGAGCAACAGGATCGCCTTTGTCGGATGCGGGGCTGGCAGGCGTTTTATTTCCGTGACTCCCGAAGGGGACGTATACCCCTGTCACAGGTTTGTCGGGATGATGCGATTCAAAATGGGCAACATCGTCACCGGAATTGACGAAACTAGGTATATTGAAAACTGGAGTCAGGGTGTCGAAAAAAGAATTGACTGTACGGACTGTTGGGCTCGGTCTTTCTGTGGTGGGGGCTGTAGCTGGGAGGCTGCAGGCGAGCACGGCTACTTGCCCAAGAGTCTACACCCTGCATCATGTGAATATAGAAAAATGTGCTACGAGATGGCTTTTGACCTTATTTCCCGCCACTCATCTTCGCAGGAGAAAAATCAACGAGAAGCTACTGTATCGGAATAAGCGGTTCAGCGCATTGCTGTCACCATTGTGGAGGTGTTCGTTCTTCTGATTACCGTCTGCGAAGCTTATTGCTACGTTCGCCGAAACCATTCTAGAAATATGGTGAACTAGACATCTTGGTTTGTTATACACAATATTGAGGTTTTTCTGCACTCAAAGGGAGGTAGTCGTAAAGCATATTCATCCGATTAATCCAGGAAGTGGCGACGAGGCAGGCGTGAAGCCGATGTCTTTTGACTGCCTCTTGGGCATTACTGACATCTGTACTGTTTATGATAAAGCAGATGGCTGTGGTGCATACGATTACTGCGACTATGACATGGATGGCGGCAGCATCTGCGTTGTAGATCACTGTGGCATTGATCAAACGTAGTCTCTAATTGGATTAAGGTGAGGAGCTGTTATGAAGCATATCCATCCTGTTGGTTCAAATGAACATCCTCCCGTTGAGCCTTGTTGTCTTGGAGTTGATATATGCAATTTTTACGACATCGCCGAGTGCCCTGTTGCGGATTGGTGCTATGTCGATAAAGAATCAAGCTGTGTTTTGCCAGCAGATTGGTGCGATCCAGTTGACGAGTAGTTTTGTGGCTAGGAACTATTTGGTCCAATTCAGAATAAGATGGGAACAAATACCAAAATCTCGTGTCTGGGAGGAGTTATGCCATTATTGCAAGGTCTCGTTGGATTAGCCTTTATACTTGCGTTATATCTGGCACCTTTTTTAATTCTATTCTTCATTATCCGACTCTTTCTTCGGAGAAAATAGGAGTGTCACGCAAACATTAGCGTAGCTTTCTTCCAATATGAGCCGAGCATTGGCAAGTGGAATAAGAAGCCCGACCGTTCGCCACATGAAAGTGATCGGACGGGCTTCTCTATTTAACCCGGGCCGCCACCCATAGCGGCTTTCCAAGCGTATTCTCAGTGCAAAGCAATCGTCAGTTTAATCCTATGCGCTGATACCGCATTTCATTTGTTCGGCTCGAATTCTACGGCCTGGCAACCCTCGCACTCTCCGGCAAATGGATTGAACGCGAAGGCAGAGATGATGTGTGCGTGGACATCGAGGCTGCTGTAGGCAACATACTGGGACATGGACCCCCGCTGCGCGTGGTATGCGGCCCGGCATATTCATTGCCGTCCAACCCCGTGTAGTTGCAGCAAAGGGTGGAACCTCAATGCTCAGCTCATGTTGTCCGTGGGACACGAGAATCGTAAGTACACTTTGGTGCGATTCTCACGCTGATACTGAGCCACCTGGAATAAGATACGTCGCGACAACACTTCGCTTCACCTCTGTCTCGACAAGATGACGTAGACTAAAGTTTCCTTTAGTAAGAGAACGAGAACTATATCTGAAAGCGTTGCGATGGCGTGAAGGCACCGAGTCCGAACCGCCTGAATGCTACGTGCATCTGCATCGCCTTTTTGTTATCTCTGCCAGTTGGGTAGCACTACACTTGTCATCATTTACCCTGGTACATGCTGCCTAAATCCACTACCCCTTCTACCGCGCCGACCATCTCGTCATCGTGAGAGACAACGATGATCAGCTGGCTTTGCTTGTTGCGCTTAACATAGGCCGCAAGCTCGGCGCGGCTTACAGCGTCTAACCCAGTCGTGGGCTCGTCGAGTACCAAAACTGACGACTTGCGTGAAATCGCCGACCATAAGTACACTCGGCGCAGCTCACCGCCCGAAAGCGCGGAGCAACGTTTCCCGAGCAACTCCTTCACGCTGTTTTCCAGCGAAAGTAGGCCATCTACACCCCGGTGATAGGAAGAAAAGGGCGTGTCGAAATACTCTAACAGCTCTTTCACCGTTTCGTCCGGCGCGAAGCACGACTGTGGGCAGCACGATATCTCTCTCGCACGTATGTAATCCAAGTCGCATTCTTCGATTGGCACGCCGTTGTATTTTACTTTGCCTTTCGATGAGTATAGCCCGAGCATCAAGTAAAGAAGTGACGTCTTGCCTCTTCCGTTTTCCCCAACTATGCAATATGTACCAGGACCGGAAAACTTGAAAGAAAACCCGCCGAGGACCTCTCGGACAGATCCGTCTGGAAGGGCAACCGAGAATTCCAAATCAGATACCGAAATGTCATTTATTTCATCGAGTTTAGCTAAATCGGTCCGATTCCACCCCGATCTCTCCTTTTCTCTCGTCGCGATAGCCGTCCTATCCCATGATGCTTTGGCATCTTGATAGGATTTGAACAATGACATCATACTTTTCAAAGTCTTAAAGAGAACCGCGAAGTATGTACCGATGATAGTGTACTCGCCTATTGACATAGTTCCGTTAATGATTCGTACTCCGGAAACAACAAGTATCACCGCTTGAAACAACGCTGCGAAAAGACCATCGAGCGATGTCAGAGAATATGATAGCTTTCCGGAGCGCAAAACTTTGGGAAAATAGCTCTTAAACCCAGCGTCGAGCGCTTGTTCGCTCTTGCCGTACGAAGATGTCAGTTGAATGTTGAGAATCTGATTAAGCTGCGATGCAATTGCGGCGTAAAAGGCGCTGTCCGCCTCTTTCTTCTCATACGTGACCCTATACAAAAGTTTCCTCAACCCAGTAATTACACAGAAATACACGATGAGGAGAATGATGGAAAACACCGCGAGAGTTGAATCAATTGACCATATGATAAGCAATACGATGGGAATGGCTACAATGGACAGCGGCGCACTGATAAAATTCGCCAAAACGAAGGATGAGACCACGCTGGAGTCGGAAATAATCCGTTGCGTTGTATAGGCTGGATCGATGGTCCGACTCACCAAGTAATCGTCTCTTTCAAAACGCAAGACGGCCTCCCTGAGAAGATCAAAGGAAAGTCTCGTGGTTATGCGAATGGAAAGTGTTCCTGCAAAATAAGTAAAGAGGGTGGAGAAAACTCCTATTGACGCAACCAGGAGCGCGAAGAGTACGGCGTCTCTTTCGCTGCGGTTACCGAGAAGAAAATCTAAGAATTTCCCGTTCACGTATGGCATGGCATAGGAGAGAGCGGTTCCAATCACCGTGATAGCAATGAAGACGAAAGCCCCTTTTGCTCTGATGAACCTCGAGAGAACGCATCGAATCAAGGAAGGCCCCAATCTACCCGCCACAAAACATCAATCACTGATACCTTACACCTCAACACAACAGGAGCGAAGATTTGCCAATGAGACTGCTTTAAGATTGCCTTGGGCCAATACGATCTCAAGCTCTTCCTACAAGAGAGTCGGAATCGGACATCTCCTCCGACGAACCTGGCAATCGGGCGGTTGAAATATCTTTTTCAACCGCCCGATTGCCACAATAGATTTGAGCATCCGCCCACAAACGTCCGCGTTTTATACCCATCAAATCCTTTGCCTTTTGTCGTCTAGACTAGAAAAATCGCTCGAAATAACGCAACCGGCCTGCTCGCTTGAAGAAACCTAAGCCCGTAACGTAGATGTGCAAACTTCCGAAACGCCTTGCGCGGCATAGTGCGTATAAACTTCGTCAACCGCCTCAGAAATATCTGAGTATCGCGCCGGGTCAAAAGCATACGATGTCGCAGCTATACCCTGCACCCATTCGGAACGCGGATTAATTGAATAGCCACACAGCATCATCATACATGCATCTAGACCTGATTTCCCAAGTATCCGACGTATTGATGAGAGCATCGCGGGTCGCCCCTGCACCATCGTCGTCACCCCTATTAGCAGTATTTACCGTTTTTCTCTAAATGCGTATCGCCACCCTTAAGAATACGAAGTGTTTTATCCAGACCCGATTGTCCTCCATCTCAAACGAAGGGATAAGGAATCTCATCCGGAATCGGCAGTAACGGAGGATTCACAACGACAAGCGAAAAACATGAGTCATCTCTCAGAGGGGAGTAAAGGCTCCCCTCAAGCACCCTAGTTTCGTCATCCAAAGAGTTGATGGCAGTGTTTTTCTTACAAAGGTCGACAACAAAAGGGTTGATTTCTACAGATGTTACATCCATGCCACAGTTGGTAAGTATCAGGCCCTGTATTCTGGGGCCAGAACACAAATCGAGAGCCTTCCGTGCGCTCTGCGGTGTAAGGCGCCAATCTCAGCAAATCTGTCCCACAATACTGCGCTGAAGAACAAGACGGAACCCCTGAGCCAAACTCCCCTATACCTTATTAAGGCTAAGACAGGCAAGTTCACGCACCCGGCATATTCCAGAATAACATCCTATTGTTTTAGATGCTCTACAAGCATGAACAGCCGCGAATCGGAAAGATCTTCTAGTTTCGCCCCGACTGACCGCCAAGGGCCAAAATGGCCCCTCCATCCCCGGGCGACTGGCTCTGGCGCGCCGAGGAGTGTCCCCAAGTGCCGGCAGAAAAGAAACGTCCCTATCTGCCGGCTAGAGGGCACCGAAGAGGATGGCGTAGGTAGTGGATTCGCCGAGCTTGAGCTCGTCGCCGGGATTGAGTTGGGCGGAACGGCCGGGCTCGACCTGAAAGCAGACGCGCGTGGCCCCGTTTACCACCACGGTTCCGTTGGTGGACGACAAGTCCTCGACGTGCCAGATATTTTGAGCATCGCACCAGATATGGGCATGGCGGGCCGAGACATCGTCGCCGACGTCGGTAATATCGCCCTCACCAGTGGCCAGCGCACCAATCTCAACACCCTGCTCACTCGGCTGAATCCAGCGCGGGGCGCTCACGACAAAACTGTTTTGTACGCGCAGCAAGCCCAAGGGGTGCGCCGGAGCGGGTTCGCGTTCGCCCGCGGTCATCGACATGCCAAGCGAACGCGGCGTGGAGGTGCCTCCGCCACAGGTCGCGTGCGCGTAGTCGATGGCATAGTTCACCGAGGACCGCACATCCGCCGAACAACCGACGGCGACAAACAGCACCAGCACGGCCTCGGCGCGCTCGGCGGGCATGAGTTCCGCCGCCTGGGACAGGCGATCGAGCGCGTTGCGATAGAGATTCGTGTCCTGATGGCACTCTTCGAGCGCGCGTACCATCGGTTCACCTGCAGGACCGCACACCATATTGATCACAGCCGTGGAGTCCATGGGATTGCGCTGGCGCAGGGCCAGTTGCGACATAATACGCGCAGCCGAGGTACCGTATTCGGCAAAGTAGCGCTGCTGAAGCGTGCCGACCGGCGCGCGAACGATAAAGCGGGAAACCCAAGAGCGATCGGCGGCTCGGCTCTGCGGGCTGCGGCCGTCGGCGAGCGGACGGGACGAAAGCACCAAGCCGCACAGCTCGATATGGCTCAGATGCGCCGCGCGCTTAAAGATGTCAAACATGGCCCCGCATGGGGTGAGCTCAACTTGAGATGCCATGACCTAGGCCTCCTTGGTCGTAGAAATAGAATCGGACGATACTTCGACAGGTCCGCCAAAAGTACGGGCAGCTGCGGCTCCACCGGCAAGCGGAGTCGCCATCTGGGCTTTTGTGCGTCGCGGTGCCGAAACGGGAAGTTCAAAGGCAAAGCCCATCGCAAGCAAAAACCACGTAAGCGTATAGGTTGCAACCAAAGCGGCAACAAGGCCGCCCATCACGGCGCGTTGGGAAAATACGCTACATGCAGCCACAGCCAGTACCGGAACCTCGCAGGCAGAAAGCGCAAGCACACCCTGCAGGAACCCCGAGCGTCGATCGCGCGCAAGTGCCCCCGCGACAACGCCGGCCATGCCTGGCAGCGCCAGCGCCAGTGCGGCAATAACACCCGGTAGCGACCCAGGCCACACGAGCGATCCCAAAGTCGCCGTCACGCGAGCGCCCGACGCCAGCAGCGCGGCCGAAACCACGACCGCAGCCCAAACCACGCCACAGACGACCGCCGCGCCGACCATCAGCGCGCGACGAACCGCGCGGCCGGACGCATCCATGGGGCACGGCGTGAGCGGCTCGCCGCGGAGCGAACGACCGACATTTTGCGCATAGTGGTCACAAAACGCCGAGAGCGCCGCCTCGACCGCCGCCGGCTCGGGACGATCTTTTTGATGGCTGGACAGACAGGCCATCACCACGTTGAACAGCTGGGCATCGACAAACGCCAGCGCATCGCGTAGCTCCTCGGAATCCGGCTCAAGCCCCAGCTGCTGGGCCTGCTCGGCCGCGGCGAGCGCCACATCGGGCTCGCGATGAAGCAGCTGCGTCAAATCGCAACCGGGCGCATGGGCACCAATGGGATAGTCGGGCCGCGTGTCCATCTTGAGACGGTAGGGGCTCGCGATGTCGCGCGTCTTTTTGCGCGAACCCGAGGTGCCCGAAGTGCTCGGCGCGGCTTCGTATGGCGCGATGCCGGCAATGAGCTCGTAAACCGTGCTTGCCGCGGCATAGACGTCAATCGCCGGCGACATACGCAAAGCGCGCAGGTCGGGAATATCGTCGGTGAGCATCTCGGGCGGGGCATAGGCAACCGTCGCGCGACGCAGCGTGGCATAACGCTCCGTAAACGACGCCTTGCCGCCGGTACCGGCCACGGCCGACGCAGGCTCAAGCGCCAGCGACGAGCCAAAGTCGATCAGGCACAGGTCAAAGGTGCCCTCGGCAAGCTGCCGGTCAAGCGGTAGACGCGCCGTACGCACCATAATATTAGCGGGCGAGATATCGCGATGGACAAAGCCCTCGCCCACCAGGCTCATACGGCAGAGCAGATCGAACAGGTCGCGACCCAGACGCGCCGCCACAAGCGGCGACAGGCGTCCGGCATCGTCCACGGCAAGTCGCGAACGCAAGCGGGCAAGCGTCTCGCCCTCGACCCATTCCATGACAATTGCAGGCACACCGTCGACCTCGCCCCAGCCATAGAGGCGGGGAAAGCCCTTAAGGCCCGAAAGGGCGCGATGGCATTCGTATTCCTCGCGAAACGCCGCCTTGAACTTGGCGACCAGCGCCTCGTGAGCGGCATCGTCGTCAAACTCATCGCGCGTCGGCAAGATGAGCTGTTTGAGTGCCACGGCCTCGCCTTGGGCGTTGACGGCACGCGTCACGCGGCCGATACCGCCACGACGCATGGTGGCATCGTCGGCAAACAGCATCGTAAAACGACGCAGATAGGCAGGCAGTTCGCCCTGACCGAGCGCAATGGCCGGCTCAAACCCGTCGACACGCGCCAGGCGCAGGCCGACCATGGGATCGCGACCGAGCGATTGTGGTGTGGTGGATGCAAGATCGGTCATCATAGGGCAAGCGCCGCCACGTTATTGTTGAAGTTACCGAGCGCGACGTCATCATCGCCGTAATGGCCGACCCATTGACATAGGTTGGTGTAACAGCCCCACAGATTGGCATACTGCTGATACCACTTTGACCGGGGCGAGAATGTCTGACGACCGAACTCGGCTCGAATGACAAACATCTCCCCGACCAGGCTGTCGCACGGCCTGGGATCTCCCGTAGAGTTATAGGTCGAGACCACGTCATTGGCACGAGAAACATAGCCGTCGAGCATGTTGTACTTGGTCACAAGCCAGCTGTGAATGCTCTCTTCCTCAGCAGCGGAAAGGCCACCGGAGTTTGCATCGTTGTCAGTGTTGCCGCCCGTCGAGCCGCCGTTTCCAGACCCTCCGGCAGAGGAACCCGACCCAGAGCCACCGCCCGAACTCGACGAATCCGAGCCGGAGCCAGAAGTATCCGAGCTACCGGGCTTTCCGGACTGCTGGGCGTCCTGCTCCTTCTGCTGCTCGACCTTATTCACCGTTGCCGCCACGCTATTGTTGGACAACCGATCGATGATCTTGGTGTTGGTGAGCACGATGGTTTTGCCATTGGCAAGCGTGACTTCGTTGTCCGGGGCCTCGGCGCCGTCCGCGTCGCCGGTGCCAAACACAATATGCGCGACCACACTTGCCCAAGCATATCCAGTCGTGGTCCCCAGGTCACTTTTGACCTCATGCCCCACGCGCCGTTCGCGTGTGGCATGTGCCTGTATCATGGACGGCACGGTCATGCCATAGGCAGAAACGCCAGCTATGACCAGCACCAGCGAGCAAGACAGCAGTGCGTACGCCCGCGGCGCCAAGCCCAGTCGGCGTCGCATGCGCACCGCGGCGCCGCGCTTTGTCTGAGTGCCACCGGGCCGCATGCGTTCTCCTCCAACAAAAACACGCCGCTCGGGAGCGGCGCATTCATTCGAATCCATATTTGAGTGTATCAGCGAACCCAAAAGGTTGCGCAACGAATGGGCAAATTAAGGATGCGAGTGGAAGCATCCATGCGATAAGCGGATACAAAGCATCTTTGTTGCACAACAAACTTACAGTCGCACGGGGAAATTATGGCTACCCCGTGCGTCGCGATGAAGACATACGGCAGGAGCAGGCTCGCCACCTAAATCGTGCGACGGGCCTCGATGGCGCGCCCAAGCGTAAGCTCGTCGGCATACTCCAGGTCGCCGCCCACGGGAAGGCCGCTCGCCAGACGCGATACCTCAACGCCCAGCGGCTTGATAGTGCGGGCCAGGTAGCTCGCCGTGGTCTCGCCCTCGATATTGGGGTTGGTGGCGATGATGACCTCGTGGATGTCCTCGTGGCCCAAGCGTGCCAGCAGCTCACGAATGTGCAACTGCTCGGGACCAATCTTGTCCATGGGACTGATCACGCCGCCCAATACGTGGTAGAGACCGTGGTAGCTGCCCGTGCGCTCAATCGCCTGGACATCGCGCGGCTCGCCCACCACGCAAATGCGAGTGGTATCGCGCATCGAATCCTGGCAGATGGAGCACTCGTCGGCCGTGGCGTAGTTAAAGCAGCGGCTGCAAAAGTGAACCTCCTGCTTAACCTCCAGGATAGCCTCGGCCAGGCGGCGCGCCTCCTCGGCATCGGCCTCGAGCAGGTAATAGGCGATGCGCTGGGCCGACTTGGGACCAATGCCCGGCAGACGGCCCAGCTCATCGAGCAATTTTTGCAGACTATGGTTGGCACTCATATATATGCGTGTCTTAGAACGGCATGCCCGGGATGTTGAGGCCGCCGGTGATGGCGCCCATCTGCTTGTTGGCGAGCTCGTTGACACCGCGGACGGCCTCGTTGACGGCAGCCATGATCATGTCCTGCAGCATATCGACGTCCTCGGGATCGAGGGCATCGGGGTCGATGGTGAGGTTGACGAGCTCCATCTCGCCGTTAACGGTCACCTTGACCATGCCGCCGCCGGCAGAGGCGTCGACGGTCTGGGACTTAAGGTTTTCCTGCGCGGCGGCAAGCTGCTCCTGCATCTTGCGAGCCTGCTTCATCATTTGCTGCATGTTCATACCGGCCATGATGGCTCCTTTACGTGCGGCCGCGCGACAAGCTGCAAGGGCAGCCGGAGCGCGACGGGACTTTCAAACTCAAAAATCGTACCACGGCGCGGGGCAAGCAAGCGGGGCGGACACGCTACCTCAGTCGATATACATGTCCTTGAGCGTGACGCACGCCCAAGATTATGCAAGGTCGAATTATGCAAGGTTGCATAATTATCTCAAGCTACATCTAGCAGAGCTGGAACCAGGCAGTTTATGCGTAGGGCTACAAGGCTACATGGCAAAATGCCGAGCCGCTGCTCGAGGCGGCACGCATGGCGGCTGGGTATAATTTGATTGTCATAGATGACGATTTGGAGGTGCCCTCGTGAATGTCCCAGCCGTACTCCAAAACATCCGCTCAAAACACCCCGTTGCATATGTGGTTCTCTATCTCTTTGTCGTCTGGGTATTACTGGTTATCATCACCCATGCCATAGCTTTTGGAGCAGAACTGCTGATAGCCAGCTCGGACCAGCCCGTCGTCAAATGGGAGACGACCGATGAATGCACCGACGGAACCCGAACCATTTACTACAACAGCCCGTCCCTCTACCAAGAGTTCAAGGTCAAGATAAAGGACTCCAAGATTGTCGATGCCGAACTGGGCTCTTTATTTACAATCGGAGCAACCGTCAACGCCGAGCAAGTCGAGTACACGGACAGCCATGCGACGTATCGTATCGACCTCAGCATCCTAGGCCGACCGTCACGCGCCTGTCTGCTCGAATGCGATATACGCGGCACCACGTTGCACATGTCCGAAATACAGATGCGCCCGGGCAAGGGGTTCTCTTCTTGAGCAGTATACCCGCCTGCGCAGCTACTCCACCGGCTTGAAGATGGTGGACTGGCCGAAGACGCTGCGGATGAGGGCTTTGGCCTCGTCCTCGGTCTGCGGGATGCTCGGGGCTGCACCCTGATGGCCGAAGGGGCCGCCCGCACCGGAGTTGGACTCCCAGGGAGCTGCAGGAGCGTCCTCCTCTTTGGGGGCAGTTGCAGCGGACTTGGGCGCGGACGCCGCACCCGGCACGTCGAACGGAGGCAGATCGTCCCCACCAGCATCGGCAACAAAACCGCCAACCATGGCATCGTCGTAGGGAACCTGCTCGGATTCCCATGGCGCAGACGGCGCGGCGGGCTGAGCCTTGGGAGCGGACGCGCGCTCGGGCGCTCGGGGCGCGGGCTCGGTCGGGAGCTTGCCCGTGGCAGGAGCGCCGGCGGGGTTGTCGGAGCGCAGCCAGGGGGCTTTGCCCAGGTCAGACGACTTGGGCGCGGGCGAGGCAGGCTTGGGCGCGGGTGTCGGAGCAGCCGGTTTGGCCATGACGGGCTTAGGCGCCGACGGGGTCGGCGCCGCTATCGGTGCTGCTTTTGGCTGCGTCGCGCTGGCGCTCGAGGATGCAGGGGCCGCCGAGGACACGGGTTGCGGGTCCGCAGATACCGCAGCCCGTGCAGATGGAGAATGCTCCTCATGTTGAGGAGCCGGCGTGCCACCCCCATCCAGGACATAGTCGACGGTACGACGACCGAAGACCGCACTGACTGTCGGCAGGACCACCGACTGCGTGTCGGCGCGTCCAAGCATCTTGATGGCAAAGGTCGAGCCCGCGGGGAACGAGACCGTGAGCCTGGAGCCGTCGTCAGCCGTGGCGCGGGCATTGAGCAAAAGCCCCGCGTAGGAAGCCTGACGCGCCTTGACACGCTCGACAACCTCGGCCCATTTGCGCTGCAGCTCTCCGGCATCCTCGACCGCGGGCGTCTCGGCAGTACCGGCGGCGGCAACCTGGGCGGCATTGTTGGACTGGGGCTTAGGTGCCGGAGCGGTGGCAGGCGCGGGAGCCGCAACGGGCTGAGGCGTCGGAGTCGGCGCAGGCTGAGGTGCAGGCGCTGCAGGCTTGGAAGCTGACACGGACGCAGAACGGGACGCAGGCTGGGCAGCCGGAACAGCAGCACCACGGTCCCAAGGCATACCGCCCTGGCGCGCGGACGTAGCAGCGGGGGCAGCGGATGCCGCCGGAGCGGCAGCACGAGCGCCCGAAATTAGCGTCGGCTGTTGGGCAGCAGCGGGTACGGATGCTGCAGGCGCGGCGGCCTGAGCAGCAGCCACGCTCGCCGGCACGGCGCCGTTGGCAACCATGGCCTCCAAGCGGGCCACGCGCTCGGCCAATGCCTCAATCGTTAAATCGGCCTCGGGACGTGCCAGGCGCGTGCAGGCGATCTCGAGCACCAGGCGCACGTCGCTCGCGCCCCTCATCTCCAGTGCGGCATCGTCGAGCACCGTCAGCACACGGGCCAGGCGGTCGGCAGGATGCTCGCCAAAGGCAGCGGCCTCGGCAGCAAGCGCCTCGGCCTGCTCGGAGCCGCCCTCAAACAGCTCGGCACGGGCACCGGCAACGCAGGCAACGTACACGTCACGCACATGCGCCACCAGGTCGCGCGTCAGCTCCAGCAGGTCGTTTCCTTCCTCGACCTGCGCACGGATCAGTCCATAGAGCTCGGCAACATCGCGATCGGCAATGGCGCGGGAAAACTCGCCCAGAATCTGGTCCGAAACCTCGCCTAAAAGCGAGCGGGCGTCGTCCGCATGCACAGAACCGTTGCCAAAGACGCTCAGCTGCTCCAGCGTGGACAGCGCGTCGCGCATACCGCCCTTGGCATGGCGCGCCACGATAGCCAGCGCCTCATCGTCGTAATCGAAGCCCTCCTGCTCGCACACGTATGCCAGGCGACGCTCGATATCCTCGTTGCCGATGCGATGGAAATCGAAACGCTGGCAGCGCGAGAGGATGGTCTCCAGAATCTTTTGCGGGTCGGTGGTGCACAGCACAAAGATCACGTGTGCCGGCGGCTCCTCGAGCGTCTTGAGCAGCGCGTTGAACGCCGCCGTCGTGAGCATGTGGACCTCGTCGATGATATAGATCTTGTACTTGCCGCGCACCGGGGCAAAGTTGACGGAGTTGATGATTTCCTCGCGCACATTGTCCACGCCCGTGCGGGAGGCGGCATCGAGCTCGTAGACATCGGGGTGGTTACCCTCGGCAATGAGCTCGCACTCCTCGCAAGTACCGTCGGGCATGCAGCCGCTTGCACCCTCGGCGCGCGCCGCCTCGGCATTGCGGCACAGCAGCGCCTTGGCCAGAATGCGCGCCATGGTGGTCTTGCCCGTGCCGCGCGGTCCGCAGAACAGGTAGGCGTGGGACAGGCGCCCCTCGGTGATGGCGTGCTCGAGCGTCGAGACGATATGCTGCTGGCCCACCACGGAGTCAAAGGTGAGCGGGCGATACTTTCGGTACAACGATTCCATGGGTGCTCCCCCGGGTATACTGAGTCTTGTTGCCGCGGCGGCCATGCGGTCGCACGGCATACTGCATTCCATAATAACCCGTACGGCGAGCCCGCCGCGATAGGAGTCCAAAGAGCATGGCAGACGCAGAGAGCAACCTCGTTCCCTCCGAAGCAGCCGACCAGGTCGAGGTCGCGCTCGAGGAGCAGGCCGCAGCCGACGACGGCATCCTGTACCTCAACGAGTACCAATACGAAAACGACCTCGTCACCGACTTCGCCCGCCTGGTCGCCTCGCCCAGGCGTCGCGGCTCGCTGTATGTCGCCGCGGCAATTGCCGCGCTCATCGGCATCGGCATGCTGGTGGCCGGCGGCAACTGGATCAAGTTTGGCGTCGTCTTGATCGTATTCGGCGCCTTTTTGGCCTGGTGGAGCAAAAACCTGCACCACACCCTCGCCCGCGACTTTATCGACGCCGTTGAGGCCGACGAGTCCATGGGTGGCCGCTATCGCCGCGTCGCCGCCAACGAGGACGGCCTGATGGTTTGGGGCACGAGCGGCAAGTCGCAGTTCTTCCCGTTTGAAAAGCTCGACCACGTGCTCGACGGCGAGCGCATCTTTGTGGCCATGTTCGCCGACCAGGGCGTGACGATCCCTAAGGACACCTTTGTCCGCGGCGATGCCGAGCAGTTCGGTCCCTTCCTTAAGGCGCGCATCAACAAAAAGCTGCGCATCGAGACCAAGAAGAAGAAAATGAAGGCCGAGAAGGCCGCAGCCGAAGCCAAACAGGGCGACAAGCCCCAGGAGACCAAGGGCAAACAGCGCAAGCAGAAGAAGAGCAAGAAGAAGCGGTAATCCGGCCGACACCGAAGGTGCCTCGTCCCGCGCCCGATTCCGAGTCGGAGCGCCTGAAATCGGGCGCGGGTACCGCCGATGGACCCGTTTTGCCTAACTCTCGAGCTACTTCACTTCAAACCTTAAGAGCCTTCTCTCTGGCAGATCGGTCATCTTCATCGTGTAAGTCCCGGGAAATGCTTTCTCAAAACGGACGGTCTCGTAACCTTCGAAATAGTCGTTGGTGTTCTGCATCATAAATGGGACGAGCAACTCGTTTTCTGCCCCAACCTCCACGGCAAACGCAGCAGAGCCGCCAAGGACCGGCATGGCTTGCGTTATCAGATCGGTATTGACTACAAAATCATAGTTTGGCGCAGACTCCGGGACCAGATGCCAAACATACGCTTTGATTCCACCGTCGATATTATCCCTATTTCTGACACGCATCTTTACGGCGATAACGCACGTGATGTCGGCATCCTTCAGTCTCGTTTTCGTATCCACGGTGCCATATTTTGAATAATCGTCATGTGCTCGTTTGAGATACTCGCGCGGCGTGAGCAACTCTGCCCCGTCTATGCAAAACGAATACCCATCAGTCACCACATCCTTCGACCCCAGAAACGCTCCATCCATCGAGAGCCATTCGCCCTCCGCGTAATATTTCTCAGGAATGACCGTCCGGTTCCCGTTAACGACGCTCACCCTCATGCCCGCAAGGCCGGCAGCAGCACAGCAAAAAAGCGCGAGCGCCGATCTTCTCGTCCACAGGGTCTTCTTCATCGCGCTCACGACCTTTCCCGAACTTTCACAACGGCACCGTCGCGCATGCAGTAAACCCGATCGGCCAGTTCCTCGAGCACCTCTCCGTCATGGCTGGACAGAAGGACCTCACGACCCGTTGATGCCGCCATCGCCACAACGCGCTTGAGCATTTCAACGCCCGCTTCGTCGAGGGCATTCGTTGGCTCATCGAGAACAAGCAGCTTCGGCTTCTCCATAATTGCCGCAGCTATCCCCAGACGCTGCTTCATCCCAAGCGAGTATGCTCGGAACTTCTTTTTTTCGTCTGCATCGAGCCCCACGAGCCGCAGGGCAGAGCGAATGTCCTCGGGGGTGGCAACGCCCTTGATCTGAGCGATGAGCTTCAGATTGTCGTAGCCAGACAGATATCCCAAAAAGGAAGGCGCCTCGATCAACATCCCCAGACTCGGCGGGAACGAGATGTCCGCCCCAAGCCTTTGGCCATCGATAGAGATTTCGCCTTCGGTAGGCTTGATCAACCCGCAAACCGCTCGCATGAGCATGGTCTTACCCGAACCGTTTATCCCCTGAAGCCCGACCACAGTCCCAGGGTCAACCTCGATGGACACGTTGCGCAGGACATCGTTTTTACCCATGCGCTTCGATACGCCCCTTACGATCACACTCATATCTTGTCCCCCTTTTCTATAAGGTCGGCCCTTCGAAACCACAGTCCACCCAACGATAGGCATAACGACATAAGCCCAATTGATGACAAGACACTCGAGCCCGCCGCGATTCCCTCTTTGACAATTCCACCCCAGCGCAACAGCATCAAGGCGTTACCCAATAGCGCCCAATGTCGTGCATATGCCGAGCAGATCAGGTAGCTCATTAAAACCACAAACGAGACTGACGACCCAAGCACAAACCCAACCGCTGCCTGCGCAAACGCAAGCGCCTCAAAAGCAAATAAGAGACCTATGAAAAACGGCAGCGCATCTGCCTCGGCAGCTTTGAGAAACCACGGCGCCAAATTAGCCAGTTGAAGCGACTCACCATGAATGACCGCGCTGAACGAGGAGCTCACCACCAAGCTCCAAATCACAACAGAGCAAACCACCACGAGCAGTGAAAATGCCGTTACTGCCGCCACCAAGATAAAACGCGAGACCCACCAAAGGGTTCTTGCCCGGCATCGAACAAGCGCTTGCAAACCAAACCCGTGCAACGATTCGGTCGGATAGTCGAGTGTTGTATAGAGAATAAGCAGAATGAGAAATAGCCATCCTAGCGGAGGCACAAACATGACCCCGGGCCTAGGCTCAAACGGAGCAGATCCGGCAAACACGAGCGCAAGATTATCCGCAAACCCCAAGGTATCCGTTCTAACCCCATACACAGAAGACAATCCGTAGGCGTACACCAAGTTCGCAACGGTCACTGCCGCAATTGCAATAAAAGTAAGGATGTTCTTCTTCAAAACGGTCCTCAGGTCCGCGGCGACCAGCCTAAACAGCATCAGACCACCTCGCGTCTTTTCCACGCCCCAGAAAAAGCCAACGAAGCAAGGGTCAATAATATGATTTCCGCAAAACCGGCTCGAATGTCTGGCCAGTTATTCAGCGATTCCGACCTGATGCTGTTGAGGATATTGCAGTTAAAC
The DNA here is from genome assembly GCA_900542715.1 of uncultured Collinsella sp. Taxonomy (GTDB): domain Bacteria; phylum Actinomycetota; class Coriobacteriia; order Coriobacteriales; family Coriobacteriaceae; genus Collinsella. The sequence goes on from UQOQ01000010.1 coordinate 46,289, forward strand.
CCCACACAAGCCATTACGCCGAAGATCCAGCCATTTGCAAAATGCCACGCAACCATTAGCAGATACGGGACAATTATCGCTTTGATTCTGCTACGAAACAAAATTGAGAAGCCAGTTACAGCCATGGATAAAGTCCCGAGCGTGACAGCATCGAACAGCGTGTATGCGAGCACATATGACAAAGGATGCGAATAAAATAGACCGGAGAAGTAGCTATGCAGGTAAAGTCCTACGTAAGTCGACTCATCGACCCGAGGAAGATACGCAGGAAAAAGCATCGAGACGATCAGGAAATTGACGAGCAGAGGAATGGCAGTCACTGTAAACGCGGAGAGGAAAGCAGACAGCATCTTTACGTTCACGTACGCCTTTCTGGAAACGCGCGTGCATATCTGCATGTCATAACCACTCAAACGCTCAAAGAGACACGACCAAGATCCAGCCAACATTGCAAGCAGGGGCAGTGCATAGAAAAACACCGACGCAGACAGTGGCGCGTTCGCGCTCACAACAATCCAGTTACCGAAGCTGCTTTCACGTGTTTGACCGAGATAATTTTCGGCTTGCACGCCAACGCCGTAACCAAAAGAAAGAAGGTTGTGGCGCTCTTTTTCCAAATTTGCCCACGGCTCCAGCGCGGCAGCTATTGCAACTGCGACCGCAATCAAGAGAGCAAGGATAAAAGCTGGACGTCTAATCGTTTTCGACAGTTCGTATCTTGCGAGCTTTTGGTTCATACGTCCTCCTCCCCCTTCCGACCCAGAAAGCCGGAAGGGAGCCATTTCAAACAACTATGCGGGAAGCTTGTGGAAATGCCCGACGCAGTCGGGGCTCCATACGCCAATAACAGTGCCGTAGCCAGACTCCGCCCATGCAGTCAGTCGCGCCGCAGATCGCCCGTTCTCACGGACGAGGTTATACATTTCCCACTGTCCCTTGTGATTCGAACGATACGTTCCCTGAGTACAATTCATGCTGCCGCTACCGCTTGTGTTATACGCACCGTCTGTATATAACCGAAGCGGATTTCCCGTATGGCCCTGGATATCCAGATAGAGCGATGAGGAATCATCCTTTTGACGGTAGCCAGTTGCACTCGTCCCGGCACATTGAAAACTAAATGCCTTATCGGCATTGTTCGTACAGGTCGTAATTCCCGTATCGGCGTTTTGAGTAATGCTGGAAACCTGAGAGGTGTCAAACTCCTCTTGTGCAAACGATGCAGCGGGAACCCCTAGGGACAGACCAGCTGCAATCACCAAGCCGACTCCGATTCGAGCAATAGCGCTCCTTGGCTTAATCATGGCCTTCTCCAATCAAAAGCGGTTAACAATGCGTCGACGCACGGCAACCTTCGCATGAATAGAGAAAGATGTCTGTAAACACCCGCTATTGAGTTGATTGCTCAGGCGTTTACACGTTATTTACCTGCGATAACAATAAAATTAGCTCCGCCTTATTCTTGATCTTCAACTGGCGGTAAGATGCAGACCGCAGCGCTTGCACCGTAGATGCAGCGTAACCGACATCCTCCGCAATGGCCTTTGTCGTTGCCCCCTCTGCCGTCATCAGCAAAATTTGCGACTGAACATCAGAAAGGGAGCGCGACGTAAGCAGGGCCAGCTGGCGCACGCGGGCCGTTTCGGTGGACCCGTTCGCCCGGTACTCCAAGACGGCCTTCTCGTCCTCAACCGAGCGGGCGAGCGCGATGTGCGTAACGAACATGGGCACAGACCAGCAAACAATCACCGTTGCCACGACGACATTGACAGCCGAACTTTGCCCCAACAACGACGCGAGGAACAACGGCTCGAAAACCGTCAGATCCTGCACCATATTGAGCAAGACAGCCCAAACAGGAGCCGTCGCCCCGAAGCAAAGCATCCATATCCCAAGCATTTTGCGCTGCGGACAGCTTCGCATCACTATATATGTGAGCAGCACCCCCGTCAGCACCGCAAGTCCATGGATTCGCCCCCTAGCGACCGCATAGATTAAGGCAACCATGCCCATTGACACCAACGGCACGATAGCCCGAGCATGGGCATGCACCTTAAACGGACGCAGCCCAACAGCGAGCGAAGCCGTAGACGCCACGCCGCAAAACAGGACCGGCACAGCCATCAACGGAACGCGTATGCACATCAATGCCGCGATATAGATAAAAGACCATTCCACAGCAGATAGCACCGCCCATACGTACGGGCTTCCGAGCCAAATCGCTTCACCCGCTCTATCCAGCGCAGCGCCACGATTCGCTTTTCCACCCGCGTAGCGTAGCGACAGAAGCAGTCCGAGACCCAATGCGTAGCTTAAGAGGGAAAAGGCGACAGCCCGCGAAACACCGGACCCCCAATCGCTATCCGCCATTACCAAGGGCCCCGCCGCAAGGAGGATAAAGAATAATGTGAGCAGGTATCGAAACAGCCGGCGCGTTCGAGCTGATGCCACTATATCGTCAGCATGCCGCTGCGGTAGCTCATGCCCTACAGTATCGCCCTCACCCGCAAACAGCGCCACGAGCTCGCGTGAGCCCGCAACCGACGCCTTCCCGTATGCTCGGTGAAGCGTTGTTCTCACCGTCGATGGCTTCGTATCCGTCTCCTTGGCAATTTCCGCCGGCGTTTTCCCTTTGAGCAGCAGTCGAACAAACTGCTCTTCTCTAGGCGACAGGGCAGGGGAAAACACCCCCGCATCGAATGTGTCGGACGCACAGGCGATATCCGAATTGTTGTCCCGTTTCCCCCTTAGCAACATGCATACGAAGGCAGCAGCGATAACGGACCCCATCGCCAGCAATGCAATGACCACGGCATCGCTTGCGAAGTATGCCGCCTCAACAGCCGGAATAAGACCAATAGGAACTGCTACGAGCACAGAACAGGCAAACACGTCGCGCCGCCCATGGCCAAAGGCACGAGGGCGGCAAAACGGCGGGGCCACAGTCAATGCGAGATAGACCAACGGAATTAAAAGCGCAAGGCCAATTGACGCGGCCGTTACAGGGGGCATCCCCCATGGCTCGGGAACGACTCTCCATGAAACTCGACAGCAAAACAGCAGGCAAGACATGACGGCTATTGTTTCTGTAAAAATCGCGTCCTGCGGGTGACGAGTTTCCCTTTCGTCAGTCCGTGTCGACCTCTGCGTCAAAGGAGAGTCCGCCGTGCCCCAAATAACATATGAGAGAAGCAGCGACCCAACAAAGCACGAGACACACGAAACGCCATGTAACAACCAAATCGGTGCAAACACGATTGGAATAGAGTCTCCGCGAGCATAGAAAGCCAGGTCGGCCCATTCGGGAACCGTTGCAATAACACCAAGGAAAACACCGATGGCACCGAGATGCCTCGGCCTTCTCATTCCCCCCTTGCATAGCGCAGCACCATGAACAAACGCCGCGAGGCATGCGCCCAGGATAACGAGCCAGGTCATTGCACCTGACGCTAGGCCGATTGAAGATGAAAACCGGTGATAAGGGGTGACCGCCATTACGACAAGCGCAATGGCGCAGGCAAATGTAGCAGAACGGCGGGAAAAGAGCATACGGCCTCCATAGCGTGTCATTATATCGCTCGAGCCGCTCGTTTATCTCTGTTCTCACACCAGCCAGCATCAATGATTCAGGCGAACTCCAATCCGCGCCAGATCACGGTCCGGCTTTTGTTCGCAGTCCCCACATCAAAGCGGGATGCGGTTTCCTTTTGGACGCCGGTTCGGAAAGCGCATCCCGTTCCAGGGCAATATTCTGGGATGCAGTTTCCGCAGCCCACCCCATTTGGAAAGCGCATCCCATAATTTGGCTGAAAACTGAGATGCGCTTTCCAAACGAGCCGAAACGGGCCGAATCGATCGGGCCACCTCGCATCCCGCTATCCTCGCCATCTGCCCGAGCGTGCTACACTAGCAGCATCTATGCCACCGCGAACGGCTCGGCCCCGCGCCCGCCGCTCGCAAACGAACTTTAAACGCACGAGGGTTGGCCATGCCGCTTTTCTCGCAACATACCGCCCGGTTCTCGCCGGACGTTCCTTTGGAGGGCACCAGCTCTCGCGAGCTGCTCAAGCGGTACCAGCCGCTCGAGACACTTGCGACCGGCGGTTTTGGCTCCATCGAGATCTGCCGCGACACGCACCTGCGCCGCCGCGTCGCCATTAAACGCATCCCCCTTATCAACGGTGCCGGCATGCCCGCTAGCGACATCATGGATGTCCTGCGCGAGGCGCACACTGCCGCCATGCTTCAACATCCCAACATCGTGCAGGTCATCGACTTTACGCACGACACAGCCTATGCCTACCTGGTTATGGAATATGTCGATGGCATGTCGCTGGCCGAGTTTTTGCACCGCGCGGACGGCCACTCACTTACCTTTGACGAGGCCGCGGCCATTGCCGATGCCCTGGGCCAGGCGCTCACCTTCGCCCACAGTAATGGCGTACTCCACCTGGACATTAAGCCCGCCAACGTGCTCATCGACCACTCGGGCAATGTAAAGCTCACCGACTTTGGCATGGCGCGGCTGTCGTCCGCCGGTGGCTTTGGCGGCTCACGCGGCGGCACCATCGGCTACATGCCGCCCGAGCAGCTCGATATCGAGACCGGCACGGTCGACGAGCGCGCCGATGTCTTTGCCCTCGCCTGTGTGATCTACGAGGGCCTGTGCGGCAGCGCTCCTTTTATGGCGGCCACGCCCGCCGACTCGCTCGGCCGCATCATCGGCGGCGCCACCTATCCCAGCGAGCTGATACCACACTTTCCCCCGGGAGCCGAGGCCGCGCTCATGAGCGCGCTCTCCCCCATGCCGCAGGACCGCCCCAACAGCATCGAGGCATTTTGCGACCAGCTCCTTGCCGGTCTGGGCAGCGTGCGCGAAGGCCGTCGCAGCCTGGAGCAAATGGTTGGCGAACTTTCGGATGACGAGCAGGAGCTCGACGATATCGAGCCGTCGCACTACGAGGACGACACCATCGAAGTCGACCCCGCACTCGGCTGGGCAGGCACGCGCTGGAGCCATGCGCGCGACTACGCCATGCACGCTATCTCGGCGCTAACGTGCGGCGCCTTTAGCTTTTTGCTGATGCAGACGGCCGGCGTCGCGGCGCTTCCCGGCCTGGTCATTGCGGCTATCGCGATCGGAGCGGCGGCCGGCCTGGCCCCCCAGATTGGCTCGGCCATCTCGGCTGTGGGCTTTTTGGTGCTCATGGCAAACGCCACCATGCAGGCACAGGGCGTCCTGTCGATGTTGCCCGTCGCGGTGATCTTTGCCGCCGCCATGTCCGGTTGGTGGATCGCCTGGGGTCGCACCGAGGCTGCCGCGAGCGCCGCACTCACCTGTGCACTCGCGCTTGGCTGTCTGACCGGCAATACCTTCCTGGCAGCTGGGGTCACCGCCGGCGTCGCGTCATTTTGGCTCGGCCCGGCAAGCGCCGCCGCGGCAACGGGCATGGGCGCACTTTTTGCCCGTCTGGCCACGGTCGCGCTTTCAGCCGGAGGCGTGCTGGGGCTCGGTAACGTTGCCGCAGCGCTGGGAGACCCACTCCTTTGGGCTGCCTTTGTGCTGGTAGCGGCAACTGCCGCGGCGTCATCTGCGCTGCTCAACGCCCATGCCAAGCGTGCCGATCAGGGCTCAAACCTTGCCGTAATCGCCGCCATCGCTGTCGCCGGCATCGGCTGCGCAGCGGCGTCCTGTCTTGCACACCATATGGAAATTGCCAGCCTTGCAGCCGCGGTCGTCGCCAAGGCGGCGGTTGCGGGAACCCTATCCTCTATAATCGTTGGGATATGCCTATATTTGCTCGGATACCAAAGAACCTATACGGAGAGTGATCTTTCGTGAACTTCCTGAACATCTTCGAGGACCACGTGGCCGGCATCTTCGGTGCCACCCGTGCCCCGTTCTCCTTTAAGAAGCTTGCCAAGCAGGCCGCTCGCGACATGGAGGATCAGACTCTGGTGATCAACGGCGTCAACACGGCGCCGGCACTCTATACCATCCTGATCGCCGCCGACGACGATCCCATGCTCGCCCCGTTCTACCCCGAGCTTTCGCGCGAGGTCCGCGAGTTTGTGAAGGCGCAGGCCGAAAAGCGCCGCTATGTCTTTGTCGGCGAGCCCCTCGTGCGCTTTATGATCGATCCGCAGCTGCGCGCCGGCAAGTTCTCGGTCTTTGCCGAGAACGTCGATGCCCCCACGCTCGGCCGCCTGTACGAAGAAGAGCGCGCCTATCAAAACGGTCTGGGCCAAAACAACTCCGCGGCAAGCCGTGCCGCCAGCGCCCCGCGCGCCGGCCAGCAGCAGTTTGCTGCCCCGCAGCAGCAGCGCCCCGCCGCCATGCCCCAGCAGCAGCCGACGCCTCGCGCCGCCGCTCCCGACCCGCTTGCCGTGGCAGACCCCTTCGCGCCTAGCGTCCCCGACCCCGCCGCAGCACCCATCCCGGTGCCGCAGACCGTCTCGCGCGACGCGCTTGCCGGCATGGGCGGAGCCGCCGCGACCGGTGCCGCCGTGGGCCTAGGCGCCGCAGCCGGCATCGCCTCCAACATGGCGAGCACTCGCGCCCCGCAGCGCCCGCTCGCCCAGCTCGTCGACGTCGTGAGCGGCGAGAGCCATAGCATCACCTCCGCACAGGTGACTATCGGTCGCGAGCGCTCGGTTTCCGATATTGCCCTGCGCGACCCCAACGTGTCGCGCCGCCACGCCCAGCTCACCTTTACGGGCTCGGATTGGTCGATCGAGGACCTCAATTCCACCAACGGCACGCTCGTCAACAACCGCCGCATTACGCGCTGCCCGCTGCGCAACGGCGATCTGCTGACGTTTGGCCTGAGCACCTTTGAATTTAGGGGATAGTCGCTTATGAACATCGATATCGTCCTTTTTGCAGGCCGCATCGTCCTGGTCGCCCTGCTCTATATCTTCCTGTTCGCCGTCATGAAGACCGGCGTGGGACTTGTGCGCGGACAGCGCCGCGACTCGGCTATCTGGACGATCGATGTGGACAAGGGCCCGCGCGGCATCCGTGGCATCCACGTAGACATGCTCGGCCCCGTCATCGTCGGTCGCTCGCCATCTTCGGACATCTGCATCAACGAACCGTTCGTCTCGGCCTCGCATGCGCGCTTTTCGCTGCAGGGCCCGGCGCTCATCATCGAGGACCTCAACTCGCTTAACGGCACGCTCGTCAACGGCCGCCAGCTCGTGGAGCCCGCGACGCTGCGCGAGGGCGACGAAGTCCAGATTGGCGATGTGGTCATGAAGGTGAACCGTCGATGATCGACGAGGAGAACAAGTCCGCAACTATGACCGAGGCACCGGCCGCCGCCACAGCTGCGCCGGCCCACGCCGCTCCGGCGGGCTCCGCACCCGTGGAGCCCGAGGACACCGTGTTCTCCCTGCCTCTTTCGCATGTAACGCATGATATTTCGGATCTCGCCGATAACGAGGACGAAGAGGATGCCGTAGCGGCGCCCATCGGCGCACATGCTGCGGAACAGCCCACAGCGCCCGAAGCAGCCCCGGCGCCGGCTCACTTTGCAGAGCCCGTCGCCGCGGCAATTAACGAGAGCGCTGCGGTGTTTGCGGCACCCGAGCCCGCCGCGCCGGCGTTTCCCATAGCCCCGGCATCCGAGGTTGCGCCCGCGTCTACGCCGGCGCCCGAGCCTATAGACGTCAGCCCGCAAGACGACGAGTCGACCGCCCGCGTGTCCGAGGAGCCCGACTCCCCGGACACCGGCGATTCCGAATCAAACGCCGAGACCGACACCGTCTCTCCCGGTGACACAGCCGAAATCGACGTTGCCGCCGTTGAGGCCAAGCTCAAAGACCCCGGCTCGACCATGAGCTTTGAGCCCCTGACCGAGGAGCGCATCGAGACCGACTCGACCTATGATGCCGGCACCACCACGCAACTCATGTGGGGCGCCCGCTCCGACGTTGGCTGCGTACGCCCGCACAATGAGGATTCCTACCTGGTGCAGTCGCCGCTCTTTTGCGTATGCGACGGCATGGGTGGTCACGCTGCCGGCGAGGTGGCCTCTTCCATCGCCGTTGAGACTATTGCCAAGACGGCCCCGCAGTCCGCCGACGCAGCACGCCTGGCGGCAGCCGTCGAGGCAGCTAACGCCGCCGTAATCGAGGCGGCCCTGAACGGCCTAGGCAAGCCCGGCATGGGCTGCACAGCCACTTGCGCCTATATCGAAAACGACACGCTCGCCATCGCCCACGTGGGCGACTCTCGCGCCTACCTGCTCCACGAGGGCACGCTCATCCGCGTGACCCGCGACCACTCCTACGTGGAGGAGCTCGTGGACGCCGGCGAGATCACGGCAGACGAGGCTCGCGTCCACCCCAACCGCTCGGTCATCACCCGTGCGCTGGGCTCGGACCCCGCCATGTATGCCGACCACTTCACTCTGCATATCGAGGAAGGCGACCGCCTGATCCTGTGCTCCGACGGCCTTTCGAGCATGATTCCCGATAGCGATATCGAGAACATCGCCACGCAGTCCTCAACCGCGCAAATCTGCGTCGACAACCTAGTGGACGCGGCGCTTGCCGCCGGCGGCCACGACAACGTGACCGTAGTAGTCGTTGACCTGGTTGACGATGGCGTTATGCGCGAGGCGCAACGCGTGCGTCGCCGCAACGTCACCATCGGCGTCGTCTTAGGTCTCGTCTTGGTGCTGGCGGCTGCCATCTGGGCCTACACGGGTGTCACCGGCTCGTACTACCTGGGTACCTACCAGGGCAATGTCGCCGTCTGGCGCGGCCTGCCCGGCAAGCCGCTCGGACTCAAGCTCCACTGGCTCGAAAGCGAAACCAGTATCAAGCTGTCCGACCTGCCCGAAGACACGCAAAACCGCCTCAAGGCGGGCATTCCGCAAACAAGTGTCGACGATGCGCAGGACACGATATCCAAGTACCGCCACCAGATCGACGAGGAGCAGACCCGCCAGGTGATCGACGCGCAAACGATTCGCGACAACACCGACCAGGGATCGACCTCCGAATCAGATTCCGAGAAAACCGCCGAACAGTCCGCCGAGGCCGAAGCCTCCGATAAGAATTAGAAAGGGAGTGCCGCTTATGAGTCGCCGCAACACCGAACTGCTCTTGCTCATCGCCTCGGCGTTCCCCGTCATCCTGCTGTATGCGATGTACGTCCTCACCGCGGGCGCCGCTATCTCCTTTGAGACGCTCGCCGTACCGATCGGCCTCTTCGCCGCCTTCGCCGCAGCACATATCGCCGTGCGCATCTTGGCGCCTGGCGCCGATCCCGCCATCCTGCCCATCGTATTTATACTTTCGGGCATCGGCATCACGTTCGTGACACGCCTCGCCCCCGCTCTCGCCATCTCACAGCTCATCATCCTGTTTGTCTCGGTGGCGCTCATGGTGGGAACGCTTGCACTGGTCAAAAACCTCGACGTGGTCATGCGCTACAAGTACACCTTTGGCATTATCGGCATCATTCTGCTGATGCTGCCTATCTTTATCGGCACCACGATCTCGGGCTCCAAGCTGTGGATTCGCATCGCGGGCTTTACCATCCAGCCCGGCGAGTTCGCCAAGGTCTTTATCGTGCTGTTCCTGGCCGGCTACTTGGCTGAGAACCGCGAGCTGCTCTCCATCTCCAACCGCAAGATCCTGGGCTTTAAGATCCCTCGCCTGCGACTGCTGCTGCCGCTGTTTGCCGTGTGGGGTGTGTGCCTGCTCGTCGTCGTCTTCGAACGCGACCTGGGTTCGGCCGTGCTGTTCTACACCATCTTCTTGCTGATGCTCTACGTTGCCACGGGACGATTCTCGTATGTCGTTATCGGCCTTGCGCTCTTAGCCGTTGGAGCCGTGGGCGCCTACAAGTTCCTGTCTCACGTTCAGGTACGTTTCCAGGTTTGGGTCGATCCTTTTAAGGACGCCCAGGGCCAGGGCTACCAGATCGTCCAATCGCTCTTCTCGCTTGCCGATGGCGGTCTGGTCGGTGTTGGCATCGGCAACGGCATGGCCAACAACATCCCCGTCGTCGAGTCCGACTTTATCTTCTCGGCTATCGGCGAGGAGATGGGCCTTTTGGGCGGCGGCGCCGTGCTCATCCTGTTTATGCTCTTTGCCGTGCGTGGCCTCACCACGGCCGCCCGCGCTAAATCCGACCTCGCAGCCTTTAGTGCCACGGGCCTTACGGCCGCCATCAGCTTCCAGGCCTTCTTGATCGTTGGCGGCGTAACCCGCCTGATCCCGCTGACCGGCGTCACCCTGCCCTTTATGAGCCAGGGCGGCTCCTCGCTGCTGGCGAGCTTTATCATCGTCGCGCTCCTGCTGCGCGCCGGTGACGAAGCGACCGGACGCGAGGCCGAGCTTACCGGCACCGGCACTATGGCCGCCATCACCGATGATCAGGTCGCATCTGCCGCCGCCCCGACGGGCACGCGCTTTGCCACCTCGTCTTCCTACGGCAGCGGCAGCCATTCCGTCGGCTCGCGCATGCGCCGTCGCCTGCTCGACACGCCTGAATCCGGTGTGCTCGGCCGCGTTGCGCTCGCCAACCGTCTAACCCGTGCGGTGCTCGCCTTTACGGCGCTATTCGCCATCCTTATCGGCAACCTCACCTATGTCCAGGTCATCAAGGCCAAGGACTATCAGGATATGCCGACCAACAACCACACTATCGCCCGCTCCAAGTACATCCAGCGCGGTTCCATCATCACGTCCGACGGCGTGACGCTGGCCGAGTCGCTGCAGCAGGAGGACGGCACCTACGTACGCTCCTACCCCAACGGCAACCTGGCAGCGCACGTGGTTGGCTACGTGAGCCAGCAGTATGGCACCACCGCCATCGAGAGTGTCATGAACGACACGCTCACCGGCTCTAAGGATTACTCCAGCTGGAACAACGCCATCGCTTCGCTCGCGGGCCAGACCCAGCCGGGCAACACCGCCAAGCTCACCATCGACTCGCGTATCCAGACGGCGGCCGAGCAGGCGCTCAAGGGCTTTAAGGGCGCTGTAGTGGTCATCGACCCGCGTACCGGTGCGGTGCTCGCATGCGCCAGCTCGCCCACCTATGACAACACCAACATCGACGCCCTGCTGCAGGCGGGCGGCGGCGAGGACGGCTCCATGTACAATCGCGCCATGGACGCGCTGTACACGCCGGGCTCCACGTTTAAGGTCGTTACGCTTTCCGCGGCACTCGAGACCGGCACCGCCAGCCTTACCAGCACCTACCAGGCGCCCGGCTCCATGGACATCGGCAACGCGCCGGTCACCAACTATGCCAACGAGAGCTACGGCACCATCAGCCTGCAGCAGGCCTTTGCCGTGTCTTCCAACGTCGTCTTTGGCCAGGTGGCAAACGAAGTTGGCGCAAACACGCTCGTGCAGTTTGCCAACGCCTTTGGCTACGGCCAAAAGCTCGGCCAAGACCTGACCTCCGCGGCCTCCATCATGGCCGACCCGTCGCTCATGACCGAGTGGGAGACCGCCTGGGCCGGCGCCGGCCAGCCTGTCGGCATGGACCACACGCCCGGGCCGCAGACCACCGTCATGCAAAACGCCGTGATTGCCGCCGCCATCGCTAACAGTGGCGTGGTCATGGACCCGTACTTTGTAGCCCAGGTACTCGCCCCGGACGGAACTGTGGTCAAGACCACGCAGTCCCGCTCGCTGGGTCAGGCCGTCAGCTCCGCCACGGCCGACCAGGTCAAGCAGGCCATGCTCGCCGTCGTCCAGTCCGGTACCGGCACCGATGCCCAGGTCCCCGGCGTCAAGGTCGCCGGCAAGACCGGCTCGGCCGAGACCGGCGGCACCAACGTCAACTCGATGTTCGTTGGCTTTGCACCTTACGATTCACCCACGGTCGCCATCTCGGTGGCCTTGGAGGATTACGACAAACACGACGTCAAGGCGGCCAAGATTGCCGGCATCGTCCTGACCGCGGCGCTCGCCGCACAGGGAGCGTGATGCCCATGATCGAATCGGACACCCGAGGCGCGCCGCGGCCGAAGAGTTAGCGGCAACGCGCCACACGGCCCCAGCGGCCACATCGTAGGTACTACACACATCGTTGAGCGAATAGTTATGTTAGGAGCAGGAATGGAACAGAGGGTCCTCGGGGGAAGATACCTCCTCAAGGATAAGGTGGGGACAGGCGGTATGGCGACCGTCTACCGTGCGCAGGACCAGGTCCTCGACCGCACGGTAGCCGTCAAGATCATGCTGCCGCAGTATGCTGGCGACGCAACCTTCGCCGCACGCTTTAAGCAGGAGGCCCAGGCAGCAGCCGGTCTCTCCTCCCCCTATATCGTGGGCGTCTACGATTGGGGCAAGGACGGCGACACCTATTACATCGTCATGGAGTACCTGCGCGGCACCGACCTTAAGAGCGGCATCAAGAGCCACGGCGCCCTCGACCCCAAGAAGGTCGCCCAGATCGGCTCGCAGATCAGCTCCGCGCTTTCGGTCGCCCACAAGCACGAGATCATCCACCGCGACATTAAGCCGCAGAACATCATGGTGCTGCCAGACGGCAACATCAAGGTGATGGACTTTGGCATCGCGCGCGCCAAGAACAGCCACCTCACGCAAGACAACAACGTGCTGGGAACCGCCCACTACGTCAGCCCCGAGCAGACCCGTGGTCAGGACCTCGGCCCCACCTCGGATATCTACTCGCTGGGCGTCGTGATGTACGAGTGCGCCACCGGCCGCGTTCCCTTTGACGGTGACGACGCTATCTCGGTCGCACTCAAGCAGGTCAACGAGCTGCCTATTCCGCCGAGCCAGATCAACTCCGGTGTCGACGCCGACCTTGAGCGCATCATCCTCAAGTGCATGGAGAAGGACCCGGCAAACCGCTTCCAGACCGCCGACGAGCTGCGTCAGGTGCTCAACAGCTACCTGTCGGGCCGTGCCGTCAACATCTCGGAGCCCACGCGCATCATCGGTGCACCCGGTGAGCTGGGCGCCACCAAGACTCGCGAGCTTTCCGATCAGACGCGCGCCATGGTACGTCCCGTCTCGGGCGTGAGCGGCCAGAATACCGCTCGTAGCTCGGTTTCGGGCTCCACCGGCTCCTACGAGGTCGAAAAGCCCAAATCCAACAAAAACAAGATCATCGCCGCCGTGGTGGCAGCCGTTGCCGTCATCGGTATCGTGGTGGCCTTTGCCACAGGACTCTTTGGCGGCGAGCAGGTCACCGTGCCCGATGTGCTAGGCAAGGACCAGCAGACTGCCGTCGAGCAGATCAAGGAAGCCGGCCTCGAGGTCGGCACCATCGACCAAAGCTACAACGACGATGTCGACGAGGGCAAGGTCGCCGAGCAGACGCCCAACGGCAACACCAAGAAGGCCAAGGGCACCAAGGTGAACCTGGTAATCTCCAAGGGCCCCAAGCCCTCCGAGAAGGTCGAGGTTCCCCGGCTGGTCGGCCTGACCAAGGACCAGGCAGAAGCCGCGCTGGCAAGCGTTGGCCTGAAGGGCAACGCCTCCGAGGAGGCCAACGAGGCCGATGAGGGCCAGGTCTTTGAGCAGGGCACCGAAGCCGGTAAGGAAGTCGAGAAGGGCACGACCATCTCGTACAAGGTCTCGAGCGGCCCGGATACCACGTCCGTCCCCGACCTGACCGACATGACCGAGGCCCAGGCGCGCAACGCCCTCGATATGGCAGGCTTTGGCGTCGACGTGAGCTATCAGGAGAACGACTCGGTTACCGAGGGCACCGTGATCAGCTGGAACCCCAGCGGTAAGCAGAAGCCCGGCGCCACGATTACCGTCGTCATTGCCAAGAAGTCCGGCAAGGCCAGCGTTCCGGGTAACCTGTACGGCAAGAGCATCTCCGCCGCCGTCACCGCGCTCAACAACGCCGGGTTCTACAACATCGCGTTCTGCGACCAGAACGGCAACCCCGTGAGCGGCAACGAAAACGCCACCGTTACGGGCGTCTCCCCCACCGGCAAGCAGTCCACCGACAACACGATTACGCTGACGGTTTCGATTTCTGGCTCGGGTTCGGGCTCTGGCTCGGGCACGAGCACGGGCGACGATTCTGGTACGACCAACTAGTCGCCGCCCCACCGCCCATTACGGCTCCCGCCGCAAACATATTCGCTCACAGGCGCCCGCTTGCTCCCCCAGCAAGCGGGCGCTTCGTTTTTGACATGACATGAACCAGAAGAGCCCGGTACCGTGACGGTGTACCGGGCTCGATCAATCTCTGGTGTCCCCGGGCTGATTCGAAAACTCCCCCCGCGGGGAAATTGGTGACGCGGGTGTCGACGGCTCGAACCCTGCCCTTAGACCAGAAGAGCCCGGCACCGTAGCGGTACCGGGCTCGGCAAATCTCTGGTGCCCCCGGGCGGATTCGAA